>JAKSIK010000005.1 GCA_024398835.1 Fibrobacter sp.
AGGATCATCTAGCAAGGCTGCCTAAATGCTTCCACACATGTTGATGATGCCTCATGAATTTCAGGATTTTCGAGAATATGACTTTGATTTAATTTGCGGTTTGGCAAAGTATGCAGGTAATGTGATGTTAGTTGGAGATTTTTATCAACATTCGGTTTCTGCAAACAATAATAAAGGCCGCCCTTTTCAAAATCGAAAAGAGGATGTTTCTTATCAAGATTTTATTTCAAATTTAAGAAATATGGATTTTTCTGTTGATGAAAACCTTCTTTTGAAATCAAGACGATGTTCACAAGATGTGTGTGAATTCATTTCGTTGAAATTAGGAATAAATATTGAATCTCAAGGGATAAACACAGGCTCTGTAAAATGGATTGATGAATCGCAATTAGAGGATATTCTTCAGAATAATGGAATTGTTAAACTTGTTTATTCCAAAGCGTCTGATTATACTTTAAAATCTGTCAATTGGTCCTATTCAAAGGGCGATACCATGGATGAGGTTTGTGTGATACTGACTCAAGATTTTGAAAAATTAGATCAAGACGATTTTAACATAGCTAAAATTAGTCAATCAACTATAAATAAATTATATGTTGCGTTGTCAAGGACGAAGGGTAATCTTCATTTGGTGAAAAAGTCGGTTTTTGATAAAGTTAAAAATAATTATAAAAAGGAAGGTGCTCAATGAATATTTGGTTTGGAAAAAATAATATAATGCCTTATTTTTCTATAGGTGATACATCTTACCGCTTCGAAAACCGCGAGGAAAGCGACCCGAATATCCTGATGGGCGACCTCACGTACAAAAATTTTTGAGCTGCGCTCCAAAGTTGCTGCGGCTCGGAAATGCCAAAATAAATTTTGTCACTTCACTCGCCTTGCTAACTTTAATATATTTAGGAAGTACGGTGAAATCGAAGACGAATCTACCCGCGAGTACATGCAATACTTTGCCACGCAAAAGTGCGAATCCGAGAAGATGAAGCGGATCCAGGCAATCGTGGACAAGTACCGCAAGGACCCAATCACAAGGAAGGCTTACATGACTCTGGAACAAGAACTCAACATAAAGTTCAAGAAAGGCCGTGCCGAGGGTCGTGCAGAGGCCAATAAGGAAATTGCCAAGGGCCTTCGAGACGATGGCGTTTCTCTTGAAATTATTTCCAAGCGGACGGACCTAACCCCCGAAGAAATCAAGGCGCTTTAAGATTCTTTTTCCCTCCTAAACCAAAAAAAGCCAGCTTTCGCTGGCTTCTTTCAATGAATTTTGAACAAAGTAACTTGGCGCGGAAGCGTTAGCTTACTTTCCCAAATAGGCCTTGATGTTCTTCAAGAGCCTTTCGTTCTGTTCCTTGGTGCCCACGGTGATGCGGAGGATGTCGCCCATCTGCGGTTGCGGACGGACGATGGTGCCCATGCGCTGCAAGGCCTGGAAGGCGTCCATCGGATCCTTGAAGCCGCCGACGGAGATGAAGTTCGCCTGGCTCTTCACATAGGGAAGTCCCATCTTTTCGAAGCCTTCCATGAGCTGCTTGAGACCTTCCTTGTTCTTTTCGCGGACGAAGTTCACGTATTCCTGGTCGTCGATGGCGGCGCAGGCTGCGGCCTGGGCGATGCTGTTCACGTTGAACGGGTCGCGGACGCGGTTGATGAGGCCGATGATTTCGGGGCGGGCGAGGCAGTAGCCCACGCGGAGGCCGGCGAGGCCGTAAATCTTACTGAAGGTGCGGCAGCAGATGATGTTCTTGCCTTCGTTGATGCGGCTGCGGAAATCCGGGGCCTGGTCTTCGATGAATTCGGTGTAGGCTTCGTCCATCACGAGGATGCAGGTTTCCGGGAGGCTGTCCGCGAAGTCCAAAATTTCCTTGGCGGTGAGGTCGCTTCCGGTCGGGTTGTTCGGGTTCGCGAGGAACACGAGGCGTGTTTTGTCGGTCACGGCGGCGCGCATGGCCTTGAGGTCGCACTTGAACGCTGGGGCGGACATCGGGACTTCCACGACTGTGGAGTTTGCGGCCATGGTCGTGAGTTTGTACACGGCGAAGGAGTGCTGGCTCATGACGGCGTTGCAGTCCGGACCGAGGAAAACTTTGCCGAGCATGGTGAGGATTTCGTTGCTGCCGTTACCGACGGCAATCTGTTCGCGCTTCATGCCGCGGAATTCCGCAATTTTTCCGATGAGGTCGTAGGCGCCGCCATCGGGGTAGAGGTTCACGGTCTTCAGGTAATCTTGTGCAGCGGCTACTCCCTTGGGGCTTGGGCCGAACGGGTTCTCGTTGCTGGCCAGTTTGTCAATGGATTCCGGGTCGAGGCCGAATTCACGGGCGGTGTAGGCGATGGGCTTTCCGGTCACATAAACCGGCTGTTTCAAAATGTGTGGCTGAGCAAGAGAATTGATATCCATAATGTTTTCTGTGTTGAGGTTAAAATTCCGTGGTATAAGATATAAAATCTACGCGGTTTATCGTGCGTACAGGTCTGCAAACGTACCCTTACTGATACATTTTCTCGATTTCATCTTTATAGCGCGCTTCTGTGGTTTTCCGTCGGATTTTGAGGGTCGGTGTCAAAAGTCCCGATTCAATGGTCAGTTCATCGCCAATCAAAGTCCACTTGCGGATTTGTTCCCAGTGGCTGAGTTTCTTGTTGATGCGGGTGATGTGTCGGTTGATGGCTTCCTGAATGCGTTCGGATTTCATTGCCCGTTCTACGGAGAAATCCGCCTTTTCAAACTTCAGCATGCGGCGTGCCCCTTCCGGGTTCATGAACACCAGTGCGGAGGCGAACTTACGGTCATTGGCGATAACCAGAGCTTGTTCGATGACGGGGTGGCGCCCAATTTCCAGCTCAATGGGGGCGGGGCACACGTATTTCCCGGTGCTGGTCTTCAGGAGTTCCTTGATGCGGCCCGTAATGGAAAGGAATCCATCTTCATCCAGAGTACCCTGGTCTCCGGTGCGGAAATATCCGTCTTCGGTAAAGATGTCCTTGTTCAGTTCCGGATGGTTGTGGTACCCGCGAAAAACGCTGTCCCCTTTCACGAGGATTTCGCTATTCTCGCCGATTTTTATGGAGAGGTGGTTCAGGGGTTTCCCTACGGAACCGGGCTTCAAATCCGTCTTGGTGTTGGTGCTCACAACGGGGGAGCATTCCGTGAGTCCATAGCCCTCATACACGGGTAGCCCGATGTTCAATAGAAAACGGCAGATGGTTTTGTTCAGGGCCGAACTGCCAGAGACGATGATGCGGAAGTTCCCGCCGATGGCCTCCCGCATCTTGCGGTAGACGGTTCTGTCGTAAATCCGCTGGAACAGACTTTTGCGTTTGAGGGGGTCTTCGATTTTTGCGACCTTGATGGCGCCTTTCACAAACCATCGCTTTACGCCGCGGGTCTTTTCTGCCGCTCCCGTAATGCTTTCGTATACGCGCTCCAGAATGCGGGGCACCACAATCATCACCGTGGGGCGGATTTCTCGCATGAGTGCCGCGGCATGTTTTGGACTGTCGGCAAAATAGATGGTTGCGCCATTCAGAATGTAATAGTAAACCGCCATTCTCTCGAACACGTGGGCTACCGGGAGGATGGTGAGCACGGAATCTTTTTTCCGGAACATGGGGTAGAAGGGGAGGATGTTCTGGATTTGGGAAAGCATGTTCCGGTGGGTGAGTTCTACGCCCTTGGGCCTGCCTGTGGAACCGCTGGTATAGATGATGCTGAACAAGTCGTCGGACCGGATACTCAGCAATTGATTCTCAATCCAATCCCCTTCCTCGGGATTCTTCAAAAACTCGATGCCCTCTTGCACCAGGTCTTTCCAATAAACACCTTGGGGCGGTAGTTCCGATTCCGAATCAATGCAAATCACCGCCTTGAATCGGGGGAGAACTTCTCTCAGGGGGGCGCTCAAGTCATCAACGCGCTCCACCAGCAAAAACTGGACTTTGGCATCGTCACACTGGTAACTGAAATTCTCGGAGGAAATGTTGGGGAAGAGGGGGACCACCTGGCCGCAGTTGATTTGGGTGGCGATATCCGCCATAATCCAGGCCGGGGAACTTGGGGCGATGATGCCGAGGCTTTCGCCGGGGTTTAAACCTTGATGCCGAAGCGCCACGCAGAGGGCCTTGGTCTGAATCAGGAGCTCTTCTCTAGAAAAATGGACCCAGTCGTCCCCTTTCCGCTGGTACCACCCCTTAAAATCCCGCCGGGTCAGGTTGGAGAAGTACATGGATGGGAGAGATGTGAACTGGAGTGGCTCCATTGATTTTCCTCGTTATATTTTCAAGATAGCATAAAGTCCCTCTGATAGGGAGAAAAAAGAGGGAAAAACGGAAATTTAGCGCATACTCCAAGTTGGAATAGTTTTGTTTGGACTAACGCAAAGGTTCCAAAATACTTACAGACTATATAGCGTGATGAAAAACACATATAAATGATATAGTTTTAATACGCATGCGTTTATTTGATGAACATGTGATTCTGCGGTTTGCACTCTTGTTTGCGTGCTTCCTTTTTGCCGCGTTCATTCCCGAGATTGTGGGGTTCACCGATAACTATTTGAATTTTATTCCCTATTTTGCTGCCATCGTCTTTTTGGCGTATGTCTCCATCTTTTACAAGTTCCCTTCTGTGGGTAATTTGAAGAAGATGCGGAATGATGTCCAGATTCCGGATAAAATAAGCACGGATCACTTGGCCAGGGATTACCAAAAGGATTTGCTGGAGAAGGATGAGCTTTTTCAACTGATGGTGGATGTTTCTTCCGATGGATTCTGGACCTTCGATGTGCCTACGGGGAAGGTGTATTGGTCCAATCGGGTGGCGAAACTGCTGGATTTGAGCCTGGTGGAGATGGGGGATTCCTTTGCGGCCATCAAGTCTCAGGTTATGGAAAGCGACTGGAATATCTTCCGCAAGGAATTTGCCCGGTCTCTTAATGAAAAGGTCTCCTTCACGCTGGTGCTCCGTCTGATAAAGAAAGTGGACGGCGAGAATGTTCAGATTTCCATTTCTGGTAGGCCACAGTGCAATGAGGAAGGGCGCCCCATTCGCGTCATAGGCTCGGTCAGTAGCGTGGTGGATCGGGCAGCTCTTGAGAAGCAGAACTACTTCTATGTTTATCAGGATGCTCTCACGGGAGTATACAACCGCAAGTTCTTCCTGGAAAAATTGAAAGTGGATGTGGACATGGCTGCAGAACGGCCGGATTACACGTTCGCTGTGGCATTGATGGATATAGATAGCTTCGGAGCCATCAACGATTCCTACTCTATCAATTTCGGCGATAACGTACTCCGGATTATTTCGGACCGCATTAAGACATCCTGCCGCGAAGAGGATTGCGTGGCGCGCATCGGGCCAGACGTATTTGCGGTAATCCTCCACAACATTCAGGGCATCAATGCGGATAATGATTTGCTCAGCATTGTTCGCAGACTTCACAACAAAGTAAAGTCCCCGATTGAGGTGGATGGCCGTGAGCTCTACATGAGTGTTTCCATGGCGGTTGTGGTGAATCGTGATGTGGACTGCGTGGAAGATATCCTCGCCAATGCGAACGCCGTTTTACGGGACTTGAAGAAGAGTGGTAACCATGGCGGTGTGCAGTTCTTTGCAGGTGGCATCCGTGAAAAGGCCATGAAGCTTTATAAGCTGGAATATGACATTCGCCGCGCCATCCAGGCTCAGGAATTTTTGCTGATGTACCAGCCCATTGTGGATATTGATGCTGGCAATTCTGTTGTGGGCTTTGAAGCGCTTGTGCGCTGGAACAATACGGAGCAGGGAATCGTTCCTCCGGCAGAATTTATCCCCATTGCAGAAGAGACGGGTCTTATTGTCCCCATGGGTGGCCTTATTTTGCGCATGGCTTGCGAGCAGGCCAAGAAATGGGTGGACATGGGCTACAAGAATATCCGCGTGGCCGTAAACTTCTCTGCAAAACAGTTTGCGTTGGATAACATGGTGGACGAGGTAAAGCGAGTGCTTACCGAAACCCAGTTGAATCCGAAAAACCTCAAACTGGAAATTACGGAATATACGGCCATGTGCGAGGTGGAAAAGACGGTGGAGATTATGCGTGCCCTTTCCAGCATGGGACTACAGATTTCCATTGACGATTTTGGCACTGGCTATAGTTCGCTATCTTACTTGAAGCATTATCCCGTACATACCCTCAAGATGGACAAGTCTTTTGTGGACCATGTGGCAGAAGATGAAGAAGATGCTGCGTTTGCAAGAATGGTGATTGGTATCGCCAAATCGCTACACCTGGATATTATCGCCGAGGGCGTTGAGAATAGGGAACAGTTGGAATTCTTACGGAATGAAGGCTGCCATCAAATCCAGGGCTTCTATTTCAGCAAGCCCTTGACGCCGGAAGATGCTCTAGCCTATTTGCAGGAGCACTATTTGGAGGAACCTGTCGAAGAACTGGTTCCTGCAGAATCGGCTGCGGTTGAGTCGGCTTGAGACGCTCTCTTTAGCGAATCGATGCGCTGATCCACTTGCGGAATCAAGGTTTGCAAATCCACCATGGATTCATTGATTTTATCTGCAAGGCAGAATATATTCTCGTAGTTGGCGAAATCAGCAGCGGTGAGCTCGTGCTCATGCCATAAGTCCAGAAAGGAATTCAGGTAGGCGGCCATTTCGTGAAGCCAAAGCTTGCGTGATTCGCGATTGAATATCCATGATTCGGGATTGTATTGGAAGAATTGTATATCTGTTGTGAAAAAAACAGGTTTGCTTCCAGAAAGCTTTCTGAAAATTCTAGTTGCGCGCATTGTTGCTTGAGGGGCTGTTACGATGAGAACGGAATCGGTATTTCTTTTTTTGAACCACGGAATGATTGTCTTGGCTTCTGCAATGGTAGAAGGATCATCGTGATGAACTATATAGATTCTTTTTGCGTCAAAATCACCAAGATTTAAAAAATCTTCTGCATAAAAATCTGCGTTGCTTTTATCTCTTAATATACGTCGTCCGAGAATGAGAACGGAGTCGACTTTTCCAGCCTTCATCAATTTTGCAACATAATCGTTCCGCTCCATTTCAGCTGTTTGTCCATCTAATATGACGGCCCATTTTACGTGGTTGAATTCCTGGTCTTGAATAAGCCAATGCCCGCTTTCCGTGATAAGAATGTAGAGGACGGTTGTAAGTACTACTATGACAATAGTGAGTAGTACTAAAATTTTTTTCGAAATTTTGAATTTCTTTTTTTCGTTCATCAAAATTCTAGACATGGCTTACCTTGTACAAAATGGCGTTTTCTCCATCGGCATAGTAGTGGGCGCGTGAGGCAAACTCTACCCAGCCGTTTTTTTCGTAAAATGCCCGTGCCTTTGCGTTGTGTTCCCGAACTTCGAGGAAACAGATATCGCCAGCATCAAAATTGAGTTTGGAAAGGCCAGCAAGAAGGAGTTGCTTTCCATAGCCCTTCCGGCCTTGATTTTCGCGGACGGCAATGCTCAGCAGTTCGGAATCTGGCCCCATGATGTGGAAGATGGCGTAGCCTAAAATCTTGGCGGAATCAACGTCGTCAGTGTAGACAATGCAGTGGGCGTAACTTGCGTTTATCTCTGCCAGAAATTGCTGTTCATTCCATGCCTGGAATTGGAGTTCCTCCTGGATGGCGAGGACCTGGGGAATGTCTGATTCAAGCATCTTCCGGATAGGCATGGCTTGCCTCTAACGCTTACTTCTGCAACTTCTCGAAATAGGAGGGCTGGATATAGTTGGCTTCTTGGATGAGGGAGGGCGCGACAGAATCAAAGAGGGTAGCCCACGCGGTGAGGGGCTTGCCTACATCTAAAGTGCAAGCGATGGAATTTTCAGAAGCAAATTTCTGGACCGCTTCATCCTTCATGGCGGCGTCATCCATCACGATTTCTCGGATGCCTGCTTGCCGCAATTCCGCCAACGCGTCTTCCGTTTCGATGAATTTTTCCGAATCGTTGAGGCGGAGGTACCAGTAGCCATTGCGAGCCCGGATGAGAACCGCGACCTTGGATTTGTCAGCTTCCTTGGCGAAGCAGCCGAGAGCATGCAGGGTGGAAACGCCATAGAGCTTTCGGGCACCCGAGAAGCAGATGCCCTGGCAGAAGGCGACGCCTGTGCGAAGACCGCTGAAGGAACCGGGCCCAACGGTGACCATGACTCTCAAAATATCATCCAGTTTTGCGCCTGCTTTTGCGAGAATGTCGTCGAGGGCCTTGCTCAAGGTTTCTCCCTTTGCCTCAGGATTGATGATTTCTTCATAGAGCGAAGAATCGTTCCCTGCGAGAGCGATGGAGATTCCCTTTCGGGAGGTATCGACGAACAGGTCTAAACTCATAAAGGCTTAGCGCTTGATGGAGAGGCTCTTGTCGATAATCATATCGATGAGCTGGGAATAGGTGATGCCATTGCAGGCGGCTTGTGCCGGGAGAATGGATGTGGGTGTCATGCCAGGGAGGGTGTTGGTCTCGATGGCATAGATGGAACCATCCTTAGCAATGCGGACGTCGGTGCGGCTGTAGCCTGCGCCACCCAGGCCGTAGTGAGCCCTCTTGGCCAGGTCCTGAATGCGTGCGGTAAGTTCCGGAGCAAATTCTGCAGGCGTGACTTCCTGGCATTCTCCGTTGTACTTGGCTTCGAAATCGAAGTATTCGCGGGTGGTCATGCGCATTTCTGTGGGTGGCAGAGCCTTTTCGCCTTCGATGTAGCCACAGCTGGCTTCGCCGCCGGCAATGAACTTTTCGCAGAGAAGACGGTTGGAATCCTTGAACAAATCCTGAGCGATTGTGCCGGCTTCGTCAATGTTTTTCGCAATGCCGATGCCGATGCTGGAGCCGCCCAGAGGGTCCTTGATGACCAGAGGGAATCCGAGTTTGTCGGAAACCTTTACCAAGGTGTCGCCTGTGAAATCGTGCTTCCAGATGACTTCGTATTCCGGAGTGGGAATGCCGTTCGCCCTGTAGATTTCCTTGGTCTTGATTTTATCCATGGCGAGGGCGCTTGCGAGAAGGCCGCAGCCCGTGTAGGGAATGTGCCAGTTTTCAAGCATGGCCTGGATGTGTCCGTCTTCGCCCCATTTGCCGTGTAGGGCGAGGAACGCAATGTCAGCATCCGGCAGTTCCGAAAGCGCAGGAGACTTCTTGGTGTTGGCGGCAGTACCTTCCAGAGCGCGGAAGTAGTTTACGGAGAAGTTGTCCTTCTGGTAAGGGGAGAGTTCTCGGGAAGACCAGTGCCAGGTTCCGTCTTTATCGATAAGAACCGGATGGATGTTGTATTTTTCCGGATCCATGGCGCGGACCACACCAGTACCACTCACCACAGAGACATCGTGTTCGGTAGAAGGGCCGCCCATGAGAACGAGAACGCGTAAACGAGCCATAATAAAATCCTTTTGAAATTACACGGGAAATCTAGCATTTTAGTGCTGGAAAAATACATTTATTCCAACAAAGAATGCCATTTATCGGATTGGTATGGTTTTGGCGGCCAAATAAATCTACATTGAGTGTTATGGAAGAGAAAATGATTAGGGCTTTGACCATCGCAGGTTTTGATGGTAGTGCTGGGGCAGGAGTCCTGGCGGATATTAAGGCTATGGCCTATTTTGGGGTCTATGGCGAGGCGGTTTGTACCGCACTTACGGAGCAGAATTCTACGGAGTTTTTGAAGCCGGGCTGGGTCATCTGGGACCGCATTGAAGCCCAACTCGAAACCCTCTATCGCGAATACAGCTTCAAGTTTGTAAAGATTGGCCTCGTGAAGAGCGCCAAGGTGCTGGGAAAGATTGTGGACTACATTCGGGCAAAAGCGCCGGATGCCTTTATCGTGTGGGACCCGGTGGCTAGCGCTACGGCGGGCTTCAACTTCTTGCGCGATGTGGAAAAGGATGCCTTTATGCCGGTCATGAAGAAGATAGATTTGGTGACGCCCAATCAGGACGAGTTTGCTTTTCTCGGTCTCGGACTCTCCGCTTGCCGCGGCGAAGTAGAGCTGGGTCAGGATTTCGCACTGCTTTTAAAGGGCGGCCATGCTGCGGGCAAGGATTCCGTAGATACGCTCTGGTACGGGAATAAGCAGTACAAGTTTGCGTCTCCTCGCATTCCGGGCAATGGAAAGCATGGCACTGGCTGCAATCTCTCTTCAGCAATTCTCGCTAACGTAGCGCTAGGCAAACCTCTGCCAGAAGCGTGCCAAGCTGCCAAGGATTACATGGACAAGTTCCTGGTCAGTGGGGAAGGCCGGCTCGGATTTTTACACCAACATCATTAGTTTTTTCAAAATCATGTGGGGTGAATCAATGTTTTTAGTTCAATTTGTATCATAAAAACTTGTTGAAATGCACGAAATTAGCGAAAAATATAAATGTTTTGCATAAAAATCTATGTTTTGTATCTCAAAAACTAACTTTTTGCAAAAATAAAGGTTATATTTGATATTGTATGAAACCTGTGATGGAATACCAGAATTTTCGCCTCTATATCCGCGATTACTATGCGGAACAGAAGCGGATGTCTGCATTTACCTGGCGTGACTTTGCCAAGGCGGCTGGTTATTCCTCTCCGGTTTTCTTGAAATTGGTCTGTGATGGTCGTGCGAATTTAAGTAGTGTAGGGGTAGAACGTGTAGCCTCTGCCATGGGCCTAGTCGGGGTTTCGCTCCAGTACTTCCGCACCTTGGTGGCTTTCAACCAAGAGAAGGATTCTGGGAAGAAAAAACTCCACTTCAAGGCATTACGGGAGTTGGCAAAAGACAACGCCTTTGCCATTGTGGGTGAGGAACAGTACGACTATTATGAATCCTGGTTGAATCCAGTGGTTCGCGAGCTTGCTCCGAAGATGCCGGGCGTTTCTGCTGCAGGGATGGCTGCGGAAATGACTTTCGGGGCTTCGGCAAAGGAGGTGCGTAAGGCTCTTGCTTTGCTTGAACGGGTGGGATTCCTGGAGCAGGCGGCTGATGGTGCCTACGTGCAGAGCAGCAAGGCTCTCACGACCGGGAATCTGGAAGTCGCCTCCATGGCGGTTCGGGATATGCACCGCCAGATGGGGGAACTTGCCGTTCGTGCTCTGGATGAGGTTCCTGTTCGGGAAAGGGATATCTCGGGCATGACCCTCGGCCTTTCGGAAGTGGCGTACCAGAAGGCTGTAAAAGAGATTGAGGAATTTCGCCGGCGGATTGCTTCCATCGCTATGGAAGATTCTGCCGCGGAGAAGGTTTACCGCATGAACGTGCAGCTTTTCCCGCTGACGAAGAATGCGCACAAAGGAGGCGAAGATGCTTAGTTACAAAAAGTGCGGCTTTGCGCTTGCCTTATGTTGCTGCGTTCTTCTTGCCATGATGGCTTGCTCCAGCGAAAGCGACGTGGCGGGCGGCGTAAGCGAAGAGACGAACACGCTTGCGGGAATCTTGGTGGATCAGAACGGAAAGCCTGCAGCAGGCATTGCTATGATGGCCCGGTCTGTTCAGGTGGATTCCATCGTGGAGGAAGATACCACGGGTAAGGACGGCTCCTTTGCGTTTGAAGTCTCCCATCGCGGTTTGTATGGCATTTCTGCTATGGCGGATTCATTGGCTTTCTTCCAGCTGGTGGATTTCCAGGGCAAGGATATGGATGTTTCCGGAAAACTGATGAAGGCTTTCGATTTTGCGGGGCAGGTAGGCTCTCGTGAAAATATGCCGGCAGAAGGAATTGCGGTTGGAATTTCTGGCTCCAACTGGAAGACGAATGTGGCTGAGGATGGCTCCTTCAAACTGAATTCCGTGCCGGAGGGCAGCTTTGTACTTAAGGTTGCTTCTCCAGATAATGTCCATTTTGCCGATGGCTTCTACATGGTTCATGTTTCTGCTAAGGAAAATTCTGTATTCGGGCCGATTCCTGCAGACAAAGTAACTGGTGAGAAACCTGTTAAAAATTCTCTCCTTGGGGTCGTAAAAGATGTGGTGCAGTTTATGCTTCCCATGTCTCCGGAATACGAGCTGAAAAGCTGGTGGCCGTTGGATAACTTGGAAGAAAAAGGCTCGCTCCTCATTGCCGCGGATGCGCGCAGTTGGACAGAGGGTGTGGAATTCTATGGCAGGCCCAGTCTTGTAGATGGTATGGATGAAAAAGCGGTAGCTTTGCTTGGACCAGATCAGTTTGGGGTGGTGGAAAGCGACAATCACATGCTGGATGATGTTTCCGCTTTCACGCTGGAAGCCTGGGTTTGGGTGGATTCCGTCACGGACGAAGCAAAGCCTTATCGCAAGAACATCGTGGGTAAGCTTGGCTTTGGTGAAGAGGGCGATAAGGATGTGTTTAGCCTTGCCTTGGTGAATGGTGATTGTGGTGCTGTAAAGCCATCCATTGGATTCTTTGTGGCTAGCGGCGAAGGAGATTCCCTTTCTTGCGAGAATGGGATCGTGACGGAAGATTTTGCGATGAAGGCATGGACCTACGTGGTGGCCAGCTGGAATAATGGCAAGTTGGATTTGTATTTGAATGGTGAATTGTCGGATTCCAAAACAGTAGGCATCCAGAAGATGGGCAAGTCTCCAGAGTCCATCTTCTTTGGAAAGGAATCCCTGAATGTCAAACTGGACGATGTGCGGATAAGCACTACGGCCGTGAATGCGGCAGATGTGCTCTACCGCTACTATCTCAAGGGAGGTGCAAAATGATGGACAATCAGAAAACTCTCGAAGTGGCTTGCTTTGATGTGAATGAGCATGGCCGCATCCTTTTTGGAAATAAGCGCTTCTGCCGGATGTTTGGCTTCGCGGAAGACGAAGTCACCTGGCACTACATGACGGATTTGTACCGCCATCCGGAAGATTGGGCCCGCTATAAGGCCAATGCGAATGGCGCGGAGGTCAAGTTCACGGTAAAACTTCGCAACCGGAAGGGCCGTAGTTTTGAATGCCATATTTCCCGTGTACCGGAGATGGACGGGGAGGGAAGACTGGTGTATCACAATACGGTTTATAAGACCAGCGAGGCGAAGGCTGTGAATCCTGTGGTGGCGGTGGCTGCACATTCCATTGTGTTCCTCGCCAAATGCGCCCATTGCGGTAGCCAGATTCCGGTGCATAATGCCGCTGAGGCTCACATGCGCATGCTGTGCGATGAATGTGCTGCCACGGCATATCCGGAGGCTTTCAAGATGAAGGCCGCTCACTCCTAAAGTTTCATCATAGAACGCAACAAGTCCGGTGGTGCTTCGGCATCGCCGGACTTTTTAATTCGTTACTACATTTAGTATTATGAAAGTTGGTAAATGTATTCGTGTAGGTGCCTTTATTGATATTTTCTTTATGGTTGGCTTTTTGCTTGCCGGTTGCTCTGAATCCTTCACGGATGAACGCAACGGTCAAAGTTACAACATTGTAGAGATTGGAGGCAAAGTTTGGATGGCTTCGAACTTGAACTTTGAAACCGCAGGAAGCTTTTGCCCTGATGGGGAGGCAAAAAACTGCAAGAAGTTCGGACGCCTGTACACCTGGGCTGCTGCCATGAAGGCCTGCCCCGAGGGGTGGCGCTTACCCTACAAAGAAGATTATGAATCCCTTGTGAATGCGGGTGGCGGTGCGGCTGTTGCTGGTTCTGCACTTAAATCTGGCAGTGGCTGGTTTAAAAAGGGGAATGGAACGAACATGTTGGACTTTGGGGTGCTGCCTGCGGGCTATCGCGGTAGTGACGGCAAGTTTGATGGCATTGGCGGCTACGGCTATCTCTGGACCGCTACCTCAGGAACAGCGGAGGATTCCTCAGACGAAAACTTCGCCTTCTATCTATATCTCGATTTCAGCAGCGATGCGGCCAAGCTGAATTCCTTTGATAAGGCGGATGCCCGCTCCGTGCGCTGCGTGCGGAACCCATAGGGTTCATGGTTCGCGCGAAACCCTCTTCTGTAAAATAACTCAACCTGACGGTTGAAAAAAAGCCCGCCGCAAATGACTTTGCGGCGAGCTTAGTACCCCCAAGCAGACTCGAACTGCTGTTGCGGGAATGAGAATCCCGAGTCCTAGGCCACTAGACGATAGGGGCGAGTGGCGCAAATATATAAAATTCTGGAGAATTTCAAAGGTTCTTTCTTAATGAACGCACAAAAAAGCCGGGAATGCGTTTGCAATCCCGGCAGGAATTTATTGCTGTAAGTGGCGAATTACTTGATGTCGCTCAGGTGGAGGTGTTCCACGGCATCGAATTCGTCTGTGATTTCCTTGGCAGGCTTCTTGGTTAGTGCGCTTACCACCACGATGGTGATGAAGGAGAGCACGAAGCCAGGAACCAGTTCGTAAATCTGGAAGATTTCAGCACTGAGGCCGGAGAGATAGAACTTCCAGACGAAGGTGGTGATACCGCCCACCAACATACCGCTGATGGCACCGGCGAGGGTGGTGCGCTTCCAGAAGAGGGCCAGGAGAACGATAGGACCGAAGGTAGCGCCAAAGCCACCCCAGGCGAAGCTCACGAGGCTCATCACCACATCCAGGAAGCTCTTGCCCTGCTTCACGCCATCGGCGCTGGGTGCACCCTGCATGGCAACGATGACGGCGACGATGGCGATGACAGCCACGATAATGCGGCTCACCCACATCACTTCCTTGTTGCTTGCGTTCTTGCGGAAGATGTTCTTGTAGAGGTCGTTACTGAAGGCAGATGCGGAAACCAGCAGCTGGGAGTCTGCAGTACTCATGATGGCGGCGAGAATGGCGGCCATGAGGATGGCGGCTACAGCCGGATGGCAGAGGGACTGACAGAGAATCATGAAGATGCGTTCCGGGTCGGTGACAGAAATGTGGTTCACTTCCACATAGTAGCGGCCAAGGAGGGCGATCATGATGACAGCGCCGAGGCAGACGATAACCCAGGTCATGGCAATGCGGCGAGAATGCTTGATTTCTTCTGCATTCTTGATGGACATGAAGCGAACCAGGATGTGAGGCATGCCAAAGTAGCCAAGGCCCCAGGCGAGGCTAGAAATGAGGGAGATGAGACCGATGGCCTTGCCCGTTGTAGCGTTGGTGAAAAGGCTCATGAGGTAGGGGTTTTGGGCGTTCACGGCGTCCATGGTAGAAGCAAAACCGCCAGAGCCAACCATAATCATCACCGGAACGATAATCACGGCAAGGAGCATCATGGAAGCCTGGATGAAGTCCGTCCAGCACACAGCGAAGAAACCACCCATGAAGGTGTAGCTCACCACCACAACGGCGCCGAGGATAAGGCCCGTGGTGTAGTCCATGTTGAAGATGGTACCGAAGAGTTTGGCGCAGGCAACGAAGCCAGAAACGGTGTAGAAGAGGAAGAAGGCGAGAATGAAGATGGAGGCGATGATGCGGATGATTCCCTTGTTGTCGCGGAAGCGGTTGGAAAGGAAGTCCGGCAATGTAATGGAATCGCCACAGACGTGAGAGTACTTGCGGAGGCGGCGGCCCACAATCTTCCAGTTGAAGTAGGTACCGATGACAAGGCCGATGCCAATCCAGGCTTCCGAGAAGCCGCTGACGAAGATGGCGCCAGGGAGACCCATCAGCATCCAGCCACTCATGTCGGAGGCCTGGGCGGACATGGCCACCACCCACTTGTTCATGCCGCGGTTGCCCAGGTAATAGGCGCTAAGGCTGTTTGCTTTCTTGGAGAAGTAGGCTCCAATGCCAAGCATCATCAAAAGGTAAAGAACGAAAACTGTTAAGACCATGAGGTCCTCCTAAATTTGTAAGGTAAATTTAGTAAGATGTTCCAAATTTTTTAGATTAGGGGGCGTGAAATACGCGCATATCGTTGAAGGAAAGTTTATTTCGAGGCCAAACCGCTTTATCGCCCATGTGGAGATTGCGGGGAAGGATACTGTTGTCCATGTGAAGAACACTGGCCGTTGCCGGGAACTTCTGGTGCCTGGCTGCAGAGTCTATCTGGAAAAGTCCACAAATCCAGAGAGAAAAACGCCCTATGACTTGGTGACTGTGGAAAAAGAGGTGGAGTGGACGCGGGGAAGAAAACGGAAAATCCTCGTGAATATGGATAGTCAGGCTCCCAACAAGGTGGCGGAAGAGTGGATCAGGGCGAATCGGGAGCGGTTCCCCAACATCACTTTCTTGAAGCCGGAATATACTTTCGGAAATTCTCGGTTTGATTTCTACATCGAATATAAAACCTCGGGCCGCAAGGGAGCCTCAGACCAAAACCGCGCCTTGGGCCGCGGCCAAAAACTGCACAAGATGTTTCTGGAGGTGAAGGGCGTCACTTTAGAGAATCAGGCTGCGGCCACATTTCCGGATGCCCCGACGGAGCGTGGCGTGAAACATCTGACAGAACTGGCGAACATTCTGGAAGAAAAAATCTGCGCAGAGGATGGCACTCCCTATGAATGCGGAATTCTTTTCCTTATACAGATGAAAGGCTGTAAGACCTTTGGCCCCGCTGCAGAAATTCATCCGGATTTTGCGACTGCGCTTCGTCGTGCCCGAGATGCCGGCGTCAATATATTTGTAGTGGATTGCAAGGTGACTCGGGATGAACTTACCGCCGATGCTCCCGTCCCGCTGATTTTATAGCGCGAGGCTCCTTTGACTATGGTCCTGCGCGAAGATTTATCTCTTCCTAAAATTCTCAATTAAACAGCAGCTGATGCTCACATCCGTCTCATAAGGCGGAATGTCTTCCCGCTTGACCCACAGCGCTTCTGAAAGTTCGTCTTCCTGCATGTGAATGGTGGGGTCGCCGTCAAGTTCTGCGGTAAAGCCCGCAATCATGGAGTCCGAGAAGGGCCACGGCTGGCTTGCGAAGTAGCGGATGTTCTTCACATTGATTCCCACTTCCTCTTTCACTTCCCGAGCGACGGCCTGCTCCAGCGATTCGCCCACTTCAACAAAGCCGGAGATGAGGAAACGCCTGGGGTTTGGATTGTCCCGATTGTGGGCCATCAAAAGCTTATCGCCATCACTAACGGCGACGATGACTACTGGCGAAATCCGCGGGTACACGGTATTCTTGCAATGGGGGCAGACCATGGCCCGCTCTATTTTGCTCCGCTCCATCAAATTCCCGCAAGCACCGCAATGCTTGTTTAGGCTTTCCCAGTGGGCGATGTGGGTGGCTACGGCTCCGCCTAAGCGCTCGCAGCGATTCTCTAAAGTGCGGTAGGTGCGGTTGCCGCAGAATTGAAATTTCGATGCATCAAATTCTGGACAATCACCATCCAAAAGGAAATAGCCGCGGCCGTCAATGTTAAACAGATAATGCGCGTTAGATTGAGCGACAGTATTTGTCGTCAAAAAATCCTGCGAAAAGTCGTAGAAATGGGGAACCACAAAATTGTCCCCCTCCTTTTTCAGGAGCGTCTTTCCCTTTTCATAGACAATCAGAAAATCTTCCGGCTTTGGCGCTTGAATCCGGAATTGGAGGTCCAGCTTGTGGGGGAAGATTTCGTGAATCATTTCTTATTCCAGGTAGGTGTAGCCGTAAAGGCCGCCGCGATAGATGTTCAGGAATTCCTTTCCTTCCTTCACGGTGATTTTTCCTTCCTTCACGGAGCGGGTCACCCAGTTTTCCATGGTGCGGACAAGGGCCTTGTCGCTGAAGTTCACGTAGTCCAGCACGTCTTCCACAGTTTCGCCGTCGATAATCTTGTCAATTTCGTACTTGTCGCCATCGCAGACGATGTGTACGGCGTTGGTATCGCCGAAGAGGTTGTGGAGGTCGCCCAAAATTTCTTGATAGGCGCCTACCAAATAGACCGCAAGGTAGTAGGGCTCGTCCTTCTTCAACTTGTGGAGGGGAAGCGTGCGTGCCACTTCGCCACCGCGGGCGAACATGTCAATCTTACCGTCAGAATCGCAGGTCACATCTTGCAGCGTGGTCTCTACTGTGGGCTCTTCATCTAACCGCTGGATAGGCATGATGGGGAATATCTGGTCGATGCCCCAGCTGTCGGGCAGGCTCTGGAACAGCGAGAAGTTGCCGAAGTATTTCTCGGCCAAAAGCTTCGGGAGTTCACTCAATTCATAAGGCGGATGGCGAAGTTCCTGAGCCATGTGGTTCACTTCTCGGGCGATGGTCCAGAAAAGGCGTTCGCTCAAGGCGCGGGTCTGCAAATCTACAGTGCCCAGCTTGAAACCGTTCAGCACGTCATCGTTAATTTGCATGGCATCGTGCCAGCTTTCCAAAAGGTTCCGCGGCGTGAGTCCCTTGTAGATGGCGTAAAGATCTTTCAAGAACACTTCTGCATCATCGGGAATCTCGTCTTCGTTGTCGTCGAAGAAGGGCTGGCTTGCATGCTCCAGAATGTTGAAAACCAGGATGGAATGGTGTGCGGCCAAGGCGCGTCCAGATTCCGCAATCACATTGGGGTGTTCCACTTCGCCCTTTTCGCAGGCTTCGTACATGGCGTAAATCACGTCGTTGGCGTATTCCTGGATGGAGTAGTTCACGGAACTGCCGTTACTGCTGCGGGTGCCGTCGTAATCCACGCCGAGTCCGCCGCCCACATCCACAAATTCTAGGCCCATGCCCATCTTTTTCAGTTGCACATAGAACTGGGAGACTTCGCGAAGGCCGTCCTTGATGTTCCTAATGTTGGTAATCTGGCTGCCCAGGTGGAAGTGGATGAGCTTGAGGCAATCCTCCATTTCTTCTTCGCGGATGTAGTCCAGGGCTTCCAGGAGTTCGGAACTGTTGAGACCGAACTTGCTGTGGTAACCGCCGGATTCCTCCCACTTGCCGGCGCCATTGCTGGCAAGCTTCACGCGGATACCGATGTTGGGGCGCACCCCGACGCGGCGGGAGACTTCCACCACCAGGTGGAGTTCGTTCATCTTTTCCACCACAATGAAAATCTGCTTGCCCATCTTTTGGGCGAGGAGCGCGAGCTCGATGAAGTCCTCATCCTTGTAGCCGTTACAAATGATGAGGGAGTCGGGGTTGTCCATGTTGGCAAGAACGGCATGGAGTTCCGGCTTGGAACCGGCTTCTAGCCCGATGTTGAACTTCTTTCCGTGGCCGACGACTTCTTCTAGAACGGCGCGTTGCTGGTTCACCTTGATGGGGAAGATGTTATAGTAGCTTCCCTTGAAACCGTATTCTTTTTTGGCGTTGGCGAAGCACTCGTTGATTTTTTCCAGACGATTGTCCAGAATGTCGGGGAAGCGGAGAAGTACCGGAGTGGATACATCCCGAATGGAGAGCTCCTGTACCAGGTCGTACAGGTCGATGATAGGGCCGTTTTCCTTTACGGGACTAACGGTGGCGTGGCCCTTTTCATTGATGTCGAAGTAGTTTACACCCCAACCCTTGATGTTGTAAAGGTCACGAGAATCGTCGATGCGCCATTTTTTCATTTACTGTTCCTATAAAAGAAAAAATTGTTGTGGCTGAAAAATATAGTTAATGGGGGAGTTTGTTGTAAATGGTGGGGGGCAATTTTCTAAATTGGGGTCATGATTGTTTCTTGGATGACCACCAACAAGTGTAATTTGACCTGCAAGCACTGCTACCAGGATGCAGGGGAGTCTAAAAGTAGGGAACTCAGCACGGCAGAGGGCCTCAAGCTTATTGATGAAATTGCCCGTGCCGGCTTCAAAATCATGATTTTTAGCGGTGGAGAGCCTTTGACCCGCCCCGATATTTGTGAACTGGTGGCTCACGCGGCAAGCAAGGGCCTGCGACCGGTTTTTGGCACCAATGGAACCCTGATTACCCGGGAAATGGCGGAGAACTTGAAGAAGGCGGGGGCTTGTGCCATGGGCATCAGCATCGATAGCATCGACCCTAAAAGCCATAATGAATTCCGCGGTCTCCCGAACGCCTTTGAACTCACCATGGCGGGTATTGAAAACTGCAAGGCTGTGGGACTTCCGTTCCAGATTCACACGACGGTGATGGACTGGAACCAGTCTGAAATTTTTGACATCATGGATTTTACCGCAAAGATTGGAGCGGTGAACCACCAAATTTTCTTCCTCATTCCCGTGGGTCGCGGAAAAGAGATTGAAGACCACGCCCTCCGTGTGGCGGAATACGAAAAGCTGCTCCGTGCCATCATGGAAAAGAGCCGTACCTTGCCAATTCCCGTAAAGCCCACGTGCGCGCCCCAGTTCCTCCGCATTGCAGACCAGCTCGGCATCAAGACCCGCTATAGTCGCGGATGCCTCGCCGGCTTGGATTACTGCATTGTAAGCCCCATCGGGAAGGTGCGCCCCTGCGCCTACATGATGGAAGAGGCGGGCGATGTTCATGACACGCCGTTCGATGAACTCTGGGCCAATGCAGAAGTGTTCCAGAAGCTCCGCACCAAGGCGTACGAAGGCTTCTGCGGAAAGTGCAAGTTCAATGACCGCTGTGGCGGTTGTCGCGCCCGTGCCGCCTACTATCACGATGGCGACTACATGCACGAAGACAACAACTGCGCTTACGGCCGCGGATTGAAGTGAACGTTCCTTACCCCACCAAGTCCATCAAATCAAAATACATTAACCGCGTCGGTTCCCTTTCATCGTCATCGGAATTCAACATTTGAAATCCGTTCTTGGCGTAAAATGGTATGGCGTTGATGTAGGCGTCCACTGTAATGAATCTGCATCCTGTGCGGTTGTTGGTGATGAACATTGTCTTTAGATAATTGAGCACCTTTGTGCCAATTCTTTTATTCTTTGCTTGGTTCATTACTCCGAGACGGCAGAGTTTTACCGCAGGGTAGCTTTTCAGTCGCTTCTCGTTCGGAATCCCTTGCATCTTGCGGAATCGGTTGAACTCCGTCTTGTTTTCAAAATCCGTAATGGCGATTTTGTCGTTAGCGAGGCTGCAGTAGGCATAAATTTTACCATAGTCTTCTTCATCGACAAAGGCATAACTCACAGCAAGGAGGTTTCTGTCGAAAAGACTTGCCTTGTGCAAAATGAAATCATTCAGGTCAGCATCGCCACAATCGAAGACATCGATGGTTTCTGAATTTTTGACGCGAATGAATTTAAGTTGAGGTATTTCGCTTAGATTTGCTTGAACCACGGGTCAATACCTCCATTGGCTGCTTCGCGGGCACGCTTGTGCGCCATGCCCTCTTCAAAGGATTTCTGGACTTCTTCGTAGTCCTTCAATCGCTGGGCGCGAGCCTCCGGAGTCTCTGGGTGCCGTTCGTTCATACGGGCCAAGAACCGGCGAGCATCTTCGCCGAACAAGATAGGTGTTTCTCTAATTGGAAGACACATATTTCCCTACATTGTTTTGTTCATATAATAAGCCCGGAAAACCGGAACGCCAAACCCACTTCGTGGTTACGGTGCAAATATATAAAATTTTTGAGAGGAATTCTAGCCCACTATTCCAGCGGCATCGGGTCCGTCATAATTACGATGAACGCAATGATTAGCCAGAAAATCAAGGTGCTGATGGCTGTGTAGATTCCGCCAAGCAGGTCATCTGCCATGACGCCCCAGCCCTTGGGCAATTTTTCCAACTGGTGTATGCCCAAAGGTTTTAGAATATCGAAGAACCGGAAAATCCCGAAAGCTACCAAGAGAATCCAGGGGTATTCAAGTATGTTCCTAAGGTCAAAAAAGGCGAGCCCCATCCAAATGCCGCAAACCTCGTCAATCACAATCCATCCTGGATCTTCCGTACCAGTGTCCTTCATTGCCTTGTTCACAAAGGGGATTGCCACAAAAAACAGGGCGATGGCCGCGATGGAGAAAAAGTGGTAGAAGAATTCATGGAGATAGGGGCCGAGCACCGTTCCCTCTCCTAAATGCAATCCGTAATGGTAGCAGAACCAGGCGAAGGGGTAGGCAACAATGGCTGCGGCAAGGCTTCCCATGGTGCCGGGGGCCTTCGGGCTCATTCCCGAACCGAAGAAGGTGCAGAACATAGTGGTGAACCAGTCCGTTTTACGCCATTCGTGAGGGACCTTGGGCTTCGAGTATTTTTCCTTAATTTCTTCGCGATTCATGCTTATACCTCGTATATGCCGGGTGCGCGTTTTTCTTCGGGCCACGGCTTTTCGGCTTCTTCCTTGATTTTTGCAGCTGCGTCTTCACGCTTTTTGTGCCAGATTTCAAGCTGTTCCTTGAAGGTGGAACGGAGCCGTTCCATCCCGATATTCTCTCGAGCGCTAATTTGTATGGCTTCCGGATAGTTCTGCAACAGTTCGGTCCGGCGGGCTTCATCGCAGACTTCCACCTTATTGAAGACCCGAAGCCGCGGCGTCTCCGGCGCAATAATGCCTTCCAAGGTCTTGTGGGTCACTTCTAGATGTTCGCGGTAATCTGGTGCGCTTCCGTCCACGACTTCCAAAATGCAGTCGGCGTGGGCGGCTACGCCCAAGGTGCTCTTAAAAGTCTCAATCAGGTTGTGCGGGAGTTTCCGGATAAATCCCACCGTGTCGGAGAGAATGATGTTCTCGCCATCCAGAAAAAGTTTGCGGGTAGTGCTGTCGAGGGTTGCAAATAGTTTGTCTTCAACGTACACGTCGGCACCAGTCAATCGGTTCGTGAGGGTTGATTTTCCGGCGTTGGTGTAGCCCACAATTCCCACTTGGAAAATGTCGTTCCGCTTTTCCGCCTGGCTTTCCCGGGCATCCTCGATTTTCGCCAGTTTTTTCTTCAGTTCCTGGATGCGTTTGCGGATCATGCGGCGGTCCGTTTCCAGCTGGGTTTCGCCAGGGCCCTTTGTCCCGATACCGCCATTGTGCTGACGGCAAAGGTGCGTCCAGGCGCCTGTGAGGCGAGGCATCATGTATTGCAGCTGCGCCACCTCCACCATGAGGCGGCTTTCCGCCGTTACTGCGTGCTTTGCAAAAATGTCGAGAATGAGACCTGTGCGGTCCAGCACCTTGATGCCGGGCAGCCGTTCTTCCAGATTGCGCACCTGCGATCCGCTCAAATCGTCGTCAAACACCACCATCTTGGCGTTGTCTTCTTCCAAAGCGTGCCTGACTTCGTTCACCTTGCCTTCGCCAATGAGAGTGGCTGGGCTGAACTGCTGTACCCGCTGCAGAAAACTGCGGGTCACCTCGGCGCCGGCGGTTTCTGCAAGGCGGCCAAGTTCCGCTAACTGCTCGCTTGCCAGCCAGTGATGCACCTTGGGCGTTGCAATTCCCACAAGAATGCAACGCTCCTTCACCGGCTTATGTTCGACGTTTTCGCGCATGAAAACTTTATACGGGCCTCATAATGCCATGGGTCTCCATTTTTTCAAACTCGAAACGGATGGCTTCTTCGGTGAGAACTTCAGTAATCTTCTTGACGAGAATGTCATTCTTGCTGCTCTGACTGATGGAAAGGTTAATCCAGCCGCCAAAGGTGTTGCCGATGATTTCCATGTACCGCATGCATTGCGGGAAGTGGTAGGCGCCATAGTTTTCCATGTACTGCGCCATCTCGCCAAAACTGTGGGCATTTGTAGCCTGGGAGTAAGAAATTCCGGCATTCATGGCGTTGCAGCCTTCGTCAAATGCCTTGGCCATTTCGTCCAACTTTTCGGGGTGCGCCATCAGGTTCTGCGTGGATTCGACCATCTGGTTACAGCCTTCGATGGCGTTCACCTTGTCGGAGAGGAGGAACAGCTGGCTTTTGAAAATGGTTTCCACCATTTTTCGACGCAGGCCTCCCATGAGCTTGATATCATAGCAGAGATGCGGAATGATGATGCTCTTTCTATCGGAAATACTTTTGAATGTGCCGCGAAGGCTTACGGGAATGCGAATGTTGACAATGCCTTCGTTTTTTCCCATTGCCCGCTCCATGGCTTTGGCGATGACGTAGGCTACCACGGTGAAGTTGGAGGTTTCACTTTCCATGGAGAGCTTTTTTACATCCGGCAGCTTGAGGCTGATGCGGTAGGTTGAAATCTTGGCGGAATCCGTCTCGTAAAATTCCGGCGGAAGGGGAGCCGCTTCTCCAAAATCAGGCTTGGGAAGTCCTTGTACCGCGGGGTTTGCGTTGACTTCGAACATGTTGTCCATGGTCCGCTCCACATTTTCGGGAGCCACCAAGCCGATTTCCGTTTCGAACTTCACGCCCAGCAATTCCAGGTACTGACGCGTTACGGCGAACAAGAAGCACAGCGTTCCACCGCCATCCGTGAGGCAGTGGTAGGCGGAAAACACGATTTGCTTACCCGTATAGGTGATGACCCAGGGGAAGAAGTTGTAATCCTCGCCACCGTAGCGGATTTCATCGCTCCATGCGCTTTCTTTGACAATGGGCTTTCTTTCGTTTTCCACCAGTTTGAACAGCCCGTCTTCCTTAATCAACTGGGTTTTGAAGTGGGGGTGGTAGGAGAGTGCGCGCTGGACAGCCTCTGCTAATGTATTTCCGTCAATCTCTTCTTTCAGGGTTACCGTGAAACAGGGGAGAATGGCCTTTGTGGCGGCATACATCTGTTCCGTATAATTCAAGGTGTACTTGTACAAATTCGAGCCCTCTTAGTTTTGTCTGTCCAAAATATAGAATTGAAAATGGGTTGGTGCGAAAATCTTTCGGGGAGATGTTATATTTGCGAAAGAATTTTAACATTGAGGCCTTCAATGACGATTACAAAGACTGTTACTGAAAACCTGGCGAACCTCGCTCTGGATGGTGAATTGGATTCTCTCGCATCTACGGATTTGGAAGCGGCATTGGAGGAGTGCATCGGACAAAATCTCTCTGTTTGTCTGGATTGTGCCAAGGTGCCCTTTGTTTCATCGGCAGGCCTTCGTGTGTTGTTGTGCGCCTACAAAAAAATTGCGAAGTATGGTGAACTTACTTTGGTGAATATAACGGAGGATGTTCACACCATCATGTTCCTTTCGGGATTCACGAAGATTTTGAGGATAAAGTAAGATGCAGCCACTGAGCAGTCGTACATCTACGTTTACGGATTCCGTCATCCGCCGCATGACGCGGGTTGCAAACGCCTGCGGTGCGGTAAACCTCTCTCAAGGCTTTCCCGATTTTGACCCGCCTAAGGCTTTGACGGACCGGCTTGCCGAAATTGGTCCCAAGGGCCCGCACCAGTACGCCATCACTTTTGGCGCAGAAAACTTTCGCGAGGCGTTGAGCGATAAGCATTTTCATTTTAGCGGCCTCAGGTATAATCCCCAGAAAGAGATGGTGGTGACCTGCGGTAGCACGGAAGCCATGATGGCGGCTATGATGTCCGTCTGCAATCCGGGCGAGAAGGTGGTGCTGTTCTCTCCCTTCTACGAGAACTACGGCGCCGATACCATTTTGTGCGGTGCGGAACCCATCTATGTGCCCCTGGACCCGGACACTTTGAAGTTTGACGCGGATGTGCTGGAGTCTGCCATGAAGCAACCCCACGTGAAGGCATTGGTGCTCTGCAATCCTTCGAATCCTAGCGGAAAAGTCTTTACCCGCGAAGAGCTTCAGGTTATCGCAGATTTGGCCATCAAGTATGATTTGTATGTGATCACGGATGAGGTCTACGAGCACATTGTTTTTGAACCCCACAAGCATACCTACATCGCCACTTTGCCAGGCATGTTTGAACGCACCATTGAATGCAGCAGCTTGAGCAAAACCTATTCCATTACAGGTTGGCGTTTGGGTTATGTGTTGGCGGTGGAGCCCATTATGGACCGGCTGAAAAAAGTACATGACTTTTTGACGGTGGGTGCTGCGGCCCCTTTGATGGAAGCGGCTGTGACGGCGCTTCGTTTCGGTGACGATTACTACCAGGAACTTCAGGACCACTATACCCATATGCGGAACATGTTCATGGAGGGCCTCCGCAATCTGAATCTCAAGTTTATGGAGCCACAGGGTACCTACTTTGTGCTTCTGGACATCCGCGAATTTGGCTACGAGCAGAAGTTTGCAGGGAAACTGGCGGAAGGCGAATACATCGACGAAAAGTTCTGCATTGATTTGGCCCAGAAAGTGGGTGTTGCCGCAGTGCCTGGCTCCAGCTTTTTCAGGGAGCCGGTGAATCATTTGATCCGCCTCCATTTTGCGAAAAAAGATGAAACGCTAATTGAAGCGTTGAACCGCTTGGAAGGCATCGGAAAATTGAAGTGAGCGAACGCCTTAGCCGCATAGAAAGCTTGATTGGCGCCGATGCCTTGGAACGCTTGGGAAAACTCCGTGTGGCCATTTTTGGTGTGGGCGGTGTAGGCAGCGTGTGCGCAGAGTCGTTAGTTCGCAGTGGCGTTTGTCATTTGACGCTTGTGGATAGCGACTGCGTTGTGGAAAGTAACATCAACCGTCAATTGCCGGCCATGATTCCTACCATTGGGTGCCCGAAAGTGGATGTGCTGGCGGAACACTTCGCCGATATTAATCCTGAGGCGGAAATTGTGCCAGTGCAGGCCCTGTATTCTATGGCAGATCGCGACCAGTTCAACTTCGCGAATTTTGACGTGGTTGTCGATGCCATCGATAGCCTTGCCCATAAGATTGATTTGCTGGCGACCGCAAGTGAGGCGGGTTGCCAAGTGTTCTGCAGTCTTGGTGCCGCAGGGAAGTTGGACCCTACGCAGGTCCGTACTGCAAGCATTTGGGAAACCTCTGGCTGCCCCTTGGGTAAGCTAGTGCGGAATGGTCTTCGCAAGCGCGAGTTCAAGGGCGATTTTCAGGCGGTTTACAGCCTGGAGAAAAACATCAAAACCTCAGACCTCGGGAGCGCCATGCCCGTAACGGCTGCGTTTGGCCTTGCCCTCAGCAGCCTTGTGATTCGCTCGGTACTGCCACCTGAAAATTAGCCAAGTCTAACTTTTATTAGCCTAGGCTAACTTTTATCGTTCTACTTTCAGCGTTCGCAGATACGCCTTCTGCTCGTCGGTAATGCGGTAGCTTTCGCAGGCCTTCTGGATGGTCTTGTTGTGAACCCAGGGGGAGAACTTCTTCTTTTCAATGTAGGGAATGGTGGCGTCCCATTGCTTGGCGAGCGCTGTCGCGAAGAACCAGGCAATCATCATGTTCACATAGTATTCGTCGCTTTTCACCACAGCGGGAATCTTCAGATACTCGGGCTTGAAATCGGCATCCAGAAAGTGGCTCATGAGCATCTCTATTCCAAAACGGCAGGTGTAGGTTTCTTTGGAGGCCGCCCACTCCCGAATCTTGGGCAGAAGTTCGGCTTTGTGTTTGGCAAAAATCTTGGGACTCATGATGTCGCAAACCGCCCAGTTATCAACGTATGGCAAAAACTTGTCCGTCTCTTCCACCGCTTCCGCAAAATCCTTGATAGCGGAAATCAGAAGCCCGTGAAGCATGTTCTCGTCGTAGTACTTGTGGGGAAGTGCCTTCAAGAAATCCTGGTGACCCGCATCCTTGATGTATTCTTTGGCAATGGCCCGCACTTCGGGAACTCGCACGCCGATGAAGGTTTCTGCGGGAATGGTGGGAGTGAGTTTTGCCTGAAACGCGGCGTATGCCTCGTCCCGATGACCAAAGAGAATCTTTTGGACTTTTGCAACTTCTTTTTTGTTTGCCATAAATTCCTCTGTTTTGTTCCGGCGCCCGCGCAGAATAGCATGAGTATGACGACCGTATTCCAATCCATTATCCAAAAAATAGCAAAATGTGGCGAAATTGCATAATTTGCCCGTTTTGAACCAGTTCGGGCCAACCCATTTTACCTACATTTTAGGCATGCAAGATTTTATGAAATTCCCCTATGTTGACGACCGCTTCAAGGCGGTGCGCAGGGAGACGGTGCAGGTCCGCGTTGGCCGTGCCCTGATTGGTGGCGATGCCCCTATTTTAGTTCAGTCCATGACCACGACGAAGCCGAAGGATGTGGATGAGACTGTGCGTCAGACTTTGGCCTTGGCCGCTGCGGGTTGCGGGCTGGTACGTATTACGGCCCCCACATTTGCCGATGCCTGTGGTTTGGAAGAGGTGATGAAGCGGGTTCGCGCTGCCGGTTGTGATGTTCCCGTTTCTGCAGATATTCATTTCCAGCCCAAGGCCGCTTTCGAGGCCCTCAAGTGGGTGGAAAAAGTCCGCATCAATCCCGGTAACTTCGTGGATACGGGCATTCTCACTCTCGAAAATCAGACGGACAAGATGTTTGATGAGGGGAAGGAAAAGGTGGCGGAGGCATTTACGCCTTTTGTGCAGGAGGCGAAGCGCCTCGGTCGTGCCATTCGCATTGGCGTGAACCACGGCTCCCTTTCGGCCCGCATGATTTACCGCTATGGCGACACCGTGGAAGGCATGGTGGAAAGCGCCATCGAGTATTTGGCGGTTTGCGAAGCGGAACATTTTGACCAGGTGGTGCTGAGCCTTAAGTCCAGCAATCCCCGTGTGGCCATTGCGGCTTACCGTTTGCTGGCGGCCCGCTTGAAAGAGGAAAAGTTTAAGCCGTACCCGTTCCACGTGGGTGTGACGGAGGCTGGCGCTGGCGCCGATGGACGTTTGAAGTCTGCTGCCGGTATCGGAGCGTTGCTGCTCGATGGTCTTGCCGATACGATTCGCGTTTCCTTGACGGAAGACCCTGTGGCGGAAGTGCCCGTGGCTCAGGAGCTGATTCGGGTTTGCGCTTTGGATGCAAATGCGCCCAAGTTTGATGTGCCGGCCTGGAAGAAGGACCCGTACCACTATGCTCGTCGTGAATCCACGCCTGTGGTTTTGTCTGGGGTGGAGATGGGCGGCTCTCAGCCTGTGAAGGTTGGCGTGAAGGCCGCGGCCTTGAGCTCCACAAAGGAGCGTCGTAGCCCGGAATTTGCTTTGGCTGGCTTTGAAAACAAGCCTTTGGTCACCATTAAGGATGCGATGGATGTGGCGGGTTTTGCTGCAAATCCTTCTGCAGTGCCGGAAAACAGCCTTTTCTGCTATACGGGTGCAGATCTGGTGCCCGGTGTTCGAGCCTTGGCTTCTGCTTTGGATGCTGCAGGACGCAAAGACCCCATTCTCCTCTATGCAAAAATTGACAAGAGCGAGGGTGCGCAGCTGAAGGTGGCTGCAGAGTTGGGAAGCCTTTTGACCGATGGTCTTGGCGATGCCGTCTGCATTGAGGGTGGCGAGTCTGAGACCGCAACTGTGGCCTTGACGTTTGACATTCTGCAGGCCGCCGCGTGCCGCCGCAGCAAGACGAACTTCATTAGCTGCCCGGGTTGCGGCCGCACGCTGTACGACATTCGCACGGTGCTGGGGAAAATCAAGGAACGCTTTGGCCACTTGCAGGATATCTCCATCGCCGTGATGGGCTGCATCGTGAACGGCCCGGGCGAAATGGCGGACGCCGACTTCGGCTACGTCGGAGGCGGCCCCGGCCGTATTACTCTTTTCGAAGGCAAGACTGCTGTCAAAAAGAACATCCCCGAAGAAAACGCCATCGAGGAACTCGTGAATTTACTCAAGGAGAAGGGCCGCTGGCAGGAACCGTAACTCCGCCCACCCGACTCGCAAAAAATTTTAAAACTCAAAAATAAGGACAAAATATCATGGCAACTATCAAGACTATGAACAACATTTCCAAGAAAGGCCTGAGCCTGTTTGGCTCGTTCTACCAGGTTTCCGACTCCGTCGAAAATCCGGATGCCATCTTGGTGCGTTCTGCCCAGGTCGATACGGACAACTTCCAGAACCTTCTCGCCGTGGCCCGTGCTGGTGCCGGCGTGAACAACATCACCATCGACAAGGCCAGTGCAAAGGGCGTCTGCGTGTTCAACACTCCGGGTGCCAACGCCAACGCTGTTGCAGAACTCGTGATGACCGTGCTCGGCATGGCTGTGCGTAACGTTGCCCAGGCCGCCAATTGGGTCAAGGCTCTCGACGTGAACGACCCGGACATGGCCAAGACTGTTGAAAGCGGCAAGAAGAAGTTCGCCGGTATGGAACTCGCTGGCAAGACCCTCGGCGTGATTGGCCTTGGCAAGATCGGCGTGCTCGTCGCTAACTATGCCCGTTGGAAGAACATGCGCGTGCTCGCTTACGAACCGTATCCGAATGCTGCCAACATGCACGAACTTTCCAACAAGGTTGAAATTGCCGACCTCGACACCGTCATCGCCAATTCCGACTTCCTCACCGTGCACGTTCCGTTCATCAAGGGCGTTACCGAAAACCTCCTCAACCGCAAGAACCTTGCCAACTTCAAGGGTTCCTACATCATGAACTTCGCCCGCGGCGGCCTTGTGGAAATGGATCCGATTTACGAAATGCTCGCAAACGATACCTTGAAGGGCTACCTCTGCGACTTCCCGGATGCCAAGCAGATCCAGAACGACAAGATCATGTGCTTCCCGCACCTCGGCGCTTCCACTGAAGAAGCCGAAGAAAACTGCGCCGTGATGGCCGTCGAAGAATTGAAGGACTACATCGAATTCGGTTGCGTCCGCAATTCCGTGAACTTCCCGGCCCTCGTCGATCACCCGCACATGGGCGTCAAGAGCCGCGTTGTGGTGATTAACGAAGACGTGCCCAACATGATTTCTGAAATCACGAAGGTGTTCGGTGCCGAAGGCATCAACATTGCTTCCTTCAGCAACAAGAGCAACGGCAAGATTGGTTACAACCTTGTTGACGTCGAAAGCAAGGTGGATGATTCCATCGTCGAAAAGCTTTCCAAGCTCGACAAGGTCATCAAGGTCCGCGTCATTCATTTCTAGTCCGCTGGCGCAGAACTCCTGCGCGAAAATGGGTGCATTATAGACGAGTTTGGTGAAAATCTTGAAGAAGAGACGCCGCTGAGAAGTGTGCGCCCTACTCGTCGTGACCATCGTAGCCGTCGCATCGATGTGATGCGGGAAATGGAATCCGGAGTGGTGGATGAACGCCCCACGAAGGAGCGCTTCAGCCGCGAATTCAAGAAGGCAAAAATCAAGCGGGTCAAGAATCCGGTAGAAAATATCGGAGAGGAGAACTGCGTCGAAGGCTTGGTGCTGGAAGTGCACCGCCGCACCTGCGAAGTCCGCCTTGATGATGGGTTGGTTGTTACTGCCATGTATCGCGCCACAACTTCCAAAACTTTGGGCGAATTCCCTGCAGTCGGTGATCGTGTCCTCCTCGGGCTGGTGAATGACGGTGAAGATGCGGGCGATGGCGTCGGCTCTCAAAAATACTGCGTGGTGCGGGTTCTTCCGCGTAAGAGTGAACTCAAACGCCCTGGCCCGCGGGACAGTTTCCATCGGGAGTTGACTCTTGCCGCCAATGTGGACCAGGTCGTCATTGTCGCAAGTGTTGCGCAACCGGAATTCAACTACGGGTTCATGGACCGCTATCTCCTGGCTGCAAACTTGAACAACTTGCCCTTTGTCCTCGTCCTCACGAAAATGGACTTGCTGGAAAATCCCTCTATGGAAGCTCTTCCAGAATCCATTCGGGACTTTGCCTCCATTGTAGACAAATGCATCCCGGTCAGCGTGAAGACAGGCGCAGGCCTAGCGGAACTCCGCCTAGAACTGGACGGCAAATCCTCCGTATTTAGCGGCCAGAGCGGGGTAGGGAAGTCAACGCTTGTGAATGCATTAGTTCCTGATGCGGAACTCGCCACAGGCGAAGTCCGCGAACGCGATGGCAAGGGCCGCCATACTACGACTTCCTCCAGCCTCTTTGATTTGCCGCTGGCGGATTTCCCCAAGGGCGGTAACGTCATCGACACGCCGGGCATCCGCTCCATCGGCCTTATGGAACTGGAAAGCGAAACGCTGGCGAAAATCTTCCCGGGATTCTTTGAAGATGACCGCTTCACCTGCAAGTACAGCAACTGCATTCATTTGCGGGAGCCGGGCTGCGCTGTCCGCGAGGCCGTCAATGCTGGCCGCATTACAAAGGCGCGCTACGCCAGTTACTGCCGCATCTTGAACGCGAAGGATTAAGGCATGGGTGTCGTTGCAAAAATAATGCTGGTGGCATCCATTCTCATGATGGGGTATCAGATTTCCCAGGCCCTCATGTCGTACAAGACTTTGTGCGAAAAGGCAGAGGAACTGAAGAAATTGGCGTCAGAAAATACGGCTTCGGAGTCGGAACTTCGTCGCTCCAATTTTCTCCTTTCCTTCCTCTTGTCCCTGGTTTATGTGGTTCTTGCCTATTTTTCTGATTTTACTTATTGGATTGTGGCCCTCGTGACCGCAAAACTAGCCCTTACCCTTTACTTATCCGATGTTTTCTTGGTGCAGATTCTCCGCTGCGATACGGTGTCTCAAAAATTTTATATACTTTCAAAGTGGGATGCCGTGCTGAATAGCTTGGTGAGCCTAGCGTTGGCACTGCTTCTCGTTTTATAGGATTTGGTAATGAAGTCTGGTTTTTATGCCTTTTTGATGTGCTTTGGCCTTCTCTTTGCGGGCCTTGGTCACGCGCAGGAAGTGGTTCCCGGCGGTGGTGCCGGAACTGCGATTTCCACCCCGATTTTTTTAGGGGCGGCCCTTGGCTTTGGCTCTGGTACGGGTGTTGGAAACGATAAGGGTTTGGGCTTCCGTCAGATTGAGCCCATGATTGGCGCGTGGCTTCCGGGACTGGGTTTCCTTCGCATTGGCTATGGCTTCTTTGATTATTCCGAAGAAGCGGATAACGGTAAGGATGTAGAAGTGGACCATTCCGATTTTGATGTGGAATTGGGGGCTCATGTACTTGGCACGCTTTATTTGGAAGGCGGTTATTCCAGAGTCAAGGAGCTTTCTGATTTGGGAGACGTTGCCTGGAATGAATGGTATGCGGGTTTTGGCACAATCTTTAACATTTTTGCGAAGACAATGCTCTTCACGGATATTACCTACCACTGGGTTTTGGACCATTATGATCCTTTCCAGAGCAAATCCGTTTCCGGAAGCCGCTTGCAGTTGAACTTAGGTTTTGCTGCCTATGTCTACTAAAAACGTAGCCATTCTCGGGGGAGCTTTCGACCCCGTTCATCAAGATCATGTGACGGTGGCAAAGACTTGCCTTGACCGCGGTTTTTGCGATGAAGTATGGTTCATGCCTAGTCCGGATCGCTGGGACAAGACTCTCCACGCAAGCCCGGAAGACCGCTTTGCCATGCTGGAAATGGCATTCTCGGGTGATAAGCGATTGGTACTTTCAGACCTGGAGATTCAGCAAGGGGATTTTCGCGGTTCCTACGTCTTTCTGATGGGCGTGAAGGAGAAGTTTCCGGATATAAACTTCCGCTTGCTGGTTGGCGCCGACAGTTACGGCAACATCCCGCATTGGCGTGACCCCATGAATTTTTACGGCACGAACTACAACGGCCCGATGCTATTGCGGGATATTGAACTGATTGTCTTTGCCCGCAATGGATACCCCAAGCCCGACGTGGAAGCCCACAATGCAAACGGCTATGCTCCGCTGCTGTGGCTTGGGCCCGAGGAAGGCTTCAACGGCGTCTATTCCAGCACCAACATCCGGAAGAGCCTGCTTTGCAACCGTAGCGAATGTCCCGCGGGCCTGCTGCCCGAAATTTACCAGTACATTCTGGAGCGGGATTTGTATAAGGAATGATTCCTGATGCAGTTTGCGGATAAACTTCTGGCACTTCCCATCGTGGTGAAACTGAAAAAGTTTTTCCCGGCGATTGCGTTCCTGGCGGGCTTTGGCTGGGATTCCTGGACTCTTGGCCACAAGGTTTACGGGACGGACTTGTTGTTCCTTTTGGCCTACTATTTGGGCGCTCTCGTTTTTGTAGTGCTGCTTTCTGCGCGATTGGAACATCCTGAAGGTTGGACTCCCGAACGCATCCAGGCAGAATCCGACCATATGAAAACGGTCAAGGGAAAGCAAGCCCTTGTGGTGCGCCACCGCTTTCTAGATAGGGAATGGAGTGAAGTCTGGAAGAACCGCTTCAGTTGGGTGGTGCAGTTCTGTTTTGGTAGCTTGTTCAGCGCTCTTGTCGTGTGCTATTTCAAGAGCAGCGGCTCTCTCGCATCCTTCGTTTTGGTGCTGGTCCTTGCCTCCCTTTTGGTGGGGAATGAATTCCTTCAGAAGAAGTATGAAAGTTTCGGCTTCACTTTGGCGTTCTTCTGCCTTCTGGGAACCATGTTCATGAATTTCACCATTCCTCACTTGGTCCATCGCATTGGCTTTATCTGGTTCTTCGTCAGTACGCTTTTATCTTTTGGCGTCTGCATTCTCATTCAGAAGATTTCCCATCGCAGTTGGAAGGTGCTGATTGCTCCTGGCATGATTAGCACCCTTTTGGTAATCGCCTACATTTTGAACTGGGTGCCGCCGGTTCCCCTGGTTTTGAAGCAGCGCATGGTTTGCCAGAATTTTGACAAGGCGACTTATTCCTGCGATGTAGATGCCCCTGGTTTTCTACAAAGGGTTGGCCTGAAAATTCCCTCGGTCCATAGAATTGATGGGAATGAGATTTATGTGGTCAGTTCCGTCTATGCTCCGGCGGAACTGAAGGCGGAGCTGGAATATCGCTGGTATTACCAGAATCCGGAAACAGGCAGTTATAGCCTAACGGACAAGATTTCCTCTGGCCGCATGATCATTCGCGGTGGCCGTGATGATGGATTCCGCAGTTTTAGCAAGAAGAGTAAGGTCCCTGCCGGCAAGTACCGCGTGGAAACTGCCTACAAGGGGGGCGCGGTTATTGGGGCTATCGCATTCGAGGTTTTTAACGAGGCTCTAGCTCCCTCGGCGTACGTCCGCGACTCGCTGAAGTAGACATAATTATGAATTGTGAGCGTTTCCAGCTTGCGATATAATTTTGCATTTTGAATTATTAATTGTGAATTGACATACCCTTTTCCTTTGTGATTATGTATTTTTCTATCGAGTAAAATTTAATGGAGTTCTTATGAATTTCTCGTCGGTAAAACCCGGTTTTTTTGTCCAAGATGGTTCCCTCTACAGTAAGGATAACGAAAAGGTCATCCTTCGCGGCGTGAACAAGATGTTCATCTGGACGGATAGGGAAGGAAAGACCATCCCGGAAATTGCAAAGACGGGCGCCAACTGCGTTCGCATTGTGTGGAATACTCGTGGCCGCGTGAGCGATTTGGATAACATCATCACCCTTTGCATCACTAACGGCATGATTCCCATTCCGGAAATTCATGACACCACGGGCAACTGGGATCGCCTTGCTGAGGCTTTAGAATTCTGGACTCGTGATGAGACCCTGCAGCTGATTTCCAACCATCAAGAATACCTGATTGTGAATGTAGGGAACGAGCCTGGCGCTACGGAGCAGGATCCAGAAGAATTCTTTGGCGCTTATAACCTCATTGTCACCAAGATGCGTGCGGCTGGGATTCGCGTGCCCATTATGATTGATGCGGATTTGTGGGGCCAGAATGAGAAGAACCTTTTGAATGTTGGTCCAAGGCTTTTGCAGGCAGACCCGGAACACAATCTGCTGTTCTCCATCCACATGTGGTGGCCCTCCGAAAAGCACGATGCTGAGGCGACAGGTTTTGCTACGGTTCAGGAACGCGTTACTGCCACTTTGGAAACCGCAGTGGAGAAAAAGGTGCCTCTCATTGTGGGCGAGTTTGCTCCCATGGCTGTAGGCGGAGTCCGTGAGATTCCGTACAAGCACATCATGGCGGAATGTGAGCGCCTTGGCATCGGCTGGATGGCCTGGAGTTTCGGACCGGGCAACTTCGACAGCCCAGAAATGGACATGACGGTTCATGGCTCCTACAATACTTTGGTGGGCTGGGGCAAGGAAGTTGCTGTGGATAGCCCTCTCGGTATTCAGAACACTAGTGTCATTCCCACATTTATCCAGAACAAGAATTTCACTATTGGCTCTCAGGGTAGTGGCGTTAGTCTCATTCAGAATGGTGATTTTTCTGGTGAGAATCCGCTGGAGGGCTGGACCACGGACTTCTGGGGTGGAAAGACGAACGTCTCTGTGGAAAATGGCGAGGTTTGCTTTGATATCGAGCAGGCCAGTGCCGAAACTTGGGGCCTTCAGTTCAAACAGCATCTTTCTCTTATCAATGGCGTGACCTACGTGTTCAGCATGCGGGCCAAGGCCGCAAAGCCGCGCACCTTGAACGTGAACATCAAGAAGGATGTGGATGCCTATACGCCATACGCCAACGGCCGTATTCTGGACTTGAGTACCAGCTGGCAGAACTTCAGTTGGAAGTTCACCATGAAGGAAGATACCGACATGGATGCGCTCCTGATTTTTGATATGGGTGGCACTCCTATTTCTTGGTCTCTGGCTAATGTGCAACTGGTGCAGGCCCGTAGTGTGGCGGATCGTTTGAACCGCACTTTCCAGCGCAACGTGCAGAAGAACTCTGGTTATTTTAACGCGCCTAATGGCCCCTGGCAACTGGTGCTCTATTCCGTGAATGGTGACCACCAGGAAGTTTTGGACCAGGGCAAGGGTGGCGAAGGTATGCGCGCCTACCCCAAGATTGAAAAGAGCGGAATCATGGTGGTGAAGGACCTCTAATCGTTTTATTTGGAATTCTTAAATGACTTTATCTAGAATTGTTGGAATTGCCCTTGTTGGCGTAGCCTCTCTTTTTGCAGACGACATCATTCGTTTTGTTCCAGAGCCTTATCCCATTGGTTCTGTGGAACAGGGCGAGGTGAAGCATGTGGTTATCAAGGGTGCGAATGTGACCTCCAAGGAAATCGCTTTGGAAAATGTTATGGGTCAGGGTGTGGGAATGAGTAACTTCAAATTCCCGCAGAAGATTGCACCTAACGCTGCGGTGACCATCGAATTCGATATGGATTTTTCTGGCATGGAAGGCGAGGTGAATCCTGTGGTGGTGATGGTGGGGACAGATGGAACGCCCTATACCGCACAGCTTACGGGAATGGTGAATGCCCCCTTCTTCTTTGGAGAAAAAATGTTCGACGCAGGCTTTTACAAAACGGGTGAAAAGCGGGAGTGGACGTTTTATGTGTGGTGCACAAACAAGCGTGAGCGGCCGGACTTGACTCTAGATTCCCTTGCTTCTCGCGAGTTCTCCATGAAGGCGAAGCCCGTGATGCTGAATGTGGACAAGCTAGACCAGATTAAGGAAGGTGGAAAGGTTCCTGGCATGAAAATCACCCTCAGTACTAAAGGCCTTCTGCGCGAGGGCTTTGAGCTGAAGCAGAAGAGCATCCGAAAAATTGTGGGCTTCAAGAGCAAGATGCACCCCAAAGCCACGCCGGAGGTGCTGGTCATTGGCTACTGGCAGTGATAATTTGGCTTTTTTTGCCTAAATCCCTTGATTTTTTAGGCTGATTTAACTAACTTTTGCCCCACAAAACGGGATGTAGCTCAGCCTGGTAGAGCGCTTGAATGGGGTTCAAGAGGTCGCTGATTCGAATTCAGTCATCCCGATAAAAGAAAAACCGTAGCGATGCTACGGTTTTTTGCTTATACGCTTCAGTTAAAATTACAAGCTAGAACTCAATCAATCCTTTCTCGGCATCGGCCAGAATGACTTTGGTTGCCATCCCGATGAAGAGGCCGTGGCCCACGATGCCCACGATGTGCTCCAGGTCTCGGGCAAGTTTGTCCGGGTTCTCAATGATGCCAAAGCGGGCGTCTGCAATGAGGTTTCCGCTATCGCTGATGACGGGGCCATCCTTACCGGGAGCGCCCATGCGGACCTTGAGTTCTCCGCCCAACTTCTTCACGCGCTCGGTAACGACTGCGATGGCACCGGGGATGATTTCCAGAGGTACCGCGAATTTCTCGCCCAATTTGTTCACCTTCTTGCCGGAGTCGGCGATGATGACATAGTTGTCTGTCATGGAGGCGACAATTTTTTCCAGAAGATGGGCAGCACCGCGGCCCTTGATGAGGTTGCGGTCGCTGTCAATTTCGTCGGCGCCGTCAATTACCATGTCCAGGTGGGAAACTTCACCCATTTCCTTGAGAGGAATTCCGAGACTGCGGCATTGGAGGGTGGTGCTCCAGCTGGTGCTGACGCCCGTCACCTTGATGCCTTCCTTCTGGATGCGTTCTGCCAAACGGTTCACCATGTGGGCGGCGGTGCTTCCGGTACCGAGACCGACGGTCATGCCGTCCTTGATCATGTCGGCGGCGCGAACACCTGCAGCCTTCTTCAGTTCATCCATGTTAGCCATCAGTTCCATCTCCTGTCGTTGTTGGGGTTGAAATTCTCGTCAAAGTTGTTGAACTCTTCGTCTTCCGGGTCGGGGTAACCAGTCTCCAACTCCGTAATGCTGGGAGATTCAATGGACACCACTTCCACTTCAAAAATCAGGTCTTTTCCTGCAAACGGGTGATTCCCGTCTACCACCACGGAATCCTTGTAGATTTCCTTCACAATGTAGATGCCGTCGTTCTCGTCCTCGTCATCCCTATCCAGATTGATTCCGTCCACGAACTCGTCGGCGGTATCCGGCAGCTGGAATTCCCGCATGTCCTCTTCCTGGAACATCTCCAGTTCCATGCCAAGCCAGAGTTCGCCCACATCCCGCAGTTCCTCCTTGGGGACATCGATGACCAGGTCCGCCCGATAGGGACCGTAGCCTATGTCGGCGGGAATGTCGAGGGAGAATTTTTCGCCCAGGGCGCGGCCGGCAAGTCCGTCTTCCAGCCCGGGAATAATGTTGTTGTAGCCGTGGATGTAGACAAAGGGGTGGCTTGCAGGGATTTCTTCCAGAATGCGTCCGGATTTTTCCTTGAGCACGTAGGCGATTGCCACCTTGGTTTTGTCTTGAATGACTTCCATACGGCACCCAAATCTAGAAAACTTTGTTAAATTACGGCTATGCTCTACGGTATTTGTTCTGATATTCATTCCAACGGCACGGCTTTCGAGGCGGTGCTTCATTCTATGGATGATAATGGTGTTGATCGTCGTATTTGCTTAGGTGATTTGGTGGGTTATGGTGTGGATGCTGATGAATGCGTGCAGATGGCCAAGGAAAATATGGACATTTGCCTCATTGGTAACCACGATAGCGTGGCCATCAAGTATGAATCCAGTGTTGGGTTCAATCCGTATGCCAAGCAGGCCATCGAGTGGACCCAGGAACATCTATCTGCAGATTCCCTGAGCTACATGAAGAATTTGGCGTTCCTCCATGAGGAGAACGATATTACGTTCGTTCACGCATCGCCCCTTTCACCGGCGGATTGGATTTACATCACCGATTTGGAAGATGCTCTAGACGCTTTTGATCATTTTGAAAACCGCTACTGTTTTGTAGGGCATACCCATAGTCCCGTGATTGTGGCGAGTCGCCCCATGGCCATTCCCAAGATTCTGGATGAATACGAGTATTCCATTGTGGATACGGAGCGCCTCTTGGTGAATGTGGGTAGTGTGGGGCAGCCCCGGGACCGCGACCCGCGCGCCAGTTGGTGCCTTTTGGATACGGAAAAGAAGAGTGTGCGCATTGTTCGGGTGGAATACGATGTGTTCAAGACCCAGGAACGGATGCGCAAGGCTGGAATGCCGGACTTTCTCGTTGAACGCTTGGCGGTTGGCCGCTAATGAAGTGGGTTTTAGCGGTTTTCGGCAAGGCGGGCTCTCCATTCATTGCTGATGAAGTTGAAAAATACGTGAAGCGGTTGCGCGGTTCCGCCATGCCTTTAGAAGTGGTGGAGTTGAAGGAATCCAAACTGGATGACCGCGTGCAGTCCCTGGCCCAGGAAGCGGTTCTTTTTGAAAAGAAATTCCCAAAGCACGAGTACAAGCGCGTTATTTTGTCTGAAGAGGGCAAACTGATGGACACGGTGAAACTCTCCGACACCTTGCGGGACCGTTTTCAAGGGAACATTGTTTTCCTCATCGGTAGCGCCTATGGCATTGATGAAAATTTGAAGAAGTCTGCCGATTTGCTCCTGTCGCTTTCGCCACTCACGTTCACTCACGACCATGCGCGGGTGATAACGGTGGAGCAACTGTATAGAGTCCAGATGGTGATGCAGAATCACCCTTATCACCACCGCTAGCGCTAGAATCATAAAATTTCGTCTGGCCTGCGCTAGCTCTCGCTTCAATGGCTCGTTAATACTCGCCATATTCAGCTCACGGCATCACCGCTAGCGCTAGAATCATAAAATTTCGTCTGGCCTGCGCTAGCTTTTACCGCATTTTTCTATATTATGCCGCCGTCAGGGCCTATCATCCAGGTAGGTTCCTAGTCCGGCCCGACATGGCCGTAAAGGATATTTGAAATGGCAAAGAAAGTTCAAGATGCTCTCAAAGACATCATCTCCCTCTGCAAGCGCCGCGGATTCATTTTCCCGGGTTCTGAAATTTATGATGGCCTCGCCAACACATGGGACTACGGTCCGTATGGCGTGGAACTGAAGCGCAACATCAAGAATCTCTGGTGGAAGAAGTTTGTGACTTCCCGTAAGGATGTGCTGGGCCTCGATAGCTCCATCCTTTTGAATCCTCGCGTTTGGAAGGCCTCTGGCCATGTGGGCAATTTCAGTGACCCGCTGGTGGACTGCCTCGATTGCCATGAACGCTTCCGCGCTGACCACCTCTTGGAAGACAAGTTGGGTGAAGGTTGTGTCGCTGGCAAGAACTTTGACGAAATCCACCAGATGATGATGGACAACAAGATTGAATGCCCCACATGCGGTAAGGTCAACTGGACCAAGCCTCGCGCCTTCAATCTCATGTTCCAGACGGAAATCGGCGTTATCGAAGGCGAAGGCAACAAGGTCTACCTCCGTCCGGAAACAGCCCAGGGCATTTTCGTCGACTTCAAGAACATCGTTGACAACGTCCGCCCCCGCATTCCTTTTGGCGTGGGTCAGATTGGTAAGAGCTTCCGCAATGAAATTACTCCGGGTAACTTCATCTTCCGCACTCGCGAATTCGAACAGATGGAACTGGAATTCTTCTGCGAGCCGGGCACGGAACTGGATTGGTACAACTTCTGGCGCAAATACTGCTTCGACTGGCTGGTGAACGACCTCCATGTTACAAAGGAAAAACTCCGCCTCCGCGAACATGCCAAGGAAGAATTGAGCCACTACTCCAATGGTACCACCGATGTGGAATACGACTTCCCGTTTGGTTGGGGCGAACTCTGGGGCATTGCAAGCCGTACCAACTACGACCTCACGCAGCACCAGAATGAATCCAAGGTGAAGCAGGAATTCATCGACCCGGTGAACAACAAGCGCTATATCCCGTATGTTGTGGAACCGTCCCTCGGTGTGGAACGCTTGCTCCTCGTGCTCCTCTGCGACGCCTACGAAGTCCAGAAGCTTGAAAACGATGAACGCACCGTTCTCCACTTTGATCCGAAGATTGCTCCGGTGAAGGTTGCAGTGCTTCCTCTGGTGAAGAAGGGCAAGGTGAAGGAACAGGCTGAAGAAATTTACAACAAACTTCTCGGTCGCTGGAATGTGGAATATGACGAAACGCAGTCCATCGGTAAGCGCTATCGCCGTCAGGATGAACTGGGAACTCCGTTCTGCGTCACAGTGGACTTCGACACTGTTGGTGAAGGCGAATGCGATCCGGCCAAGCTTGGCTTTGTGACGGTTCGTGAACGTGATTCCATGAAGCAGGAACTGGTGAAGATTGACGAACTGGAAGCATACCTGGCTGCAAAGCTCGGTTGCTAAGTTGATTGGCGTGAGCCAATCAACAGTTATGAATTATGAGTTATGAGATAAAGTAAGGCGCCAGAGTCTCTACTATAATTCTCGTAATTCGTACTTCATAATTAAAAAGGTCTCTCGGTGATGAAGCATTTTGTTTGTAATTTGTTGCTTTTGTGCCTTATTTTAGTTGGGTGCGGAACAGAACCTGAGAAGGCTGATTTTACCGCTGAGGAATTGAAGGCTCTCACGCCAATCGAAAGATTTCGTGGAAATCCCATTCCGGAAAAGTGTTTTACGGACAGTACTGAAACATTTAATGATTACGAACCCTACTATCGCATCTATTGCCACTTCTATTTTGAACATTATGGTGAATTATATAATGCTGTTTCTAAAATGGGGTGGAAATACGATGATGAAGAGGGTGACCGCGGTGATTGTGGTCCCAAGCGTGAGTTCACTAAAACGGTAGATCACCGAAAATTACGGCTCTACATTAAAACGTGCGAATATGATGGCTGGTTTGTTAAAGACGACCGCTTCTATTTCTGGGTCAACTACGACTAGGGTACACGCCAGTTTATTCTAGTGCCAGTTCCTGGGGAATAGCTCCTTCCATGCAGAGAAGGCGCCGCTTCAAATCTTGCCCAAGGGTGTAACCGCCAATGTCTCCGCTGCTGCTCACCACGCGGTGGCAGGGGAGGATGATCTGTACGGGATTCTGGTGGAGTGCGTTTCCGACGGAGCGCTCCGCATTGGGGTGCTTGACGTAGTTTGCCAGTTCCTTGTAGGTCCAGGTCTTTCCGTAGGGAATGTCGCGGATGGCTTCCAGAACATCCCGCTGGAATTCCGTGCCGTAGATTTTCACCGGCACGGTGAATTTCTTCAGCTTTCCTTCCAGATATTGATTCAGTTCCTTCACCACCTTGCGGTAGGCGCGGACAACTTTTGTTGGGAGGCCCTTTTCCACATCGGCGCCAGAGTAGACGCTTGCCTTCACGCTGCTGGGAACCACGGGTCCCGTAAACTTCAAACTGCACAAGTCCGACCCTTCGAAAACGAAGGTCCATTCGCCCCACATGTTGCGGTGGTGTATCGTAGTGAATTCGGGTGCGCTGAAGTCCATAGCCTTAATATAGCACTAATGTTCGGCGGGTTTCAACGTCTGTTCGTTGAACTTCAACTTCTTGAGCAAGAAATTTCGGGTGTGTTTAGTGGCTTTTTTGGAAGAAGCCTTGTAAATGCCTAAAATACGGCTTTTGGGGAAATATCCCAGCTCTCTCGAGTCGGGGCAGTGGGCTCCTCTTTCGCAGGCCAGAAAGTAGTAGTCCTCCTGAGGGACGATGAATTCAATTTCCGTTGAGTCGGTCGCATTGAAAAATTTTCGTTTGATTTTATAGGGTCGTGTTCCTGACTCGCGTCTGAAAATCTGTAGCTCCAGCAGATAGCGGTCCTGCCAGGGGAGGGTGCTCACCTCCTGCAGGCTCACCTGGCGGTTTCCCAGTTTGCATGCACCGATTTTTTCCAGAGGCATTTCCTTCTCGCCTTGCCACAGGCTGGTTTGGATATAGAAGTCTTTGCCCTGGTCGGCGAGGATGCTGAAGAAGTAATCTTCCTCGATGTCGTTGAGCTTGTTGTGCCAAAGCGTGTCCCCTTTTTGTGGAACGCGGAAGACTCTGGATTCGATGAAGATGTTCTCCTCTTTCCAGCGGAAGCTGGTGCGCTTGGACTTCAGGCGTCCTTTGCTGGAAATGGAAATCGTATCGCCAGGTAGCCCCGCTATTTTTCGAATCATGGATTCTTCGTTGCGGAGTTCTGCCCATACAATGTCATTCACGTTTAGTTTTTCTAGGCAGAGCGGAAGTTTGCACATCCATACAATCTCGTGCTCGTGAAATTTCGGATACATGGAGCTGTCGTTCAGGCGAAGCGGCTCGAAAGCGTAGTAACGCATCGTCATTGCCACCCCAAAAAACAACATCACTAGAAGTCCCAAAAAGAACACATAGGATTTGGAACTTTTATGCTGGAGTTTCTTGACAATGCGCTTTAAACTGGCCATAAAGGAACGCTCCGCACAGGCTATTAATCGCCGCTACCGTTGGAATCGTCGGAGAGGGAGAGAACTGCCAGGAATGCTTTCTGCGGCACTTCCACGCTGCCGATGCTCTTCATGCGCTTCTTGCCTTCTTTCTGCTTTTCAAGGAGCTTCCTCTTACGGGTGATGTCGCCGCCATAGCACTTGGCAAGTACGTCTTTACGCACAGCTTTCACGGTACTGCGACTGATGATTTTACCGCCGATGGCGCCCTGGATTGCAACGTCGAACTGCTGGCGCGGAATGAGGTCCTTCAGCTTCACGCAGATGGCGTTGGCGTAGGTGGTGGCCTTGTCCCGATGGATGATGACGGAGAAGGCGTCCACTGGATCCCCGTTCAGGAGAATGTCCAGCTTCACCAGGTTGTTCTGGCGGTACTCGCTGGGAGCGTAGTCCAAGCCTGCGTAACCGCGGCTTACGGACTTGAGCCTGTCATAGAAGTCGAACATGATTTCGGCCAGGGGAAGATCGTACTTGAGGATGACCTTCTGTTCGTCGATGTATTCCATGGTCTCGAACTCACCGCGCTTTTCGGTGCAGAGCGTCATGAGTGCACCCACGTAATCCTTGGGTGTGAAAATCTGAGCTTTCACATAAGGCTCTTCAATGTGGTCGTAGCGGCTGGCGTCGGGGAGCTTGGAGGGGCTTTCGATGCGGACCATAGTTCCATCGCTCATGTACACATGGTATTCCACGTTGGGGACGGTGGTGATGATGTCCACGTTGAACTCCCGGTCCAGGCGCTCCTGCACGATTTCCATGTGGAGGAGTCCCAGAAAGCCGGTACGGAATCCAAAGCCCAAAGCCTCGGAGGTTTCTGGCTCCCAAGTGAGGGCGGAGTCGTTTAGACGGAGCTTCTCCAGAGCCTCGCGCAAGTTTTTGTAATCTTCCGGATCGATGGGGTAGATGCCGGAATAGATCATGGGGAGGATGTCTTTATAGCCGGGGAGAGCTTCTGTTGCCGGGTTGGCGGCATCCGTCAGGGTGTCGCCGATTTTTACATCGCTGATGGTCTTCACGTTGGCAAGCACATAGCCTACCATGCCTTCTGTCAGTTCCTGCCTTGGATCTCGGCGCATGCTGAAGGTTCCCACCTCGGTCACCACATACTCGCCGCCGGTCTTCATCATGCGGATTTTCATGCCGGCCTTGAGGCTGCCTTCTACAATGCGGATGTAGTTAATCACGCCGCGGTAGCTGTCGTAGACGGAGTCGAAAATCAGGGCCTTCAAGGGCTTCCCGCTATCGCCCTTGGGTGCGGGAATCTCGTCCACAATCTTGTTCAGCACGGATTCCACGTTGAGACCCGTCTTTGCGGAAATGCGCGGGATGGAATCCGGGTCATAACCCAGCAAATCTCCCACCAATTGGGCCACATGGTCAGGCTGTGCACCTGGCAGGTCCACCTTGTTCAAAACAGGAATGATGGTCAAATCGTTTTCGATGGCGAGGTACAGATTACTGAGGGTCTGGGCCTCGATGCCTTGGCTCGCGTCCACTACCAGGATTGCTCCTTCGCAGGCCGCCAGGGAGCGGCTCACCTCGTAGGTGAAGTCCACATGCCCCGGAGTGTCAATCATGTTCAGGATATATTCCTGCCCATCTTTCTCGTACACCATACGGATGGCGTGAGCCTTGATGGTGATGCCCCTTTCCCTTTCCAAATCCATATCGTCCAGGAGCTGGTTGGTCATTTCGTTTTTCGAAACGGTCTTGGTCAGTTCGATAAGGCGGTCGGCCAGGGTGGATTTGCCATGGTCGATGTGGGCGATAATGCTGAAATTTCGAATGTTGTTGTTCTGGGGCATAAGATAACGCTAGAATTTTTCTCCAAATATAAAAAAAGCTATATTCTGTTGACATTTTAGGAATCCATTTCGATAAAAAAGTAGGATTATGATTTTATTGAGAAGAACGTTGGTTACTTCGGTGCTTTTGCTCTCACTGGGGTGCTCTTTGGTTTTTGCCGAGGGGAAGGTCTTCAATAAGGACTATTCCGGCGTTTCTGAAATTCAGGCAGTCATCACCACCCATGAAGGGGAGATTGTGGTGAGTTTGGATTTTAAGGCGGCGCCCAATACGGTTGCGAATTTTGTGGAGCTTGCGAATAAGGGATTTTATGATGGGCTCACGTTCCATCGCGTGATTCCAGGGTTTATGATTCAGGGGGGTGACCCGGAAGGAAATGGCACCGGTGGCCCAGGATATACGATTGATGACGAGATTAGCGAATTGAAGCATGAGACTGGTGTGATTGCTATGGCCAATCGCGGCCCCAATACCAACGGCTCCCAGTTCTATATTACCCAGACGGCTCAGCCTCATCTGGATGGCAAGTATACCGTTTTCGGCAAAGTTTTGAGCGGTCATGATGTTGTTTGCCGCATTGAGCCGAACGACCCGATTTTAACAATCAAGATAGTGGAAAAGAAGTGATATGAGTTCTAAGAAAGTGAGTCCTGCAAAGAAACCCGCAAAGGCAGTGCCGAGTAAGAAGGCCGCTCCTGCAAAGAAAGCTCCTGCAAAAGCTGCTGCAAAAACTGCGCCAGCTAAGAAGGCTCCGGCTAAGAAGGCTGCTCCTGCAAAATCTGCTCCGGCCAAAAAGGCTGCGGCAAAGACTGCTCCGGCGAAGAAGGCTCCGGCAAAGGTCGCTCCTGCAAAAAAGGCTCCAGCTAAGAACGTTGTTGCTCCTGCAAAAAAGGTTGCAACTCCGGTGAAGAAATCCGCCGCGGTGAAGGCTGCTCCGGCAAAAAAAGTTGCTGCAAAGCCTGCGTCGGCTAAAAAGGCTCCTGCGAAGAAGCCTGCCGTGCCCGCCAAGAAGGCTGCTCCTGCAAAGGCAGTTCCTGCGAAAAAGACTCCGGCAAAGGTTGCTCCAGCAAAAAAAGTAGTGGCTCCTGCTAAGAAGTCAGCTCCGGTCAAGGCAGTACCTGCGAAGGTTACTCCTGTCAAGAAAGCTGCTGCAAAGGTGGCTCCAGCTAAAGCTGCTACAGTTGAGGAACCCGTCGTAGACAATAAGGATAAGGCTGGCAAGAAGGCTCCCAAGGTTCTTCCTCCGTTCTCTATCTTGCTGGAAGGTTCCAACTACAGGCTTGCAAAGTCCATCATGTTCTATGAAGTGGATGAGCACGAAGATGGTGCCAACAAGAAGAAGGTTTCTTCCGAACTGAAGCAGCTTGAAAAGAAGCCTACGTCTTCCATCCGTCGCAAGGCCTCCCTTGCCGAAGAAACTCAGGAAGAGTTGACGGAACGTATTCTTAAGGAATTGGAAGAACAGAATTTGGCTTTCACTCGCGAAGCTGCAACTCAGATTTGCACGCGTTGCAACAAGAATCTTGTTTCTCCGGAATTCTGGGTGGACAAGCACTTGGGCTATTGCGAAGAATGTGCCGCCATCCTCAAACTCGGTCAATCCAAAGAAGCTCGCAAGGTGGAATACCAGTTGGGTGCCATGAATGGTGATTCTCTGGATGAAGCTGAGGATGAAGAAGATTTCGGCGCAGGTCCTGATGCTGCAGATTTGAGAGAAGCGGAAGAGGATCTGGAAGAAATGGACGATTAATCGTCATGCTTTAATGCCGCGCGATATTCTGTGCGATATAGCATGCGTTAGTTTAGATAAAATTTAAAGACCGGGCAGTTGATTACTGGACCCGGTCTTTTTGTGTTGTGGAATGACGCAAGCGGCTTGGGTTGCCGCAGCGACATTTAGTTTAGTTGCTGCGGAGTTAGTTTACCTTGCGCATCACGCCGATGACTCGCCCGGCAATGGAGAAATCCTTCTCCTTGTTCACGATGATGGGGCGGTATTTGGGGTTTGCAGGACGCAACTCAATATGGTCGGAGAGAGGCTGATAGTATTTGACCGTTGCCTCGTTGTCGATCTGGGCAACAATGATTTCACCCCGTTCAGCGGACTTCTGCTGGCGTGCAAAAATCAAGTCGCCATCAAAAATACCGGCGTTGATCATAGAATCACCGCGAACGCGGAGGGCGAACACATCGCTACGGCAGGCGAGGAAGTCTCTGTCGATGGTGACGGTGCCTTCCAGGTTCTGTACTGCGAGAATGGGCGTACCTGCGGCCACGCGGCCCACGATGGGAATCTCGATGGTGTTGGTGGGAGTCTGGGCGGCCTTTGCGTCTTCTTCATTCACGATTTCGATGCCGCGGCTCAGGCGAGGGGAGCGGTTGATGTAGCCCTTCTTGATGAGGGCGGCGAGAATGGAGCGGACGCCATTGGTGGAGGAAATTTCGAAGCGGTTGCCGATTTCGCGGACGGTAGGCGGCATCCGGTTTTCCTGGGAATACTGTTTGATGTATTCGTAGATTTCTTCCTGGCGAGCGGTGAGCTCTTTCTTTTTGTTCTGTTCCATGCTGAACCTCCCAAAATAGGGCTAAATTGTTGTCATTTATAAATATAGTGCATTTTTGTGCAAATGTCAATAGGTTCACTGCACAAAAATGCATTTTCTTGGGTAGCGTCGCTGTTTGACATGCAATTTTGAAGAATTATGAAGAAAAATGGGAATAAAGAGTTATTTTATGTGTAGCCCTGGGAGGTGAAAATGAGGAATAAAATCCTACTTGCTTTAGGTTTTGCGCTGGCGGCCGCTCAGGCGTTTGGTTCCGTCTATTATGTGGCGACCGACGGTGACGATAGCGCGGCGGGTTCAAAAGATAAACCCTTCGCGACCCTCAATAAGGCAAATGCTGTTGTTCATGCCGGCGATACGGTTTGGATCCGTGGGGGAGTCTACAACCTGAAGGACACGGTTTACTACCAGCGCTACCAGATGACGGCGGGCATTCTTTTGACCGCGAGTGGCGAAAGCGACGACAAGCGAATTTATTACTTCGCCTATCCTGGCGAGCGTCCGATTTTTGACGGGGCAAATCTCCTCATCGGGCAGGCCTGCAAGAATAAGGGGACTATTGATAGCGTCATGACGACTTCGCCTATCGTTGTTGCAGCAAAGTACCTGCATCTGAAAGGTTTCGAAGTCCGTAACACCCCCATGAAGTGCAACTCCAATTCCGGAATTTTCCTTTACGCAAGTAAGCATATTATTCTGGAACAAATCGACAGCCATCATAATGCGGGCCCGGGAATTTTCATTCATGACGGCGCCTCTGGTGGCGGCGGCCATCTTGTGTTGAACTGTGACGCCCACGACAATTACGACCCAACGGGCTGGCAGGGCGATGGCGAAAACGCCGACGGCTTTGGCGTGCATTATCAGTACGATGGCGATACTACAAGATTTGTGGGATGTCGTTCCTGGTGGAACAGCGACGATGGCTATGATGTTCTTGCACAGGAATTCCCGGTCATTGTAGAAAATAGCTATGCCATGGGTAATGGTTATATCGAGTATGGAACCAAAATGCCCCTGGGAGTAAATGGTCACGGCTTTAAGATGGGTTACAGTCGCACTGGTGCCGGCCATCATATCATTAAAAATTGTGTGGCCTGGAATAACGTAGCTAACGGTTTCTATTCCAATTATACCAATGCAGGAAGCACTTGGATCAACAATACTGCTTATAAAAACGGGGACCGCTCATTCGGTATGGCCTCCACTACTTATGATGCGGACCTAAATCGCACCGCAGATGTGATGCCCTTGTTTGGTGATAATGCCCACGTGCTGAAAAACAACATTGCTTTCCCGAATAAGAATTCCCAGATTGAATCATGCTGGATGAAGGATGCCACACATGATGTGTATGTGGATTGTCCTGCCGGCGAGAACAATACTTGGAATTTTAACTTGAATCTGGATAAATCTGATTTTGAAAGTCTCGATGACCCGAGCATGACAGTGACGGGCGAAGACCTTTCCAAGATTCCAGGAATCCTAGGCCCCCGCAATGCGGACGGCAGCATCCCCAATGTCGGCTTCTTGAAACTGAAGGAGGGAAGTCGCGCCATCGACAAGGGCGTAGACGTGGGCATGCCTTTTGCTGGTGCCGCCCCGGATTTGGGCGCATACGAATTCGGGATGCCGGTTTCGAGCAGTTCGCAGGAGCCGGAGAGCAGTTCCGTTGCGGAATCCAGTGGTTCCGTTGCGCCGAATAGTTCTGCCGCGGGATTGAGCAGTTCTTCGAATGGAACGGAATCCATTGCCTCAAAACTTGTGCTGCCTGCGGAATTCTCGGGCAAGGTTGTTGTGTTCGATATGCAAGGACGCTTTTTGGGAACTTTGCAGGCGGAAGAACTTCGCAATGGAGACATTGCTGATGTTCTACGGCGACATTTCCATAATCCTGGTGTTTATCTGGTACGCTATGGGAATAGACTGCTGAGAGTGAACGCGATTTAGTTATGGAAACGGAATACAGCGTAAACGGACGAATTGTTTTTGAAGATAAGGAGGCGTTCCTGCGGCACCTCCGCGATAGGGGTTTCATCAGCCAACCCAATCATGGAACGGAAACATTCGAAATTCCTTACAAAGGCTACCAATTCATCTTAAAATTTGGTGAAAAAACGACCATCACCCTCACCAACGCATACGAATCCGGCAAGCCGGGCGATTCATGTAAGGACTTGTCAGAAAAAGAGTTAGAAGAATTTTGTCGCGATTTTTCCGAGAAAAATTCCGGCAAGATTTTCATGTGCAAAGGGGCCGAAACCTACGGCAACGCCAATGTGTTCAACGGGGGCTCCGACTACGAAATCGTGAACGAGGAATGGTTCCTCTGCGGCTTCCAAAACGGTGCAAAAATCCTCTCGGAAAAGACCTTCTACTGGAACCCCAAAATCGGCGAACTTCTGTAGATTTTCCGCAATAGATTTCTATCTTATCGAGCAGCTGAGAACACAGCATCCTCTATTTTAGGAGTCTTTTATGGGCGGCTTTTGCGGCGTTATTTCCAAAGATGATTGCGTATGCGATCTCTTCTTCGGCACTGATTATCATTCACATCTTGGAACACACCGCGGCGGTCTAGCCGTCTTGAAGCCCGACGGAAGCTTCCACCGCTCCATCCACAACATCCAGAACACTCCTTTCCGCAGTAAGTTTGAACACGACCTGGCTAGTTTCGCCGGCAATGTGGGCATCGGCGTCATCTCGGACACCGACCCGCAGCCTCTTGTAATGTGCTGCAAACTGGGCACCTTCGCCATCGTGACCCTCGGCCTCATCACCAACATCGAGGAACTGAAGGACGAACTCTTCAAGAACAACTGCATGCAGTTGCAGTATTCCACCACCAGTGGAATGGTTGGCCCCACGGAAGTGGTTTCCGCCCTCATTGCGACACAGGATTCCATCGTCGAAGGTCTCAAGTACGTTCACGAAAAAGTGAAGGGCAGCTGCTCCGTGCTCCTGGTTGATAAAAATGGTAAGTTCTACGCCAGCCGCGACAAATGGGGCCGCACGCCCATCATTCTGGGCAAAAAAGATGGTTCCATGATTGCCCTGCAGGAAAGCTGCGCTCTCTACAATCTGGGTTACGAATATGTGCGCGACCTGGGTCCTGGAGAGGTGGTCGAACTCACGCCCGATGGAGACACAACTCTTGTTGAGCCGGGGAAGAAAATGGCCATCTGCTCCTTCCTCTGGGTGTACTATGGCTTCCCCGCCTCCAGCTACGAAGGCCGCAATGTGGAGATGATGCGCTACCGCTGTGGAAGTGCACTTGCAAAGCGCACACCTACGGAAGCAGACGCCGCCTGCGGTATTCCGGATTCTGGAACTTCTCACGCCCTCGGCTACGCTCACGAGGCAGGCATCAAGTTCGCCCGCCCCTTCGTGAAGTACACGCCGACTTGGGCCCGCTCTTTTATGCCTCAGGACCAGCGCCAGCGCGAGCACGTGGCCTCCATGAAACTCATTCCGGTTCCTGGCCTCATCAAGGACCGCCGCCTGGTATTCTGCGATGATTCCATTGTCCGCGGAACACAGCTTGGCAAGCAGGCGAAGAAGCTCTATTCCCTCGGCTGTAGCGAGACCCACATGCGCATTGCATGCCCGCCGTTAATTTATCCGTGCAAGTTCATCAACTTCTCCCGCTCCAAAAGCGAATACGACCTCATTACCCGCCGCTACATTCGCGAAATGGAAGGGGAAAATGCCGACATTGCCAAATACACGGACCCGGATAGTGAAGCCTACAAGGGAATGGTGGATTACATCCGCAAGAACCTGAACTTGACAACACTTGCCTTCCAGCGGATTGACGACTTGGTTCACGCCATCGGACTCCCGGAAGATCAGCTTTGCACCTACTGCTGGAGCGGCAAGGACTACGCCGTGAATGGCGATTGCTACCACTGCCCCTGCGAAGGCGGCGAGTGCCCCTGCCATAAAGAAAAAAAATGATGGAGTGAGGTTCCAATGAAAAACATTCTCCCTTGTTTCGTGCTTGTCGCCTTATTGGTTGCTTGTGGCGACCATGCGGGGGATTTTTCTGCGGACTACCTTGATTCAAATCCAGTTCAGATTGGCGATGAGAGCCAAGACAAGGATAGCGTTGATGTGGAGGTCGTCGCTTCTGAGGAAGACATCCCCAATTGCACCTCTACGCGGGAGGGAGGCGTTTTTTATGTCGCGGAACTGGAGCAAAAATTCGTCTGCAGGGATGGGGAATGGGTAGAATACGAACCGGATTCTGATGAGGGTGAGGAATGCGGTGAAGATGAATGCGAAGCGTCTGAAAAGTCCAGCTCCAGCAAGAGAAGGCGTTCTTCTTCGTCTACGGAAGATGAGGAAGATGATGGGGATGGTGACTTTGAAGAGGATGAAGATAATGACGAATCTTCGGATAGCGGGGAAGATCCCGTATCCAGTAGTTCCAGAGAAAAGGGGAAAAGCAACTCTTCTGCAGTAAGCCCCACGGGTGCCATTGGCGGCATTTGTGTTGCTTCCGATAGCGTGATTGAGAAGGGCGAATCTGTGCAATGGAGCTACAAGAGGATTGGCCCTGTGATTCCCTCCACGTACAGTTGGACGTTTGAGGACGGGTCCATTGCTTCTAGCCAGGATTCCCTGCCCGCTCCGGTAACCTATGTAACCGCTGGTATTCATGGTGTGACATTGGTCTTGGACAAGGGGAAGGAGCATGAGGAGTTGAGAACCTGCTCCGTGCGAGTGCACGGAACGCCTGTGACCTCTTGTGAATGTACGAGTAATGTATCTGGCAACTATGTCGTTCTTCCCGATGATGATGAGGTAACTGTAACATGGTCAGTGAGCGGTTGTGAAGGTGCCGCCCCCTTTACCTATTCCTGGGGAGGAGTTGCTGCAGGGACTAGTACATCTTCGACCGTGGCCTTCTCCACAACGGGAAACTTTGCGCCGACGGTGAGGGTGGAGAATAGCCAGGCCGAGCATGTGAATATTACCTGTTCATCGGTGACAGTTGTTTTGCCTATATCTGGAATTTGTGGCTTGGATAAGGCATCTTATGGTACAGGAATGAATCCCGTTACGGCGAAACCCGGTGAGACATGGTATTTTATTGGACCTAGAAGTATTTCGGGATGGAATACAAGCGTGTATGGCTCAAATCCATTGTCTATGAGTTTGGAGGGAGAGGGGGTAAATAAGACTGTATCGATTCCTTATTATGGATCTACTTCTTATTTGTCTACAATTGTAGCGCCTACAGCGCCAGGAACGTATGTGTACAAAGTTAAGTATCTTGATTCAGATGTTTGCTCAACAACGATGACTGTTGTTGGGTCAAGTAGTTCCTCCAGCGTCATTGCGAGCAGTTCGTCTGCGAATGAGTCCAGTAGCAGCGAGGCCGTGGCGGAGGTGAAGTCGGCGGGGTACTATGAGAATCACTGCCCTGCGGGCCATACTTGCAAGGATGCCGCCCCGTCCACCTACCTGAAGAGTGGCATCACTTATGGCGAAATCCTGGACACCCGTGACGACCAGGTGTACAAGGTGGTGACCATCGGCGACCAGACCTGGATGGCGCAGAATCTGAACTATGCGCCAGACGAGGATTACGTATCCACTCTGGGTTCCTATGCCTGGAGCGGCTGCTACAACAATTCTGCGGATTCCTGCGCCAAGTACGGTCGCCTGTACACCTGGGAAGTGGCCATGGACAAGGCTGGTTGTGGCTATGGAGAATCTTGCAACAACAGTTACAAAGGCACTCAGGGTATTTGCCCCAGTGGCTGGCACCTGCCGACATACGCAGAATGGGACACCTTCTTCACGAACGTTGGAGGAGAAAATGTTGCTGGTAGAATGTTGAAGTCGGAGGAAGGATGGAACTATTACTCCGAGTCAACCAAGGGTATCGACTACTACGGCTTTTCCGCTCTCCCTGCAGGCTACAGGTACGATTATGGCCATTTCGACTATGCCGGCTACTACGCCTACTTCTGGTCGTCTAGCGAGGACTATAGCTTCAACGCCTTCAGCATGTACTTGCTCTACTACGTCGAGAATGCTGAGCTGCACGGCTACAGTAAGAACTACGCGTTCTCTGTTCGTTGCCTCAAGGACTGAAGCAAGGCGAGTGTAGCGGCAGCAAGCATGCTTGCTGACATTACCGAGCCGCAGCGTAGTGCGCTCTGCGCCACAACTAGGAGGCGAACGATTCCCAAGTGAGGGTCGCAAGAGACTGAGTGCAGGCTCTTATGACCGAACGAAAGAATCCTGCGCAAAGCGCAACCCTGCACAGAAATGCTTGCATTTCTGTATAGGTGAGCCGAACTGTTGTGCACTTTGTGCCACTCCAACTAGGGAAACGCCACAGGCGTTTCTCTAGTAAGCCCCAGCCCTAAGGGCTGGGGCTTCAAATTCACCTTTCCCCAAGGGCGAAGCCTGCGGTGCTGACCACAAAGGAGGAAAGGCGGACTCTTGGTCGCTAATTAGAAAATCACATGCTCGCGGAGGTATAAATCGAATCAGCTTTCGCGAATGCAAAAGCTCGTAGGAAAGATATTATTCCAATTGACTTCCTATTGCAAAAAATAAAGCAATCGCGGCAATTGTGCATAACATGCCGAATATTCCAATAACCAGGTAGAGGATGAACAACATTTTGGCGGAATTCGTGCTGCCAACTAGTCGTTTGTTGGTTGTGGGGTAGGTTTGTTTCCAAATGTGGTACAGGTCGACCATAATCCAAATCATTAGGGCAAAGATTGGAAAGAAAGTGAGGGCTCCAACAAGCCCTAGAATGATTTTTGAAATTCCGCGCCCAGGCCTTTCAAGAAGAAAGTCGTGTATTCCAAAATAGCCAAGAAAGAACGCAAATAGCGCGGCATGGGTTGTTTCGACTGTCGCAACCTCGTTTGACTGGGAAACGCTGTTTGTTCCTGTTAGGCTTGATCCGCAATAAGCGCAAAAATCGCCCTCGCCAACGTGCTCTTTTCCACATTTCGGACAGAACATACTACTCCTATCAAAATACGTTGATATGTATAAGATAAATTATTTATTTGAATTTAGGAGCTTTTGGAGCGAGATGAGACAAAAGTCTCACTTCGTTTCACATTTTGCCCTACGGGTTACGGCTTTTGAATGGCGAGATTGATGCCCTACGGGCATCCGCAACTTCGGCTCGGCAATGTCGGTGAGCAAGCTCACCGCCGCTGCGCTCGCCTCGTGTGCTTTCGAACTCACTCCCTACGGTCGTGAATTCTCATAATCTCGCGTTATGACGATACGAAAAGGGACCCATAAAGGGTCCCTTTCCGTATCGGAATAGCGAGATTCGAACTCACGACCTCTTGCTCCCGAAGCAAGCGCTCTACCAGGCTGAGCTATATTCCGTTCCGTGAGGCCAATAATAGTTAAAAAACGGCCTTTTTTAAAGGGGAATGGGGAATTATTTCCGTTTTTTGTCAATTTGGGGCCTTGGTTTCCCGATTTTTAGAATGCTGGACCCCGCGTTATCGGGTTCTGTGCGGTAGTAGACCACCTTGTTGCTCCACTCGGACCGGACTTTACGGTCGATGATTTTTTTCACGTTCCCGTAGCTTGGATTTCCGCCGCCATGGATGATGCGGAGTACGGAAAGCCCTGCGATAATCAGGTCGTCGATGCGTCGTTCTACGGCTTCGGCGGCTTCATCGGCAGTCATGCCATGGAGGTCGATTTCGTCCTCCGGATTCGGCATTTCCCAGGCTGCTGGATTCCGGCCCATTTTCCGCCCTTTTTGCTTTATTTTCGGATTGTTTTCGAATTCCTTTGCATTTTTAGCGGCTTCGGCGTCCTTGTCCACAATATGGTGGTTCTTGAGCCACTCCAGCTGCAGGGATTCTTCTTCATTGTATTCCATATCGCAATTATACCTTAATTTTCAATGCAGAAATTTCGATGGTAGTTCCAGCACCACTGCTCGGGATGTTCCTTTATCCAGCCTTCGATTTCCCGCGCGATGCCTTGCACGAGATCCATTTCGCCTGCTTCCGAGGCTGCGGTTTTGGGCGGGTAGTAGTTTTCGAACCGCACCACGTGCTGCCGGATTTTTTTGCCCTTTTCGTCAGTCGCCATTTCGCTGAAGGTGCGGAAGGTGACGATGCCAGCGCCCATCTGGTTCGCCTTGACGGGGAGTCGGAGGTAGAGGGTGGTTTCTCGCCCGAACAGTTCGACGGTGTTTCCGCGGGCGTCCTTGGCCTGATCCACCACCATGGCCAGGATTCCCTTGGTCTTGAAGAGGCTTCGGAGAACGGAGGAAACTTCGTCGGTGCTGTACTCGTGAAGGTTTGAATCTTGCCGAAAATTTTGGAGGGTGCGGGTGAGAGCCTTGTTTTTGAATGGGTTAGTAATTAGGTGCACATGCTGGCTGTAGCGGCAAAGGCTCCGGTGGAGGTTCTCAAATGCTCCTTGGTGGATACTGAGGGCAACAATGGGCCCTTGGGTGAGGGCTTCCCGAATCACATCCTCATTTTCATAACGAACCCGCTTTGTGGCGCTTTGCATCCGTGTAAGCAATCGGTAGCTATCGATTCCGTTCCAATAAAGAGAATTGAAGACTTCTTTTGCAGAAACTCTTTTTTTCGCGGAATCTGTTGCAAAACCGCAATTTTTTAAGTGCTTTTCTACACGGCCGTAGGCACGTTTTTTGTGGGTGGCTTTATAGATGGGGTGAAAAATCGCAAAAAGAAGATTAAGAATGGCGTCGGGTAGCCTCAGAAAGAAATGAAATGTTAATTTGTACAAAATCCATTTCATTCATCGAATTCCAGAATGCCTCTTCCCAGTTCTCTCTCGAACAAGCGGCGGGTCAATCCTTCGCCAGCGTAGCTGAGGGAAGGAGAAATCTCGTAGAGCTTGTGGGGGTTTACTTCCACATGGGCCTTCTCCAGCCATTCCCGATGGAGTTTTCCAATCATGACGCGGGCGGTCTTGGGAGAATCTACGCCCTCGGCATTTTTCACGGGGGAGAATTCCTCTTCGCGGACTACACCAAAGGGCAGCATGGACCCGAGAAGCGGGAATGCGTCGAACAGGAACTGCTCGAACTTCCAGCAGTTCTCGATGCCGCAGACTTTTTTGCGGGCGGTGTGCCACGGGAGGCGAGAGGTCTGGAGTTTCCGGAGGCCTTCAATCTTGAAGAGATGCACAGCGATGTTGCCGCCATCAAACGTGAGGCTTCCGTCGGCGTTTGTCATGTCGCGGAAGTTGTCGGGAAGGTCGCTGTATTCCACAACGCCGGGCTTCCCATCCTGGAAGGCGAAAATGCCCACCCGTTCCTGAGGGCCGGCCTTGTGGACAACTTTAGAGGCACTGATGGCGTGGCCGTCGGCAGCGAGAGCGCCAATGAATGCTGGGTCGCAGATACGGCAGAGGGCGTTATCCACGCTGTAGAGGAACAGATAGCGGATACCTTTCTCTACAAGCCAGGCGAGAGTTCCGCTTTGGGCGAGAGCCCGGAAACATCCACCGTTTCCATCGGGCACCAGTGCCAGATGGTCTTCCGATTCCAGAACCGCTTTCCCATTGGGGTCCAGAGCGCAGATGGTTCCCTGCTCGAAGAATCGAATGTCATCCCGGTCCATTCCGAAGAAGGCGTTTTCTTCAAAGAAGTTGACGGTAGCCTTGTGATTCAGAGGGCTTGTCATGATGCACCAGGGAATGGGGTGACCTACTTGTGCTCCCAGATTCTTGATGCGTTCCGCCTGCAACTGGAATAAACTTTTGTGGCTGGGAAGACCAATGTCGAACATGCCCTTGGGACCTTCAAAGCCGAGTCGGGAACCTTGGCCGCCAGCCACCAGGAATGCTGCCACCTGACCCTTGCCTAAAACAACTTCTCCGGTCTCTTTCCAAAAATCATAACGGAGGTCGTCTTCTGCGATTTTCCAAGGCATGGGGCGAAGTTCGCCTGCTACATTCTTGCTTAAATCTGCAGTGGATTTTTCTGCATGGAGTTGCTTCAGTTCCATCCAATCCTGGGAGGCGATGTCCCGTTCCAAGTTTGCGCGGGCGTCTCCACTTAATGTCTCTAAATGAGCCGCCAGAGCGTCTTGCCCAGCCGCTTTCAGGGTTTCAATCAAATCATTCATAAATAAACTCTACTACCGGATGCCGAAGAAGATGACCATGCTGAAGATGAGTGCGAAAACACTCACCAGGTGCATGCGCCACACGATTTTGGAATTCATCAGGGGCTTGCTGGGGAAGTTGCCTTCCCACTTTTTCTGATAATGGTGGTGGAGCGGGGCGCAGAGGAAAATGCGCCGGCCGGTTCCCGTGGTCTTCTTGGTGAACTTGAACCAGAGAATCTGAAGGAGCACGGAGCAAGCCTCGGCAATGATGATGATGCACACGATGGGAAGGAATAGCCCGGCTTGAACTAGAATGAACATGATGCCGATGGCGGCACCGAAGCCTACGGAACCTGCGTCACCCATATAGATTTCGGCTGGAGGACTGTTGAACCACAGGTAGGCAAGGAGAGCCCCTGCAATGGACATGGCAAGTGGGAACAATTCGTCACAGCCTGGGAGGTAGGGAACGCTCAGGTATTGTGTGAAGATGAAGTTTCCGCTGACATAAGCCACTGCGCCAACAAATACCATGCTGGTAAGAATTGGCACGGAAACAAGGCTGTCCAGACCATCAGTAAAGTTTGTTCCATTGGCGGAAGCTGCGATGACGAAGGTCATGAATGCGACGAAAATCCAGTTGGGGAGGTGCAGCTGGAATACTTCAATGGGGCAGAAGGGGATGGTCAAATCGCCCTTGAGTTCAGGGATGAACTTGTAGCAGAGAATGGCTACCACTAAACTGAACAGGAAATAGAGGAAAAGGCGCAAACTGCTTGAAATGCCGTCCGCTTTGTCCATGTAATCGGCGGCTTTCAGTTTTCCAAGCTTAATCAGGCGTTTTGCTTTCACTTTGGCAATGTCATCAATGGCACCGACGGCGCTAAACAACGCGAGAATCACTAGCGTTGGGATGGTGTAGTTGTTCATCTGGCACACCAGCAGAGACACGACTTCTACAACCACAACCAGGAGGAGCCCGCCCATAATCGGAGGAGACTTTGTTTTCCCATCCTTATCAAAATCGCTGGTGGCGTCCAGTTTTTGCAGGCAGCGGATGTATTTGGGCATAAAAAACAGCACCAAGACGATAGAGAGCATGGCTGCCACGCCGGCACGGAATAGACGGCCATCGAAAAGATCAATACTTGTGATATGATAAAGCCAATGACAGAGCATAATACCAATTATGAATTATGAGTTATGAATGACGAATTGTTTTCAAGTAAAAAATAAAATAAAGCTGTTTTTTTGGCTTGTTTTGGGCCTGGATTTGCTAAATTATAGGGTATGAGTGAATTGCATATTGATTGCCCCCACTGCGGCTCCAGTTTTAATGTGGATATTGACGGGGAACCCTCCAGCATGATGGTGTTTTCCTGCGCAAAATGCCAAACTCCGTTGATGTACTTTAACGGAGAGACTGCGGAACTGGATCGGGAGGAGTTTGCTCACCTGCGGAAGCGGCTTTCCAAGGTGCTGGATGTGGTGATGCGTCAGGATGGCTCCGTTAGCGAGGTCGCTCAGTCCCTGAAGAAGATGGTGGATGCGTCCAATCACGAAATTACGGATGAGGCTCTGGAAAAACTCCAGAAGGACTTGGCCGAGATGGATGCGGACAGTTTTTTGGAAAAACTGTAGAATTTATGACGGCGCTGTAAATTGCGTCGCACAGATGGTTCGTCAACATGATTGAATTTTTTATTGCGGCTCTTGTTGTGGCCATCGCGCCTGGACCGGACAATCTTTTTGTCTTGGCCCAAAGTGCTACCTACGGCGCCAAGGCCGGATTTTCCATCATTGCGGGGCTTTGTACCGGGATTTTCTTCCAGACGTGTTTTTTGGTGGCGGGCGTTTCTGCACTACTTGCCGCAAGTCCCAAGGCTTTTTTTGCGCTCCAGTGCCTCGGTGCCGCATACCTTCTATATCTTGCCTACAAAAGTTTTACGGTGCGCACAGGAACCATCAGCAGCGATAGAATGACTGTGGGCGAGACGTCTACTGCGGGCGTGGCTGCCGCGCCGGATGTTGATACCACGCAGGACAGTGCTGCTGCGGAGATTTCAAAATGCCGGCTTTACGCTCGCGGAATCATCATGAACATGACGAACCCGAAGGCGGTCCTCTTTGTGCTTTCCTTCATTCCACCGGCAGTAAATTTGGACCGAAAAATCCATCCGGCTCTTCAGACGTTTATTTTGGGCGGGGAGTTCATCTGTGCCACATTCATCGTCTTCGGAAGTGTGGCTCTGTTGGCCGGTGCTGTGAAAAGGTTCCTACTGAATAGCCCTAAGGCGAACCGCAATCTGAACTGGTTCAGCGGTGTCGTCTTTATTTTCCTGGCTGTAGCACTGTTCGTGTTGTAGAAGGAATGGCTTCGGGACAGATTTTGCCAGAGGCTTTGCTGCTTTCTGCTTGAGTTATTGTGGATTTTACAGTTGTTTGGCTACTAAATCCAGAATTTTCTGGATGGCTGCTTCTGGCGCTTCCTCGGTATCACCGCCGGCAGCGCGGGTATGGCCGCCACCGCCGAATTCCTTGGCAATGGCGTTCACATCCACCACATAGTTGCTGCGGAGGCTGATTTTATACTTCCCGTTTACGGGATAAAGGAAGATGGTGACTTCTGTGCCGCCCACTTCGCGCAAGGTGTCGATGACATTGCTGAGTTCCACTGGAGTGACGCCGAAACGGTCCATGTCTGCTTGGGAGATGTAGCTGTAGACGACCTTTCCATCTAGGCACAGTTTGCAATTTTGCAGGACGAAGCCCGTGACCAACGTTTGTTTGTAGGTGCGGGTGTAGTAGGTTTCGTTCACGATTTTTGCGAAGTCCACGCCCTTTTCGATGAGGTCTCCCACGACCTGCATGGTGCGTTTCCCTGTGCAGCTGTATTTGAATGCGCCCGTATCGTGAACGATGCCGAGGTAGAGGCAACTGGCGGTTTCCTTGCTGATTTTTGCAGGGTCTAGCTGGAAGTAGAGAACTTCGCTTGCGGAACTTGCGTTTGGCTCCACGATGTTTGTGTTGCAGAGATTTAGCGGGTTACTGATGTGATGGTCGATGTTGCAAGTGATGCGGGCATTTTTGATACATTCCGCACCATTAGCGCCAACCCGTTCAAAAGATGGCGTATCCAGAAGGAATGCCAAATCATAAATTCCGTCTTTGCTGGCACAAATTTCGCCACCGTCGCAACTTTTTTCGCCGCAGTCGCTTGCGCTGTTTATGCCGACGTACAATTTTTTGACTTGATCAAAGCCCCGCAATATCTTGTACGTGTCGCTGCAAGGTTCCAGAAAAATATCTGCTTTGATTTGCGGATAGTTGTCGCGGATGTAGTTCCAGAGGGCGAGAGTGGAACCTGCGCAATCCCCGTCAGGACGGACATGACCAAAAATCGCTACAGACTTGATACTTGCAGCGCCATCATTAATTTTGCCATCGTTCCCTGAACCGTAATGCCAACCCAGTAAATCATCAATCTTAGACATTTAAACTCCAATTTTATTTCCCGATTCAATATAGCTTTTTACCTGTGACAGAAGATGTCAAAATGACTAAATTGTGAGGGATGAAAATACTTTTTACGGATTTGGATGGCACGCTTCTGATGGATGACAAGTCTATCAGCGCAGTGGATTTGACGGCGGTGCAGAAGCTGATTGCCGCGGGCCACAAGTTCGTCATGACTACGGGCAGGCCCCTCGCGGCGGTGATTCCGCTGGCAGAAAAATATGGCTTTATGGAAGAGGGCTCCTTCCTCGTGAGTTTCAACGGCGGACTCATTTACGATTGTGGTCGTCGGGAGTCCATTCTCAACCGCTTCATCTCGCCTGCGGATGTGAAGTTCATCATGGACGAGGCCCACAGGCGGGGCATGCACGCTCATACCTACGCGGGCGATTTGGTTGTTAGCGAGTATGAGACGGAGCAGTTGAAGACCTATTGCCGCATTATGAACATGGATTACCTCATTGTGGACGACATCTGCAAATTTTTCGAGCAGGGTGCCGCGGGCGGTGCTCCGGAAAAGCCCATCAATGTGGTGGTGAAGCCGCCCATCAAGGTGAACATCATTACGCCTTTCGAGCATTCCAGCTTGGAAAGTTTCCGCTCGGATATGCGGAAGCACACGGAAGGCAAACTTTTCGACGTTTTCAGCAAGCCGGAGATGCTGGAATTTTCGCACCTGCAGAGCAACAAGGGAGATGCCCTCCGTTTTATGGCGAATCTTTTTCAGGTGCCCATCGAAGATACTTTGGCGGTGGGGGATGAGGAAAACGATTTGCCCATGATAGAGGCGGCAGGCGTCGGGGTGGCCATGGCCAATGCTTCGGATGTTGTTCGCGAAAAAGCGGACTATGTGACGAAATTGGACAATAACCACGGCGGAATTGCGGAAGTCATCGCAAAATTCGTGCTGTAATCTATGGAAATTGCCGCATTTGCGTGGAAATGACCGCGCCCAGCATGGATGTTTTCTAAATTTGCACCCATGAAAGTTTTCTTATACGATACGACCCTCCGGGATGGCAATCAGGACCGCAAAATAAGCCTTTCTTTGGCTGACAAAATCCAGATTGCAAAACTCTTGGATCAATTTGGTTTTGATTACATCGAAGGTGGCTGGCCTAACCCCAGCAACCCTATGGACGAGGAATTCTTCAAGAAGATTCGTGAAGTGAAGTTGAAGCACGCGAAGATTGCGGCCTTCGGCAGCACCCGTCGTCCGGGAATCCTTCCCGAAAAAGATCCTCTCCTCCAGGCATTGGTGAAGAGCAAAGCTCCCGTCAAGACGATTTTCGGCAAGAGCTGGGACCTTCATGTGACGGAAGTGATTCGTACCACCTTGGAAGAAAATCTCGATATGATTGAATCCTCCGTGGCGTATCTGAAGGAGCACTCGGAAGAGGTCATCTATGACGCAGAGCATTTCTTCGATGGCTATAAGGCCAATCCGGAGTATGCGCTGGAGACACTTCGTGCGGCAGAGCATGGCGCTGCGGATTTCATCGTGCTGTGCGATACCAATGGCGGGACCATGCCTTGGGAATTGGAATCCATTTTGAAGGATGTGCGGAAGTTCGTCTCTACTCCGGTGGGCATTCATGTGCACAACGATGCGGGCTTGGCCGTCTGTAACAGTATTTTCGCCGTGAAGAACGGCTGCACCATGGTACAGGGTGTTGTGAACGGTTATGGCGAGCGCTGTGGAAATGCGAACCTCACCACCATTCTTGCGGATTTGCACTTCAAGATGGGCGCGAAGTTCTTTGCCGCGAAAAATGTGGCGGGACTTCGCAAGCTGAGCGGTCGTGTGGATCAGATTGTGAATTTGCCCAGTGATGCCCATGCTCCATACGTTGGGGATGCGGCCTTTGCCCACAAGGGGGGCGCCCATATTGATGGGGTGATGAAGGTTTCCCGCAGTTTTGAGCATGTGGACCCCCACGCCATCGGTAATGACCGCGTATTTGTGACCAGCGACCAGGCAGGTGGTTCTCTCGTAGTTGAAAAACTGAAGGTGATTAAGCCGGGTATTGACAAGAAGGATCCGCTGGTGTCGAGCCTTCTTTCCCTCATCAAGGAAAGAGAAAATGCGGGTTGGCATTTTGATTCCGCAGAAGCCAGTTTCAAGCTTCTGGTGTACCGCCATTTGAAGATGGTGGAGGAACCTTTCAAGGTGCTGAACTATCGCGTCATTGAAGACAAGACTCCTCAGGGAATCTCTGTTTCCCAGGCTACGGTGAAGCTCCAGATTGGGGATAAGATCAGCTATCAAGTGAGTGAAGGCGATGGCCCGGTGAATGCTTTGGATGAAGCGCTTCGCAAGGCGCTCATCCCGTTCTTCCCCTGCATGAAAAATGTCCGTCTGGACGACTTCAAGGTTCGCGTGCTGGGTAGCAATGTGGCTTCCGATGCACTCGTTCGTGTGTGGACCGCTTTTGGCGATGACAAAGGCCACTGGAATATGGTTGGCGTTAGCAGTAACATTGTGGAAGCCAGCTGGATTGCCTTTGTGGATGGTCTCACTTACAAGATTCTAGCGGAAAACAAAGTCATTGCGGACCCGTACAAGGATGTGGTGGTGAAGTCCAAGGTGGAATCCGGACATCCGGTTCTCGCCCCCAAGAAGGCTTTGACCAAGCGCCAGGTAAAACGTGCGGCAGATATTTCCAAGCCCGCGTTGAAGAAGAAAAAGAAGGCTTAAAATGCAGATTGTTAAGGTTACTCCCAAGTCTCAGGAAATTGAACGCATTTGCGGTCGCGAAGTGGCTCCCAGCAAGGAGATTCACGACAAGGTCATGCAGATTCTCGCCGACATCAAGAAGGGCGGTTTTGCGAAGGCTTTGGAATATGCACAGAAGTTCGATGGCTTGAAAGGGAAGAATTTGCGGGTTTCCGATGCCGCCATCGCAAAATCGGCAGCAAAGGCTAGCCCTGCTCTCCGTAAGGCTTTGAAGCAGGCCATAAAGAACGTACGCGACTTCCACGTGAACCAGATGGAAGAATCCTGGCTTATGGAAGGGAAGGATGGCGTGGTTCTCGGACAGCGTATCCGCCCCATGAAGAGGGTTGGCTTGTACGTTCCCGGTGGCGCAGGAATTTACCCCAGCACCGTAATCATGAACGCCGTGCCTGCCATTGTGGCTGGCGTGGAAGACATTGTGGTGGTGACTCCCATCAAGGGCGAAATCAATCCGGCAGTGGCTTTTGTGATTCAGGAATTGGGAATCAAGGAAGTCTATCACATTGGTGGCGCTCAGGCCATTGCCATGCTGGCTTATGGCGCAAAGGATGCCAAGGGCAAGACCATTGTGGAACGTGTGGACAAGATTGTGGGTCCGGGCAATGTGTTTGCCGCAATCGCCAAGAAGGAAGTTTTTGGCATTGTGGATATCGACATGGTGGCAGGGCCTTCCGAAGTGCTGGTGCTTGCCGACCATACCACGGATCCAGACTTTGCTGCAGCAGACTTGCTCTCTCAGGCGGAACACGGTTCCGGCTTTGAGGCCGCCATCTGCATTACAGACAACATGGAAACTGCCAAGATGATTAGCGAGTGCGTGGACATCCAGGTGGAGAATAGTCCGAAGAAGGAACTCCTCACCAAGGTGCTGAACAATTTTGGCCGCATTTTGGTGGTGAAGGATTGGTTTGACGGAATTGAAATCGCAAACCGGATCGCTCCGGAGCATCTGGAAGTGATGACTGCTGAAGCAGAATCCATGGCGGCCCAGATTGAAAATGCGGGTGCCGTATTCATCGGCCCGTGGAGCAGCGAACCTGTGGGCGATTACTTTGCAGGTCCGAACCACGTGCTTCCTACAAACGGCACGGGCCGCTTCTTTAGCCCGCTGGGTGTGTACGACTTCCTCAAGCGCATGAGCATCGTGCGCTACAGCGAAAAAGCCATCAAGAAGAATGCGAAGGCGATTGCCACGGTTGCGATGGAGGAGGGCTTCTACCATCACGCTCAGGCAGTGCTGAAGCGCCTCTAAATCGTCGCGGCAGTATTTCGCGTCGCAAAATTAAATCGTCGCGGATTTCATAATTTTTCCGCTATTGAGTTCTCGAATGGAGAAGGTCCTACCATCTTCTCCATTTGTTTCATAGAGGGCAAATGAGGGAACAGTGCCGCCCCGCGGGCGGCTGAGGGAGCCTGGATTCACCACAAGCACGCCTTTGCGGTTCCGTTCGATTCTCCAGACGTGGCTGTGTCCGCAGAGGAAAACGCTAATGTCGCGCTGTTCACCCAGCGGGTCGATAAACTTCATTTCATCTTTGGAAAAATAATCCGCTGAGAACAGATGCCCATGGGTCAAGAAAAAATTCAATCCATCGCGTTCAATGAGCTGATAATCTTCTTCGACGGGAAAGTCTAGGGCCATGGCGCTGTAGTCCGTATCGCAGTTCCCGCGGACGGCGGTAATCAAATCCTTGTAGTCGTTGAATGAGGAAATCATTCCCACATCACCCAGAATCCAAATCTCGTCGCATTTTAGAGATTCAAAATGGTCCAGAGCCTTTTCGGCAGCCTCGACGGAGCCATGAATGTCAGATACAATAAGGGCGCGCATTTTTATGGTTTGCGAAGTCAGACAAGACGAACATTTTTGATTTTAGATCGAGTGGTTTTCTACCCAATTGGTGGGAAGAAGATGTAGGCGATAGCGATAGCCGCAATAACGCCAACCGCATCCGCAATCAAAGCGCAGGTCACGGCATGACGTGTCTTTTTCACGCCAACAGAACCGAAGTAGACGGCGATAATGTAGAAGGTCGTGTCCGCAGCTCCCTGGAACATGCAGCTGAGACGCCCGGCAAAACTGTCGGGCCCCAAAGTCTTCATGGCATCAATCATCATACCGCGGGCACCGCTTCCACTGAGAGGTTTCATAATCGCGGTCGGGAGTGCCGGCACCACATCGTTCCCGACACCGCACAGCCCGAGAACGTAGGAGATTCCATTCATCACCAAATCCATAGCGCCGCTGGCACGGAATACGGCAACACCTACAAGAATCGCCACCAAGTTCGGGATAATCATCACTGCAGTATGGAAGCCGTCTTTTGCACCTTCCACGAAAGCCTCGTAAGCCTGAACCTTCTTATAGACGGCAAGACCGAGGAACGCGACGATAATGCCGAACAGCACGATGCCGCTGATGAAAAGGCTGGTGGTACCGAGCGCTTCCGCAGTCAGGTGGCTGAAGTAGAACATGATGGCGATGACGCAGGCGGAAAGTCCGCCCAGCCAAGCAACAGTCACGGGATCTTTTAACTTGATTTTCTGGAAAAAGCTGAGGGCGAAAATGCCCGCCATGGTGCTGAAGAATGTGGCGAGGAGAATGGGGAGGAAGACATCGCTGGGGTTCGCGGCACCCATCTGGGCGCGGTACGTCATGATGCTTACAGGAATGAGGGTGAGTCCGCTGGCGTTCAACACGAGGAACATAATTTGAGAATCGCTTGCAACAGTCTTGTCTTCGTTGGGGTTCAACTCCTGCAGTTGCTTCATGGCCTGAAGCCCCATAGGCGTTGCCGCGTTGTCAAGCCCAAGCATGTTGGCGCTGATGTTCATGAGCATGGTGCCCACGACGGGGTGACCCTTCGGAATTTCGGGGAAGAGACGACTGAACAGCGGCTGTACCACTTTGGCAAGAATCTGCACAGCTCCAGCCTTTTCTCCAATCTTCAGAATGCCGAGCCATAGGGAGAGAATGCCGGTAAGGCCGAGGGCAATCTCGAAGGCGGTTTTCGACATATCGAAGGCACCGAGAATCGCCTTGTTGAAAATCTGGGAATCACCAAAGGCGAGCCATTGCACCATACAGGCGATAAACGCACCGAAAAAGAAAACGAGCCAAATAACGTTCAGAACCATGCCTATAATTTAGTATAGAAATGGGATTGGCATTGCGGTGCATCTCAAAAAATTTATTGTATATTTCCAACAAATAACATTGGAGTAATTATGAAATTTGGGATAAAAAGTTTGATGGCTCTTGGTTTTGTTGCAGCCCCCTTGATGGCGCAGAACATCATGAGCAATGGTGACATGGAATATGGCGATGGGGGATGGTACCTCTGGAACAATCCCGATGGCCCTGCAGAAGTGAAGTCCCAAATTGCTATTGCTGGCCTTGGCGTCGATGGCACCCAGGGTGCGCGTGTGGATGTGACAAAGCTCCCGAAGGACTGGTGGGGCCTGCAGCTGCAACCGCCCAAATTTTTGGCTGATTCAGCTTATTATACCTTGACATTCAAAGCCAAGGGCAATATGCCCATCAATGCTGTCGTGCAGGGCGGCCCTCCGGACTACCGCCAAAAAGAAAGCGGTTCCTTTGAGCTCACCAACGACTGGAAAACCTATTCTCTCACCTTCCTTGCCGACGAGAAGGGTTTTGGCTTGAATAACGTCACCTTCCACGTGGGCCTCAAGAAGGGCTGGGTGCAGATGGACGATGTGTCCATTGAAAAGTCCGAAGCCATGAGCGACACCACCTGGTATGCGGATGCGGAAAAACGCATCGACCAACTCCGTCAGAAGAATTTCACGGTGAAGGCTAATCCAGGTGATACGGTTTCTGTGAAGTTGATTCGTCACGGTTTCCCCTTCGGAACAGCCCTTGCCTTGTATAGCGACAATCCCAATGACAAGGAAGAGAAGTGGTATAAGGAAACCGCCAAGAAGTATTTCTGGCATGCGGTTTCCGAGAACCAGTTCAAGTGGCCGGAGTACGAGCCCAAGAAAGGTAAGATAAAGAAAGATGAAATGTATCGCTATGTGAAGTTCACTCAAGCGAATGGCTGGAAGTTGCGTGGACACGCCCTCATGTGGGGCCATCAGGGATATGGTTTCGACAAGCATTATTCCAACCCCAATAAGCCAAAGGAATGTGCTGATTTCGGAAAATATCTGAAGGCACGCATTGACCGCGACCTTGCGGAATACAAGGGCAAAATTTCTGAATACGATGTTTGGAATGAACCGCTTCATGAATCCTACACATTTGAAATGTGTGGCTGGAACTATCTGGATAGTGCCTTCATCTGGGCCCATAAGGCTGACCCCGATGCTCGACTCTACATCAACGATTATAATGTCGTGGCCGCTGGCGAAACAGATCGTTATGTCACCCTCATCAAGGGTATGCTGGACCGCAAGGTTCCCGTGCAGGGAATTGGCGTCCAGTGCCATTTCAACGCTCGCCCCGTGGTTCCGGGCCTTATCAAGGAACGCTTGGACAAGTTGGCTGCATTGGGCCTACCCATCAAGGTGACGGAACTGGATTTCGGCACCTGGGATCAGGGCATGACTCTGACGGAAGAAAAACAGGCCGATGAATATGAAAAGTTCATCCGTTCCGCCTTCAGTCATCCGGCTGTGGTGGGAATCGTGCTGTGGGGATTCTGGGATAACCGCCACTGGATTAAGAATGGCGGAATCATCAAGGCTGACAAGACCGAGAAAGAAGCCGCAAAGCGCATCTATGACTTGTGGCACAAGGTTTGGACCACGGAAGCTACTGCTGTCGCTGGCCCGGATGGTGTGGCCAAGTTCCACGGCTTCAAGGGTCGTTATCAGGTGACCATCAAGGGTCAGACTTCTACACAGGACGTGTGGTAATTACCGCAGCGGGTATTCCCGATACTCGGATACACCGAATTCCTGACGCAGGTAATCCCAGCGGACCAGGCGGTTCTTCCAGAAGTACTTGCGGTACAAGCGGCGTGCAACGCGGCTTGTGAGTTCATAAGGAATGGTGTGGTGGTCGTCAGCCACGCTTTCCATGGAAATGCGGAAGTCCATTTCGCCATTCACCACATCGACGGTTTCACCAACCTGCACATCGGGAATGTGGCTCACGTCCACCATGGTGGCGTCCATGCACACGCGACCGAGAATGGGGCAGAGTTGCCCGCGAATCATGACGAAACCTTTGTTGTACTCGCCGCGGAGGTAACCGTCGCCGTAACCGATGGCGATGGTTGCAATCCGCGTAGGCTGTTGGGCCATCCAGTAGCCACCGTATGAAACCGTCTCACCGGGCTTCACTTCGTGTATGTGGCGGATGGTGGACTTGATTTTCATGACGGGCTTGATAGGCCATGGGGAAGGCATTGCTCCCATGCAGTTGTAGCCATATAGGGCGAGACCTGGTCGCACCATGTCAAAATGGCTTTCGGGATGGGTAAGCGTGCCAGCAGAACTGCTGCAGTGGCAAATGGCAGGGCGTAAACCTTCCGCTTCCAATACATCCACCAAACGGGTGAAACGCTGGATTTGAATTTCCGTTTTCGGGTTCCCGGGCATATCGGCCGTAGCCAAGTGAGTGAACATGCCTTCAAAGCGAAGGTACTTCAAATTCAGAACAGCGCGGATGGTGTCAAAGTCCTCGGCATCAAAACCATAGCGGTTCATGCCGGAATCAATCTTCAGGTGAGCCTTGCAGGTTGTGCCCGTTTCGCCCAGGAACTTGTCGAAAGCGATGGCGGTACGCAAATCCGTAATAGCTGCCGTAAGCTGGAATTCCACAAAGTAGGCAAAATCGGAGGGCGTGCAGGGGCCAAGCACCAAGATGGGAAGATCCATGCCGTACTGGCGCAGTAGCATGCCTTCGCTGATGTGGGCCACACCCAGATAGTCCGCACCGCCTTCACGGGCGGCAAAAGAGCAGGCCAAGCTTCCGTGGCCGTAGGAATCCGCTTTTACAGGAAGGAGAATTTTCGTATTGGCGGGAATCTGGCTTCTGATAAAACGGATGTTGTTGCAGAGGGCGTCTAAATTGATTTCAATCCAGTTCGGGCGCGCAATTTTATTCAAATCGGGAGGATTCTGTAAAAGCTTCATGATGTAAGAAATATACAAAAGGCATAGAGTGAGGAATTATTAGAATTTGTTATTTTTAGCACGAAAAAGCATATAATTGGAGTATTTCTATGACTGATCCTCGTGTAACTCAACTTGCAGAAAATCTCATCAACAACGCCATTGGCCTCAAGGCTCACGAAAACATCCTCATCGAAACTACCGATACGCCGGACGAAGTCTCTACGGAACTCATCAAGGCGGTGGCGAAGGTGGGCGGAAACGCCTTCGTGCATAATTCTTGCAGTCGCGTCCGTCGGGAACTGATCAAATCCGCCACCAAGGAGCAGATTGCCCTCCGTGCGGAACTGGATTTGGCCGAAATGAAGCGGATGCAGGCCTATATCGCCATCCGTGGTGCCGACAACGCCATGGAAAACTGCGACATTGACGATGAAAAGATGCTCATGTACCGTACTATGACGGAAGAGGTGCTGAACTACCGCGTGAATAAGACACGCTGGTGCGTTCTCCGTTGGCCGAACCCCTCCATGGCTCAGGGCGCCAAGATGAGCACGGAGGCTTTCGAAGATTTTTACTTCAAGGCTTGCCTGGCTGATTACCCTAAAATGGCGACCGCTGCCAAGCCCCTTGTAGATTTGATGAACAAGACGGACAAGGTGCGTCTGGTTGCCAAGGGAACGGACATCAGCTTCAGCATCAAGGGCGTGGGTGCTGTGCCCTGCTGTGGCAATATGAACATCCCCGATGGCGAAGTCTACTCTGCGCCAGTCCGCGATAGCATCAATGGCGTCATTCAGTACAACACGCCAACGCTTTATGAGGGCAAACACTTCAGCAACGTGCGTCTGGAATTCAAGAACGGCAAGATTGTGAATGCCACTTGCGAATCTGGCGATAACGAGAAGCTTAACGCCATCTTCGATACGGACGAAGGCGCCCGTTATGTAGGGGAGTTTGCCATTGGCTTCAATCCTTTTGTGGATAGTCCCATGTGCGACATTCTCTTTGACGAAAAAATCAAGGGAAGCATCCACTTTACGCCGGGCCGCTGCTATGAAGATGCGCCTAACGGAAACGCTAGCGCCATTCACTGGGACATGGTGCTCATCATGCGTCCGGAATACGGTGGTGGTGAAATCTGGTTTGACGACAAGCTCATCCGCAAGGATGGAATCTTTGTTGTTGACGAACTGAAGGGACTCAATCCCGACAAGTTGGGTGAGTAACCGCTTGAACGTGTAAAATTTACGCGAGAAGCATTGAGAGGCTGATGCCGCCGTGACTGGTTTTTATTTCTTTGGCGGCATCATTTTTCGCAGGATTTAAAAGTGCACATTCCCGGAGAAGATTTTCGCGGCATTCGCCTTTAGGCGCAAGTATGGCCACATGAATGCCTTCGGTTTGACCGCGGCGCTCCTTGCCCAAAAACTTGCTTAAAAACTTCCCGATTTTAGTGTAAAGCGTCGGTGCATCAAAATTCAGCCGTTTCCCGTAAGGCGGGTTCAGGAGAATGAGGACGGGGCCAGAATTGCTCGAGGCAATTTCCTGAAAATCATAGCTGAAGAAATCCATCAGTTGCGGCTGTATGGCCTCAGGTGCAATTTCTGCCAGCGGACAATGCTCCACGTTGTGGCGGATGATGTTTATTGCCCGCTTGGAAATGTCAGATGTGAAAATTTTTAAAAGATTGCCGCGCCCTGAAGGGCTCGCAATGACGTTGCTTGATTTACAGCACTTTGTTTGAAAATGATTTCCCTCATTTTCCATTGTGCATTGTGCATTTTGAATTTTGAATTGTGAGCAAATATGTTTCCACGCTGCTTCTTTGAAGCCGGGCTGATGCTTCAGCGCGAAATCGCGGCACTTTCCAGGAATGAGACCGTTTGCCATATAGGCGGCTTCCAGGCTGAAGGTGCCGCTGCCAGCCATAGGATCGACAATGGTTGTGATGCCGCGCGGCTCATTAGAGGATTTTGCTGCTGATTTTACAATTTGGATTGCTTCGAAAATCATGGCAGCGGCGATGGTTTCCTTGAGGGGAGCTTCTGCCACAAAACGCTCATGGCCCCGCTTGTAGAGTTCTTCGCCGGCGAGGTCCAGCCAGAGGGTGCAGCGGTCATCTACGAAATCAATGTAGAGGTTCTGTGGGCCAGCGGTGCCGTTATCATCCAACCCATCTTCTATCCCAAAATCTTGTAATCTTGAACAAATTAACGGTAGAACACGTTCCGCAATGGCGTCGCTGTGGTAGAGCCTGGAATGCTTGCAGCTCACGTGAATGTTGAAAGAACATGCGTTGTCGACGCTGTTTGTGCCTGAAATCAATTCTGCATTCCGCATTCTGCATTCTGCATTGAACAGATACAGTTCCCAGGGGATCTCTGCGATTTTCTTTTCCAGTTGTCCGAAATTGGTGGCGTTGAATGCACCTATTTCCATGAGTACGCGGTTTGCGATGCGGCTATAGGCCACCGCTTTCCAGGCTTCCGCGAGTTTTGTGTTGAATTCGACCTTTCCGTCGGCGATGACCTTGAATACAGCCCCTTCAATTTTGAAATTTTCCAATTCCTGGACGAGAGTTTCTTCGAAGCCCAGGGGAGCAATGGCCACAAAACGGTGGCTTTTCCCATGAATTTGTCGCTTGATGCGCTTTTCTAAAGGGTTCGTATCGCTAGTCACGATTTAAATATACTAATTTGGATGAAAACTTTTGACACGTGGTTATTATGAAAAAATGGCTAGAACGCAGTTTCTTCATGCGTTTTATAACTTTCCATAGCATTGCATCCAAGATGGTCTTGGCGTGCCTGCTGATTGGTACGGCTCTTGTATTCTTCTTGGCAGAATCCATGGCGAAGGGCTTTGATAAAACGGAAGAAGAATTCATCAAGGACCGCCTGGTTTCGGACATCAATTACATTCGCGATTTGATTGGGCCGGGGGAGTGGGACCTCAAGGATGGCGGGCTTTATCTAGGCGATAAACTCATTGGCGATGGCACGGAAGAGCATGCTTTTCTCGCTCCGTTCAGGGACCACGAAAAGAAGACCCGCACATTCTCCTATACATTTGTCCGCACGGGGGATGAGGGCTTAAAATATGTGGAAAAAGAAAATGGCATGGGCTATCAGGAAGGCCATTATATCCGTGCTGCGGGGAGTACCCGCCGTCCAGATGGAACTTCTATTGTGGGCACTTACATCGATAAGAAGGTCTCGGACATTCTCGACTCTACGGGCGAATATTCTGGTGAAGCCAATGTGGAGGGTAACTATGTTTTCTGTCTCTACAAGCTTTTGAAGGATGAAGCCGGAAATAGCGTTGGCATTATTGTGGTGGGGCGGAATGTATCGGAACTTCGTGAGAATGCAGAGATTGTGGGTGGCAAATTTCTGAAGTTCATCATTCTCTCCGTGCTCCTTGCTTGCGTAATCCTCATTGTTTTCTTAGGGCTTTGGCTTCGGAGCGTGAACCGCATTCGCATGCGTCTTGCCGAGGTTGCCGACGGACATTTGCCGGAACAGCCTCTTCGCATTACCAGCCGGGATGAACTGGGGCAGGTGACGGACAGCATCAACAAGATGGTGGAATCCTTGCGTGAAAAGGAACGCCTTGGCGCGGAACTCTCCGTTGCGACGAAGATTCAGTCCAACATGCTTCCGAAGAACTTCCCGGATACAGAGAATTACCGCCTGTGGGCCTATATGCACCCGGCAAAGGAAGTGGGTGGGGATTTCTACGACTTCTTTGAGATTGGCGAAGACCGTCTGGGAATCGCTATCGGCGATGTTTCTGGTAAGGGTGTTCCTGCAGCCTTGTTTATGGTGGTGGCCAAGACCATCATCCGCGACCAGTCCATGCAGAACATCTCCTTGGAGAATGTCTTCAATCACACCAACTGGCTCCTTTGCGAAGGCAATGACGACAACCTCTTCGTGACGGCATGGCTTGGTATTCTAGACCTGAAAACGGGTATGCTGGATTATGTGAATGCGGGGCACAATGCTCCCGTGGTGGTGCAGAATGGTGCTGCTCGCTTCTTGAAGGGGAGACATCACTTTCCGCTGGCTGGGCTTCCGAACATCAAATACGCCCACGAAAGCGTGCAACTTTCCGAAGGGGATAAACTTCTCCTGTACACTGATGGCGTGACGGAAGCGACAACTCCTTCTGATGAACTGTATGGTGACGACAGGCTGCTGAATTTCGCCAAGAAGAATTCCGGAATGGAGCCCAAGGACTTCGTGCTTGGCCTCAAGGATAATGTCAAGAATTTTGCTACTGGCGCACCTCAGTTTGATGACATCACCATGCTGGCGCTGGAATTCAAAAAGCAGAAATAAAATTTTTTCTGAGTTACAAAAAAGTTGCCGCAAAAATTTTGCCGGCGGTCCCCGATAGATTTTAACTGCGAAGTCCTGTGTAGCCCGAAACTTAGCGGGTTAGAACTGGAAGTAGATGAAGGGGCAGCTGTCTGCGCTCATGAACTGGTATATCACAAAGATGATGAATGCTGTTGAAAGCACCATGAGAGGGATGGGCTGGCTTGCAAATGTAATGCGGTAACGGCTCTTGACGCGCTTTGGAATCCAGTGGATGAGCATGCCGGCGATGAACACCAGTATGATGTTGATGTGTTCCCAGGCGATGGGGAGGATGGTGTCCCACTTCCAGGCGGTTCCCATCTGGTTCACCATGTTCTTGGCGGTATTCCAGGCTACTTCATTGGCTTCGGCAGGGTCCAGGTTACTGCCTGCGCGGAAGAAAAGGCGCGTGAAGGTGATGAACACGAAGGTGAGGGTCACATTCCAGGCGGTATAGAGCCATTTGTACGTCTTTTGAGAGAAGAGACGGAATATCATGACGCTCCAAACTCCGATGAAGATGACTCCAAACCACACGGCGGTTATGGCGCAAATTGGTGTTCCATAGTGCTTAAAGATGATGGCGCTTACGGCAGAGAGGATGAGTGCGGCGGATGCGCGGAAGGTGGCGCTACGCTTGACCCAGATTTTATTGAATACCTGGCCAAAGCCGTTAAGACCGCCCCAGATGATGAAGTTCCAGCTGGCTCCGTGCCACCAGCCGCCCACGATTTGGGTGGCCATTGCGTTCATGTTGGTGGTGATGAACTTCCGTGAACCGGGCTTGAAGTAGGCGTAGATGGCGATGTAGAGGAAGAAAACACCCAGAGCGATTCCCACCCAGACACTTCCGGAGAGGAGAATGGCCACCAGGCTCAAGAAGCCCATCCAGAAGTAGGTACCGACGGATGCGTTGCGGTTACCGCCCAGGGGAATGTAGAGGTAGTCGCGCCACCAGCTGGACAGACTGATGTGCCAACGCCGCCAGAATTCTGTGGGGCTTAACGCCTTGTAGGGGCTGTTGAAGTTCTGGGGCAGGCGGAATCCCATGAGGAGGGCGACACCGATGGCGATGTCCGTATAGCCGGAGAAGTCTGCATAAACCTGCAGGGAGTATGCAAAGAGGGCGATGAGGTTTTCAAGGCCTGTGAAGAGGAGTGGCGTATCGAAAACGCGGTCCACAAAGTTTGTGGCGAGGTAATCGCTCAAAATGATCTTTTTTGCCAACCCATTTAAAATCCAGAACACGGCGATGCCGAAGGCGCGGCGGGGGAGGAAGTATTTCTTGTAGAGTTGGGGCACGAACTTGTCGGCGCGGACAATAGGGCCGGCGACTAACTGCGGGAAGAAGGAGAGGTAGAAACCGAAATCCAGAATGTTTTTGACGGCTTTGATTTTACCGCGATAGATGTCGATGCAGTAACTCATGGCCTGGAAGGTAAAGAAAGAAATACCCACCGGTAGAATGATTTGATCGACGAGGGAGTGCGTGCCGAACATCTTGTTGCTGGCGGCGGCAAAGAAGTTGTACACGTGAAGCTCGATGCCCGTGAAATCGTAGAGGGCGTCCAGGAAGAAGTAGGAATACTTGTAGTAGCAAAGCACCAGAAGGTCGATGATGACGACGAGAATCATCCAGAATTTCTTCTTCCATTTGACTTCGGCTTTTTCAATCCATTTGCCGATGAAGAAGTTTGCTACAACACAGAAGGCTAGGATGCAGACATAACTGCCGCTGGTTTTGTAGTAGAAGAAAAGGCTTGTGGCAAAGAGGAATGCATTGCGCAGGAGAAGTCGCCTGTGAACCAGGGAGAACACAGCGAACACGACAGCAAAGAATCCCCAGAAGTAGAACTGGGTGAAGAGCAAGGGACTGTTGGGGTCGAATGCAAAGGTTCGTGTCAAGTATGGAATGATATAGTCAAGCATGTCTATTACTTCGATACTGGTTCCGCGTTCTTGGGTTCAACGGCAGGGAGGTTAGCGATGTGTTCCTGGTAAGCTTGAATCAAAGCCTTGTAGAACATGTCGCCCAGCAATTGATATCCGGCCATCTTAAAATGCACTTTGTCGTTTTTGGCAAGGTCCGCTTTTTCCCATTTGGCCATGGAGCCGAGGCCGCCCATAATGCTGAATTTGTCCCACACGCCAGCGCTGTGTTTTTCAGCCAGCATGAAGAAGCTCTTTCGGGCAATTTCGCCGTTGGGGTGCTGGACAAAACGTTTTTTGCGGACTTTGCGGAAGCTGTCGTTGTTGGTCTCGAAAATGAAAGCGGTGTTGGGACTCACTTTCTTGATGCGGGCAATGAGTTTGTCGTAGTCATCCCGGAACTGCTTGTCGTCGAAATGCTCCACGTTGGCGTCATTGATACCGATGGCGAAGATGACCAAATCCGGTTTGTAGTACTCCATTTCCTTTTCAAAGAGCGGACAGACTTCTTCAAAGTAGTCGTGAACCTTGGCCCCGTTGATGCCTACGTTGGTGTAGGTAATGCCCGGATTGTCGGTTTCTGCAATAATGCCTGTGAGGGTGAAGTGCGGCCTGGCATTTTTTAGAGTGGAATCCGGAATTTGCGCAAGAGCGGAGTCTTTGGCCGTTGTATCTTTGGATGCCAATTCATCTTTGGTGAGGCAGGCGGTATCCAGCACGTCGCATTCCCCTTGGAACATGGAATCCAGGGGAAGCGCCACATTTTGCGGTACATCTTTTTTTACGGAATTGGCGGAGTCTGCATTTGCATTTTTCAGAGATGAATCTTTTTGGAGGGAATCCAGGGTTGCCCGCATAATGGAATCCTGGATGAGGGAATCCGCGATGAATTTGGCCACAGTCGCTTGCTGCAACGTGTCAATCCAGCGGAACTGAATGTGGATACTATCAATGGGCCTCGGGCTAGTGAACACATAGCTCTGGCTTATGGTGTCGTGAACGCCTTGAATATCGGTAGAATCAATACGGAGCACGGGCACTACATCGTTATTGTCGCTGAATCCAAACAGACGGAATCTTGTTTCGCCCCACATGGGCTCGGAATTGTATTTGTCCAAGAGAAGCGTTATTTCCGCACGAGGGTCGCGAGTGCTGACGGCAATTCCCAGAAGGCCGAGAGGCTTTGTGATTTCTTTCTGGACGTTCTTATTCTTGTCCCAGATGCCTTGATAGTAGCTGGCGTACGTGGCCGGCGTGTTGGTGCGGGCGGCAGAGTAGGGGAAGATGAATCCGCGGCCTGCGCTTGCACCAGGATATTCCTTGATGAGGTGCTCGCGGATACGGCCCGAAATTACATCGGCCTGCAGGTGGGAGCCTCCGATGTGGAGAATGCGAACCTGACCTTTATTTTCGAAGACCAAAGTGTCCATCTTCTGGAAGAAGGCTTCGAATGAGGCATTCCCTCGAGGGAACTGGATGATGTTCAGTGTGGTGTCGATGAAATCGTATTTTGAAAAATCCAGATTGTAGGTGCCGGGAGCTGGCTTTGTAGCGGGCTTTGTCGCCGTTTTGGGGCTTGCTGCAAAGGTTGCGACAACAAGAGCGCACAAGATAACGAAGGCGGTACTCCGCAAAATTTTGGCGATGTTTACGGCGGGGAAAGTCACGGATTTCCCTCCGGAGCCTGCTGAGCAGCCGGTGCTGCTGTGGCTGTGGAATCCGTCTTTGCAGAATCCAGCTTCAATGTGTCGGCATTCTTCAGAGAATCTGCATAATCACGGAGTTCGTTCAGCTTGTTGTCATCAATCTTATGCCGGTCTCTAAACTGGAAGTAGTCGTAGTACATGCGGAGTGTGGAACTGAACAAGTCGGCCATGTAGGCGGCTCCGCGGCGTGTAAAGTGAATGTGGTCTGTAAAACCAAGGGCAGGTTCCTTCTGGACCCATTTGATCATGGAGCCGTTTCCGCCCATCACGCGATGCATGTCCCAGAAGGCGACACCGTTGTCTAGCGCAACTTCGCGCAGAGTTTTGATGGTGAGGGCAAGTCCGGGGTAAGTCTTCCAGCTTCCATCCACTTGCTTGGCCATGTCTGCGGGGCCGAAGAAGATGATGTCTGCATCGGGATTTGCCTTCTGAATAGCCTGAATTTGCCGCGTTATGAGTTTTCGCGTCCATTCCACGTTGCTCTTGTTAGTGCCGGGAACCAGATTTCCTCCATATTCCATGATGATGAGGCGGACGTTCATGGCCTTATAGGCTTCTGAGAGAAGTTCTGTGTCGATGCGGTGGAAGATGGTACCGCTGCTTCCGCGCATGGCGACGTTATCCACAGCGACACCGTAAGCGCCATCAGCAGAGACGGCATAGATTTCGGTGTTGCCGCTGAGGTAGATTTTTGCGCTAGAGGTGGTGTCAGGAAGTTTCCAAGTGTAGACTTTTAACTTGTTGAATGTCTCGACAGTGGGTGCCTCAGCTTCCACATTCTTGATGGTTCTCTTGGGCGGTTTTGCGGCTGTGGCGGAGTCCGCATCTTCTGGAATTTCTTCCACGAAGGTTCTTGCATAGACTAGCCGCAGTTTCAGGTTGCCGCGTTTGCCTGCCAAAACCTTGACCGTATTGTAACCGCCCACATGGGGGAAGGCATTCTTGCGGTCATCTCTTTTCTTGATGCTGATGACGGCGGAGCCGTTCAGGTCTGCAAACTGTGCCAGCGGACCATAACGGTTATGGCTGGCTTCTTCCTCCTTGGGGCCAAAGAGGATGTAGCGCTGGAGAGCGCCCTCGTTGTAATGGCTTGTGGTTTGGGAGGGAACGGTCATAATGGGGGGCATCATGCCAGGGCCAGCTCCGCCAAATTCTGTTTGCAAATCCTCACGAATGGTGGCGGAAATGCGGTCTTCTTCCAACTGGGAATCGCCATAGTGGACGATGTGCACCATGCTGGAATCCAGTTCTGCCAGTTGCAGATGAAGGAAGAATCTGTCAAACCAGGTAGGGTCATCGTTGGGAACATCGATGCGGGTTCTAGCATTCTTGAAGAAATCTTCGTAATACTTCAGAGAATCCGTGTAGGCGGCAAATTCCTTCCGCTTGGTGGCCTCCATCATCTGCCGGATGGCTTCCTCGGGATCTACGGCGGCACTATCTGCTGTACTGTCGGAGTTCGCCTTCACGAAAATGTCCGTCAGCTTCGGGTAGCGGAACGTCTTATCGCCAATCTGGATGCCGCCATCGGGGTAAACCACCGCAACGATGGCGAGAACCACGAAAAGACTGAGGATGCTGAGAAGGGCTTTGAGAGGAGACATCATTATAAATTATGAATGCAGAATGCTGAATGCAGAATTGTGAATTTTGAATTGTGAATTGGTTATGAGTTGAGTTGCTTTACGATTGCGTCTGCATTACCCACGTGCATGGTGCCGTCACGGAGATCCTTGAACTCGAATTCGCCTGCCTGAGCCTTGTCGCCATCCACATAGACGACGATTTTTGCACCCTGGTAGTTGGCCTGGTCCAACTGCTTGCCCATCTTCATGGGGGCGAGGGGGTGAGACACGGTGAAGTTTGTGCCATTTTCTGCTGTAGAGGAACTTGCGCGGAACATTTGGGCTGTTTCAAAAACCTTCTTCATGTCGTTTGTGAAGCTTGCTATGTAGAAGTCTACGCTCTGCTTGGGGCTTGGGAGCAGGTTGTGTTCGCGGAGGAGGTCTGCGAGAACCACGTCGCCCATGCCAAAGCCAACGCCTGGAATGCGGTCGCCACCGAGCTTTTCGGTGAGGCTGTCGTAACGTCCACCACCTGCGATGGCACGCATGGATTTACCTTTGTCGAACACTTCAAAAACGATGCCTGTGTAGTAGGCGAGACCACGGACGATGGAGAGGTCCAGGTTCACGCACTCGCCAAAACCTGCACTCTGGAGGGTGGCGAAAAGTTCCACGATTTCATCTAGGGCGGCGCTTGCATTTTCGCTTTTCACCGCAGCCTTGACTTCTTCAATGCTCTTGCAGCTCATGAAGGCGTCAAGCTTCTGGATCTGTTCGTCACTGAGGCCTGCGTCGGTGAGGGCCTTTGCAAATGCTTCCGGCCCGATTTTTAGGCGGCGGTCCAGAACCGGGTAAACGAGGGCCGGGTTCGGGGCTCCAATTTCTTCGAGGTAGGTAGCGAGGAGCTTGCGGCTGGAAACGCCAATCGCGAATTCGCCGTCTTTGAGGCCGAATTTGCGGAGCATGGTAGCGATGGCTGCCATCAAATCTGCTTCGGCATAGATGCTTTCGGTGCCGATGATGTCCATGTTCAGCTGGAAGAATTCGCGGAGGCGGCCCTTCTGGGCCTTTTCGTAACGGAACAGGCGCGGCATGCTGAACCACTTGAAGGGCTTCTTCAGTTCGCGGGCCTTTTGAATCACGAGGCGGGCGAGAGTCGGTGTCATTTCGGGCCGGAGCGCGATGGCGCGGTCGCCCTTGTCCACAAAATTATACAGCTGGCTTACGATTTCATCGCCGGATTTTCCGGTATAGAGCTCCAGGTGCTCAAACATGGGGCCTTCGTATTCTTCGTAGGCGAAACTTTCGGCGACTTTGCGCCATGTGTCAAAAATGTAGTTCTGGATGCGTTCGGCTTCCGGATAAAAATCACGAGTGCCCTTGGGCAGCTGAGGAATTTGGATACTCATAATGCCCTAAAAGATAGAAAAAAGGCGTATTTTCGTTAGAAAGAGGGGGCGAAAAAGCGGATTAAATGAGGGACTGAAAAAACGTGAGTGAAGGGGGTGTGAAAGTAAATAAAAGTTTTCTATATTAGGGACAACGTTGAACAAAAAAAACAAACGCTGTGAGCCCGGACTAGCTGAAAAGCAGTGATGATGATCCGATAACGGTGTACATAATAGGAAGGTCCTATGATTTTGATGATCTTAAAAATGATCGGATGCCTTGCGCTCCTCATGTTTGGTATGAAAACCATGAGCGAAGGCTTACAAAAACTCACCGGCGGGCATCTTCGCGCAGTCCTCAGTACCATGACAAAACACAGAGTTGGAGGACTACTCACTGGTACATTTGTTACCGCCGCAGTGCAGTCTTCCACTGCAACAACCGTCATGACAGTTTCGTTCGTTAATGCTGGCCTGCTCACATTGAGTCAGGCCATTCCTGTAATTATGGGAGCGAACATCGGAACCACGGCGACGGCCTGGGTCATGTCCATATTCGGGTTCCAGTTCAATATGAGTAGTTTTGTGTGGCCATTCTTTGCCTTGGGCATTATCCTCAGTTACACAAAGAAGCCTACCTCTAAAAGTTTTGGCGAATTCATTTTCGGATTCTCATTCATGTTCCTCGGTCTATGCACCCTTCGTGAAAATGCAGTGGCTATGGACCTCTCTCATAATGAAACCGTCATCAACTTCTTCGCAAATTGTGGTGGTTGGGGAATCTGGACCACGCTATTGTTCCTAGTGCTCGGAAGTGTGCTTACCATGTGTGTGCAGTCTTCTGCCGCAATCATGGCAATTACTTTGATTTTGTGTAGTAGCGGTGTGCTGCCGATTTATCAGGGCATCGCGCTCGTGATGGGTGAAAACATCGGAACGACGGTAACTTCGAACTTGGCTGCATTGAGTGCTAGCACTCAGGCTCGTCGGGCAGCTCTTGCTCACATGCTTTTCAACGTATTTGGTGTGATTTGGGTCCTCATCGTTTTCCATCCGTTTGTAAACATGGTCTGCAGTATTGTTGGTTTTGACCCTAATTTCGTCCCACAGACGGAAGAGGAAATTTCAAAAGCAAGCATCCGTGTCACGTATGCGCTTTCAGGATTCCATACGGCTTTTAACCTCTGTAACGTGGCCCTGCTCATCTGGTTCATCAAGCCAATGGAGAAGGTGATATGCCGTGTCATCAAAGGGAAGAAAGAGGAGGAAGAAGAGTTTCGCCTGCAATTTATCAGTTCGGGCCTTCTGTCTACTTCGGAACTTTCCTTATTCGAGGCACAAAAGGAAATTCACAATTTTGCGGCCCGCACTCTGAAGATGTTCCGCTTTGTCCCCACGCTTCTTGAAATTCATAATGAGGAGGAGTTTAGTAAACTCTTTGCGCGAATAGAGAAATACGAGGGTATTAGTGACAATATGGAATTGGAAATTGCAGATTATCTGAATAAGGTCCTTACCGGCCACCTTAGTGATGAAAGTAAGGCAAAAATCCAGAATATGATGCGAGAGATTTCGGAAATAGAGAGCATTGGCGATGCGTGTTACAATATGTCCCGAGCCATCAACCGCAAGTTCAAGAGCAAAGAGGATTTTACAGATGACCAGTATGCCCATATTCGGCATATTATGGCCCTTTGTGATAAGGCTATGGAATTTATGATGCGTGTAATTGAAGAGGAATCGGTGGATGTGAATCAAGCTCTCGCCAACGAGAATGAAATCAATGATTACCGCAAACATTTGCGGGATAAGAATCTGGACGACATTAAGGATCAGAAGTATGGTTACAAGATGGGCGTTCACTATATGGATGTTGTTAATAATTGTGAAAAACTGGGGGACTACATCATTAATGTGGTTGAAGCTCACGCCCATATTCGATTGACCTATTAGTTAAACATTTTTACTGGCTTTTCAAGTGTCACGAAGGAGCTCTTTCGTGACATTTTCTATTTTTGTGCTGTTGAAAATTTGAAATTTTATAGGAATGTCCGAAAATGACATGGATGATTTTTAAGGTTCTTGGTTGCCTGGCTCTCTTGATGTTTGGCATGAAGTCTATGAGTGATGCTCTGCAAAAAATGGCAGGGCCTCAATTGCGCCATGTGCTAGGAACGATGACCACGAATCGTTTTACGGGTGCATTTACAGGTATGTTTGTTACCGCCTCTGTGCAGAGTTCGACGGCTACCACCCTTATGACGGTTTCCTTTGTTAATGCGGGCTTGCTTACATTGGCACAAGCCATTTCTGTGATTATGGGAGCCCACATTGGAACGACGGTCACGGCGTGGATCATGAGCCTCGGCTTCTCGTTCAACATCGCAAACTTTGTCTATCCTGCATTCTTTATTGGAATCGTTCTTATTTACCTTAAGAAACATCGCGTGGGTGGTGAATTTCTTTTTGGTGTGGGCTTTCTTTTCCTTGGCCTTACTTCTCTTAAAGAGACCGGCTTTACGTTGGTGAATGACCCTGCCGCTAGTGCTTCCATCAGTAATTTCTTCGCTCATTTCAGTGAACCAAATTTCTTCAATTCTGCGTTCTTCCTCTTGATGGGGACGATTCTTACCCTGTGCGTACAATCGTCAGCCGCTATTATGGCAATCACCATGATTCTCTGCTCCACTGGGGTTCTGCATATTGACCAGGGTATTATGCTTGTGCTTGGTGAAAATATTGGTACCACCATTACTGCAAACCTTGTTGCTCTTTCTGCTAACATCCAGGCTCGTCGTGCCGCCTTTGCGCACTTGTCCATTAACGTCATTGGTGTGTGTTGGGTGATTTGCGTGCTTCCGATTTTCCTTGGCACAATTTGCAAAGTAGTTGGCTTTGATTTGGAGTGCCGTCCGGGAGATCAGTGCTATGCTGCAAATTTGGCGAAGATTTCTGTTGTGCTTGCGACATTCCATTCTGCCTTTAACGTATCGAATACCTTGATTCAGATTTGGTTTATTCCGTTCATTGAAAAGTTTGTGTGCTGGGTATTCAAGTCCAAGACATCTGAGGAAGAGGAAGACTCCCGTTTGCATTTCATCAGTTCCGGTTTGCTGGAAACCCCGGAACTTTCTCTCCTTGAAGCTCGAAAGGAAATAACGCTTTTTGCTGAAAGAACGAAAAAGATGTTTCGTTTCATTCCTGACTTGTTGGAAATGAAGGATGAAAATGACTTCATGAAACTTTTTGCACGTATTGAGAAGTACGAAAATATCAGCGACAATATGGAAATTGAAATCGCGAGTTATTTGAACAAGGTGAGTGAAGGTCGCCTTAGTCCGGAAAGTAAGTCTAGTGTTCAGGCAATGCTGAAGGAAATCTCCGAGATTGAAAGTATTGGAGATGCTTGCTATAATATGGCTCGTGCCATTAACCACAAGTTCCGCAGCAAGGAAGATTTTATTCCGGAGCAATACGAACACCTCAAGTATATCATGGAACTTTGTGATAAGTCTATGGTCCAGATGTTGGACGTGTTGCAGGATTTGCCACAGATAGATGTGAATAATTCATTGAATATTGAAAATGAGATTAACGATTATCGCAAGTTGCTGCGTGAGAAGAATGTAGATGACATTGAAAACCAGAAGTATGGTTACCAGATGGGTATTCACTATATGGATATTGTGAATGACTGCGAAAAGTTGGGCGACTATGTGATTAATGTAGTGGAAGCCCACGCTCACATTAGGCTTACATACTAACTGAATTTTGGCGGGAATATGCGCTCAATAACTTCAATTCTCATGTCTCTTGCCTTTGCCGCATTTCTTTGTAGCTGCGGTGACGATTCTTCTAATTCGGAAGATGATGGAGGCTTCTCTGGTGGATATAGCGAATCTAAGGAACTTTCTAAGGCAGACTCGGTCCTGTTTGAAGAAGTGACTAAGAATTTTACCGAATATACTCTTCTTGACCCAGAATCCGTTGCTATCCAGAGTGTTGCCGGTATAAATTACAAGTTCCTCTGCAGTATGCAGTTGGATGGTGACAGTGTGAAAGTCTATGTTACCATCTTTGAACCGCTTCCGGGTGAGGGGAAACCGCAAATTACAGAAATCGTAGAAGTCAATTCTGATAAGGAACCTATCTACGAAAATCCTGTAGTGCCTAATGAAGAAGGTGAAGATGAACAGTCTTCTGATTCTGCAGAAAATTCCTCATCCTCAGAAGAAATTGAAGACGAATCCTCTTCATCTGAAATCAGAATCGATGAATCTTCATCATCTAGTGAAATTGCCGAATATTCCTCCTCATCTAGCGTTCTCATCTATTCTTCCTCAGCCATCAAAGGTAACACGGGTTCCTACAGTGGATATAGAGAACTTACAGAAGACGACGAAGTCTTCTTTGTAGAAGTGGTGAAGGGTTATGAAAAGGAACTCATCAATCCCGAACTGGTTTCCACGCAGATAGTGTCTGGCATGAACTACAAGTTCCTTTGCAGCATGAAGGACGGCGACGTTACATCCAAAGTCATAGTAACTATCTATAAGCCCTTCTCTGGCGACCCTCAAATTACCAGTGTGGAAGAGGCTCCAGAATCCTAGAGGGATATCGGGAAAGTCATGCTTTGATGCTTATGTTTTTTGACGAACTCCTTGACGAAACCTACTCCCCAAACGAGTATCCGGCTCTAGACGCATTGTGTGGCGAATGGTCTGAAACTAGGCCTTTTGAGGGCCTGCGCATTCTTGTGGCGACGCCGATTTTCAGAAATACAATGGTGGAATACCGTGCCCTAATGGCTGGCGGTGCCGATTTGTCAATTGGTCGTGCGACACATCCGGACGAAGATGAAAAAGATTTGGCTTCCATGCCCTGCGACAAGAAGATTCTCGCTTACCTTGTTGAAAATGGAATGAAGTTCTATTCCGTTAAGGATGTGGTTCACGAGGAATCGGAAGGAAAGTCTTTTGATTTGATTCTGGATTGCGCCGGGCAATTTGCGGCTTGTCACCCGAAGATTGGCTTTGTGGAACTGACCCGCAGTGGTGTTCATTTTTATGAGAATGTGAAGCAACCTGTCTATGTGGCGGATAGCGGCATTGTGAAGCGCATTGAAACCTCCCTGGGAACAGGCGATGGATATTTCCGGGCCTTGGTCCAGTTGGGCTATAGTGATTTTGAATCCAAGAAGCTCTTGGTTTTTGGAAGTGGAAAGGTGGGGTCCGGAATCGCATTACAGGGCCTTTCGAAAGGCTGTAGTGTGACTGTCGTGACGGATACCACAAAAAAAGGTACATCGACGGATTTCTGTGCTACACTGGAACAGAATGATATTGACGTCCTGGATTGCAGAGATTTTATCGCCACGGTTGCCGCAATACAGTCGGCGGATTACATCGTGACGGCTACAGGCGTGAAGGACGCTCTTGTGAATCCCGTTCTAACTGAGGCTCTGCTTACCACAAAGGCAAAACTATCCAATATGGGTGTGGAGGACGAATACGGCAAAGATGTCCCGGCAGACAATGTTCTGAATGGAAAAACTCCGCTGAATTTCATTCTGGAAGAGCCTACCCATCTCAAGTACATTGAAACATCCATGGCGCTGCATGCGGCCTTGGGGGAATGCCTTGTGCGTGATTCCCGCTTTGAGGGGTTGAAGGAACCGCCTGCGGAGCTAGAAGAAAAGCTCCTGATGACCACCATTCAAAATGGTGTCATCGGAGCTGAAATTTGCGGGATGTTGGGGCTTTCGCCGGAATTCTAATGCGTGCAGAAGTTGGCACTTGAAATGCCAACACTGAATTACATTTTCGAGAAGAAATTCCTTGTTTCGCGAGCTACAATGCCGCTCAAGAGAATGAGGGCCACCAAGTTCGGGAAGGCCATCAGTCCGTTAAAGATATCGGCGCATGTCCACACGGCACTCACGGTGAGGTAGGGGCCGATGAACACGGCAGCAATGTAAACCCAGCGATAGGCGAGGATTGCTCCCTTCTTTCCACGACCCACCAGGTATTCAAGGCAGCGTTCCGAATAATAGGCCCAACCGAGAATAGTGGTGAAAGCGAAGAACACGAGGGAGGCTGTCAGCACAAAGGGAGCAAATGTGGTGCCAAAGGGGAGAATGGAAAGACCGCGAGAGAAGGCTTCCATGGTGATGTTCACGCCCTGGAATCCAAGGGTCGGGTCCCATGCGCCGGTAACCACGATGACAATGCCCGTCATGGAGCAGATGATGATGGTATCAATAAAGGTTCCGGTCATGCAAACAAGACCCTGACGGACGGGTTCCTTCGTTTTTGCGGCAGCGGCAGCAATAGGTGCAGAACCGAGGCCAGCTTCGTTACTGAAGATACCACGTGCAATACCCTTCTGCATGGCGATGAAAATCGTGCCAACGGCACCGCCTGTGACGGCACTGGGATTGAAGGCTGCGCGGAAAATAGTTTCAATGGCACCAGAAACCTGGGAGAGGTTGAGACCGATAATCAACAGGCAGAAAATGATGTAGAAAATGGCCATGAAGGGGACGATAAATGTGGCAACGGAGGCGATGCGCTTCAAACCGCCAATGATGACGCCGGCAGCACAAAGGGTTACCACTAAGCCTGCAATTGCTGTGGAGTAGGAAACGGAGTTTCCGGCGATGTTGATGAATTCGCCTGTGGGGCAGACGGTTGCAACAGCAGAGGTGATGCCATTGACCTGCGTAATGGTTCCAATGCCCAAGAGACCTGCTAGTACGCCAAAAATGGCAAAGAGAATGGCGAGCCATTTGAAATTCAGGCCAAAGCGTTCTTTGATGCCAGTTTCAATGTAGTAGAAGGGTCCGCCGAGGATTTTTCCATCTTTGTCCACTTTGCGGTATTTGACGGCCAACAGGCCTTCGGAATATTTGGTGGCCATGCCGAGGAATGCGGCGACCTCCATCCAGAAAAGAGCGCCAGGTCCACCGGTGCCAATAGCGGTTGCCACGCCCACGATGTTACCGGTACCAACGGTAGCGGCAAGAGCCGTGCAGAGCGCAGCAAAACTTGAAACTTCACCATGGCCTTCAGATTCACTATTGATGGCATAGCGAAGAGCATTTTTCAAGTTGGTGACTTGCAGAACGCCTAGACGAGAGGTGAGTAAAAGACCGACGAAGAGTATAATTACAATGAGGGGGATGCCCCACACATAACCGTCGACAGTATCCAAAAAAGCGGTTAAAGATTCCATTAGGTCCTCTAAATATTAAGTCAGGACCCAAATTTAGTAAAAAATCTATTGTAACTCTATGATGTTCAAGGATTTATGACAAAAATTGCTTACAAGAAGCGTTTTTATCTGTTTTTTAGGAATCCAGAGCGTATTTTGGGGGACTTTGCAGGATTTCGCTGTTTTTTTCAGGCGGATGAGCATCACTTCACACTCCATCTTATGAACGGTGATGTTGTGACGGAAGCTTCCGCAGGCTTTTGCATCCTCGATTTGATCCGCATTGACAAAATATTCCGCCTCCATAGGGAGCCCAGCCGGAGCGTTTTTTGGGGATTCAAAGTGGGGAAGGGTCTTCTGATTTTTGAAAAAGGGGTTGGCGTGTTTGGCTTTTTTCGGGCTTTTTTCGTCGGACTTGTTCTCTAGCGCCAGAATTTTCCCGTCCTTGGATTCGATGACGAGGACTGTCCCGTGCCATTCTTTTTGAATGTGCACCTTTTTAGGAGGGAATTGGCTGGTTTGATTTTTCTGCCGGGCGAGGCATGCGCTAGCCAGAGGGCAATTTTCGCAGAGAGGATTCTTTGCTTTGCAGATGGTGCGCCCCAGTTCCATGAGGGCTTCGTTATGGAGATGGGCTTTGGGGCTGTCGGCAACTTCCCGAGCGTAGTTCCAGTAGATTTCTAAAAAATCCTTGTCCGTGGGGAGGAAATTGAACAGGTTCATGCGGGAGAAAATCCGCACGAGGTTTCCGTCCAGAATGGCTTCCCGCTGGTGAAAGCCGAGGCTGAGGATGGCGCCAGCGGTATACGCCCCGATACCGGGCAGTGCTTCCAGTTCTGCGCGGGTCTGCGGGAATTTGCCCCCATAGTGGTCGCAGATTATTGCTGCGGTCTTCAGTATGTTTCGGGCTCTGCTGTAATAGCCGAGGCCTTGCCAGAAATTGAAAACCTCCGCCTCATTTGCCTTCGCGAGGATTTTAACCGAGGGAAAACGCTTCATCCAGCGAATGAAATAATCCTTGACGGTTGCGACTTGTGTCTGCTGCAACATGGTTTCGCTAATCCATACAGCGTAGGGGTCCCGAAGTGCATTCAAATCACTAGGCCGCCACGGAAGGCTTGCCGCATTCTTTAAGAACCAGGCACGAAGTTTTTTTAGCGATTCAGAATTCAAGGCCAATTAATAATTTAAAATTCAAAATGCAAAATTATTTCATTAAATTTTTGTGAATCTAATTGTGAATTTTGCATTGTTAATTATGAATTAAAGTTTGTAGTATTCTTTCTTCAGCTGGCGGAAGTATTCAAACTGCACCTTGGTGGAACTTTCCAGAGTGTAAATCTGGCTCCGCTCATGGCAATGCTTGCGCATTTCTTCGTAGGCGCTGGCTTGTTCCAGTTTGAAGGAGCGGCATTCTTCCAGAGCGCTGATCCACTGGTCCATTTCTATGGGTAGAATCTTACCGCATTTTTCATCCTGCACAATGTTTCGCGGGCCGCCGTAGTTGCTAACGATGGCGGGGGTCCCGGTGGACATGGCTTCCACCACCACGTTTCCGAAGGTGTCCGTGGTGCTGGGGAAGAGGAAGAAGTCGGAATCGGCGTAGAGTCCGGCCAGGGTCTCGCCGCCTTGTTCACCGGCGAAGTGTACGCTATTGTTTCCTTCAAATTCCTTCTTGATTTCTTCCAGATACCAGCCGTAGCCCACGTACATGAGTTCCACGTCGTCGTGCATGGCGGAGAATTTCTTCCAGACTTCGTTGAGGAAGGCGAGATTCTTTTCTTTGGAAATGCGACCGATGAAGGAGAAGCGCACTGGACGTTTTTCTCGGGTGTCGCCGAACTTTTCCCAGGTGCCCTTTCCGCGCATGTCGGGAGAGAACTTTTCAAGGGGGAGCCCGCGGGGGAGGATTTTCACCTGGTTAGCAGGCACTTTCAAATCGCGGGTGAGAATGTTGGCGTAGTCGTCGCAGGGGCTGATGACCGGGCGCGCCATCCAGTAGAAGATTCGCATGAGCCATAGCACGTAGACGTGCATCCACTTCGCTTTTACGAGCGTCTTGGTGTAGGTGGGAACGTCGGTGCGGTAATGGCTGAAGACCTTGATGCCTGCGACAAGAGCGCAGAAGCAGATGAGCCAAGCGCCTGGGCTCGGGGTTTCAAGCTCAATCATGTCGATGGGGTAGCGCTTGATAAGGCGGAGTACGGGGCTCACGCGGGGAATGGCAAGTTCGCTGTTGGCATACCCCAGTTGTTCCATGCTGAACATTCTGGGAAGGAGCATGCAGTAGCCGTTTTCCACAACGCCACAGGGTCTGGAATTGAAGGCGTTGCCGGCTAGGAAAGCCTTCATTCCGTGGGCGCGCATATAGGGAATTACGTTCCGCAAATTGTTGGCGATGCCGTTGGTTTCATCCAGGTTGTCGGAATAGAATAGAATGCGGACGTCATCTGCCGGGCGTTTTTTGCGTTCCTGTTTCAGGTAGAAGCGTAGCTTGAGAAGCGTGGGCAGATTGCGGAAAACGGTCAGGAAAACAATGGGCGGAATCCAGCAGGTGCGCACGTTTCCGGGCGGCTTGTGCTTGATGCCAAAGCATTTGCGGAAGGTGCTGGTAACGGTACGCCCGAAAATAGTGGGGCGGGAGTCCAGTTTGTCCGTTGCCTTAAGTTTTGTTGAATTTGACGCAGTCGTCATATTTCACTCCTTTACCACCGAAAAGGTCTAAAGCGCTTCCGATGGTGAGGTCGATTTTCCCACCCGAAATTTGTTTGCAGTGTTCCAAGTCTGCAAGGCTCTTGGCCCCGCCCGCGTATGTGACGGGGATGGGGCTGTTTTGTGCCAGAAATTGAATCAGTTCGTCGTCCATTCCTTGTTGTTTGCCTTCTACGTCGGCGGCATGGACTAAAAATTCATCACAGTATTTTGACAAATCAGCGAGATTTTCTGCGTTGATTTGAATGTCAATTAAAGTTTGCCAGCGGTTGATGGCGATGTTCCATTGTGGTTTTGCGGATGTCGTCGCGGTGCCGCTTGTTGTGGTGCGTTTGCAGCTTAAATCCAGAACCAGGCGTTCTTTTCCAATGGATTGGACCAGTGAATCAAGGCGGTCCCGGGAGAGTTTGCCATCGGGGAATATCCAGCTGGTGACAATCACATGACTGGCGCCGGCATCGATGTATTCCTTGGCGTTCTCTCCATTGATGCCGCCACCGACTTGCAGGCCGCCGGGATAAGCTGCCAGTGCCGCTTTCGCGCTTGCCTCGTTTCCCTTGCCTAACATGATGACGTGACCGCCGGTAATGCCATCCCGCTTGTAGAGCTCGGCAAACCAGGCAGCGCTCTTCTCCGTTTCGAAATTGGTTTTCAGGCCAACGCCAGAATCATTGAGGGAACTACCCACAATCTGCTTCACTTTTCCATCGTGCAAATCTATGCAGGGGCGAAATTTGGTCATCAGTCCTTGACTCCTGTAATTGCCCAATCCACCTTTTTGCCGTGGCTTCCATCGCTACGACCGCGGTAGAAGAGAATCTCTCCGCCGGCGGCCATTTTGAAGGCCTGCTTTGCAACCCAGCCATCCACTTTATCCAGGAGGGAAGCCTTCTGCAACTTCTTCTCGACATTGAACTGCAGTTCTGGAATGCCGTTTTTCCAAGTGATGGCGAGATTCTTTTTCGGGAATTTCTTTCCGGTGTATCCGGCACCGTCATCCTGGATGCTTTCGGGCATGGCAATCTTCAAACCCTCGGCGCTGTTATAGATGGCGTAACCGAAGGGCTTTCCGTCTTCCGTGAGGGAAATACGCCCGGCGTACATGGGGGCGCTTGTATGGGTGCTGAAGTTGATGGAGCGGGAGGCGATGTCTGTCGCTTGCGTTGTCTGCCACGTCTGATCCATGTAGGCGTAACCCTTCACGGTGAGAGTGTCTTCGTTGTAGGCGATTTTCCCAGAAACGCGACCGTATGGAATGAGAACGTATTCGCCGAATTGTTCCTTACCGATGGTCCAGACGCCATTGCCGGGAATCTTCCCTGCGACGGAACTTTCAAAGGTCACATCCAGCAGGAACTTGCCGTTTTTGTCGGCGGTGAAGAGCACATGATGGCCCTTGCCGGGCATGTTTTCCATCTTGTATTCGCCTTTGATGTCGATGGTAGCTTTACTCTTGTCGGCCACAAGGCGTTCTGGCGGATATTGGCGGCCCACGGTGTAGGTTTTGCCCTTGAAATTCCAGAAACTGATATCGCAGGCGACTTTCTTGCCCGAGGCTGGAATGTATAAGGTGGAATAGTTGACGAAGGCTCTGGTGCCATTGTCAAAAATGAACTGGTAGCTCCACGTCTCGTTAAAGCCTTTGACACCCTTGTCGTGGGGCATGAAGTCGGAAACAGTGGGCGAGCGGGGAGTACTTTCGGGTGATTTTACATCCACGGCAAATGCGGTGCTGCATATGCCGAGAACAAGGCAGAGGCCAGCAATAATGTGCATTTTTTTGAGGGTAAAATCCATACCCTTAAAGATAGAAAAATGAAATTTTCTCGTTGCGGATTTTAGAGGCGAAGGTCTTGACCCATGCCCATTTTCAGCTCGGTGCGGCGGCGGACCACCATCTCATTGAACAAGTCGGTGAGACTATCTTCAATGCTCACCATGGGTTTCCAACCCAAGTTGTTGATTTTGGTGGGGTCTCCGATGAGGAGCGGAATGTCGTTACTTCTTTCGTAACCCGGGTCAAATCTGAAATCCACGCTGATGCCGGCAATGTCCACCAGCATATCCACCAACTCACGGAGGGTGTAGGATTTCCCGCTGCAGATGTTGTAGATTTCGCCAGATTCGGCGGTGTTCAAAACCTGAATCATTCCGCGGGCTACGTCACGAACATCCACCACATCGCGACTCACATCTAAACTACCGGAATAAATAACGGGTTCTGCTCCGTAATACTTGATTTTCACCAACTGGTAGGTGATGGAAGGAATCGCGAAACGGCGGCTGTGATGGGGACCCGTAAAATGGAAGGGGCGCACGGCAACCACATGGAGCCCGTGAGCGTTGTGGAATTGGTTTCCCAGAAGTTCCATGCATGCTTTGGATGTGGCGTACGGCGTGAGAGGATTGGGGCGGTCTTCCTCTTTATGCAGATAAGTTAACTGGCGGTCGTCACGGCCGTAGATTTCACTACTGCTGAGGAGCATCACTTTGGCCTTCGGCGTAACCTGCTGTACGGCTTCCAGAAGGGTTTGCGTTCCCAGCAGGTTGATGTTCAACGTCTCGTAGGGCTTTTTGTAGCTGAGCCCTACAGAAGATTGGCTTGCCAGGTGATAGACATGGGTAGGTTGTACTTTTTGGACAACTTCATAAACTTCTTTGTAGTTGAGAAGGTCTCCGGTCAAATACTCTACACCTTCCACCTTTTGCCAAGGCTGGGGCTGCTCATTACTAAAACTAAAAAGGTCGTGGTTTGTTCCGCTCAGGTTAGAGAGAATGTGAAATCCTAATGCACCTGTTCCGCCAGTGACGAGAATACTCATTTGGCCTCCGTGGTCTGGATTGCCTTCCAGGCCTGATCAATTTTTTCTTTTTCAACATTACAAATTTTTTCAACTGCACCAATTTTGGTGGGGAGAATATAGACGCGTGTTCCCTTTTCGGCCTTTTTGTCTACACCCATTGCTTTCCATGCGGCTTCCGGGTCCACATCAAAGGACTTCACAAATCCGAGAGCATCCAGAAGGGCGTTCTGACGGATTTCAACATCTTCTGAAATCTTCCCGATGAGGCGTGCAGCTCGTGCAGCAACGCGCATGCCTAGTGAAACAGCAATGCCATGACTGAACTTGTTGTAGTTGGTCAGTTTTTCGATGGCGTGGCCAAAGGTATGGCCGTAATTGAGAATGGCCCGGAGTCCAGACTCCTTTTCGTCAATGCCAACTACTTCTGCCTTGATTTCGCAACTGCGGAAAATCAAGTGCCGTAACACATCGTCATCGTGAGCCTTGATGGCATCCACATGGTCTTCCATGTACTTGAAGAAATCCTCGTCGTAGATGACGCCATATTTCACGATTTCGGCAAGTCCCGCCAGATATTCTTCTTCGGGCAGGGTGGAGAGAACCGCCAAATCGCAGACTACGGCACTGGGCTGGTAGAATGCGCCTATCATGTTCTTGCCTTCAGGATGGTTTACCGCCACCTTACCGCCTACGGAACTGTCCACCATGCTGAGGAGTGTGGTGGGGAACTGCACGAAGGGAATGCCTCGCTGGTAAGTGGCTGCACCAAAGCCCGCCATATCGCCGACGACGCCACCGCTCAATTGCAAAAGACAGGTCTTGCGAGTGAAACCGCGGTGCAGCATGAAACTGTAGAGCTGATTCAGGTTGTGAAGAGTCTTGTTCCGCTCTCCAGCCTGGAATTTGAATACGGGGCAATGACCTGCCTGGCCACGCAGTGCGCAAAGTACTTCAAACTGCGCCTTGGCGATGGTTGTATCGGTGCAGACCAGAAAATCATTGGCAGGCGCTAACCGCAAACCTTCCAGCATGGCGATGGAATCAGAAATGATGTGCTTCCCGATAAAGATGGGGTAGCGGCCGCCACTGCTGGGGCGGACATCCAGAGCGTGATTTTTCCAGAAGCACAACTGACGAAGAATCCTCTCGATGATATGAGTTTCTGCAGCTTCGTTGGTGCTTTCTACGCTAAAATCCGCTTCTGCATAGTTGGGTTCGCGTTCCTTCAGCATGACTTTGATTTTTGCGAGGCGGTCTTCATTTGTCATGTTTGCGAGGAGCGGCCTCGTGTTTTTGCGGCCAATGCGTTCGGAGAGAATCTCTGGCTTTGCCCACAGGCGGATGATTGTGCCGGAAGCCTTGATCAGCTGGAGATTCTCGGGCTTGGTGAGCGCTCCACCGCCGAGTGAAACTACTTTAGGCTCTACACTTTGGCAAATTTCAGCAATAATGTCATGCTCCATCTGCCGGAAGGTGGCTTCTCCATCCTGCGCGAAGATGTCGGAAATAGATTTGCCTGCTCGCTCCACAATGAGTGCATCGGTATCTATAAACTGTCTCTGGAGGCGTTCTGCCAGTGCGCGGCCCGTGCGGCTCTTGCCGCTGGCCATGAATCCCGTAAAGAAGATGTGCTGCTTCATTTATGCCTCCAGACCTTTGCGCATGACAGTTGCGAGTTCCTCGTTGCTGTATTCGGCGGTCTCTTTCGGGAACCACTTTCGGAAACTTTCCAAGCCCTGATGGACCAACATTCCCTCGCCAGTGACAGTTTTGCAACCCTTTGCTTCTGCCATCTGCAAAAGCTTTGTGTGAAGCGGTGCGTAGACGATGTCTGCGATAACTTGCCCTGCGTGGAGGCAATCCTCTGTGAGGGGGCTCTCGTTTTCGTTAGGCGTCATTCCAACGGATGTTGCGTTGATGATGATTTCAAATTGTGCAGAAATCGCAGAAAATTCGTTGAAGGTTGCGACCTGGACGGGTTCGCGGAGGTTATTCGCGGAACATGAATTTGAGCGCCCAAAGTGTGCATTCAAACCATCGGCAAGTGCAGCGCCTTTTTCCCTGCTGCGGCACACGATGGTGAGGTCATTTTTCTGTTCTACCAGGGTGTAGGCGATGGCCTTTGCGGCACCGCCATTTCCGAGGAGTGCAATCTTTTTATTTGCGGCGATGACGCCTTGTTCTTCCAGATTGCGAATGCAGCCGTAAGGGTCTGTGGTGGTTCCGCACAATGTGCCGCCGATGAGCCCATCTTTCCAATACAAAGTATTCACACTACCTGTGAACTTGCTGATGTCACTCAGTTCGTCAACCAGGCGAGGAGCTCCAGATTCGTCCATGAAACGGGTCTTGTAGGGAATGGTCACGTTTCCGCCGCGGAACTTTAATTGCCGAAGCCCAGTGACGGCCTCTTCAAACCCATCTGGTTCGGGAGCGAATGGAATATAGGCGGCGTTGATTCCCAAAAAGTGGAGTAGTGCATTCTGCATCAGCGGGGACTTGCTATGGCCCACAGGATTTCCAAGAATGCAAAGTGTCTCGGTCTTGCCGTTCAAAATAAACCTCATTTGTCCGCCCACCTGGGGCTGAACTCTAAATTAATTTCATTTGAAAAATACATAAAAGATGGAAAAAATGTTTCAAATTTGGTAAAATTTGCCATTTTTTGTGGATAGTTCAATTCGTAGTGTGAATGATTTGTCCTCCTCCTTTTTTGCTACATTGTTCCCTGTAGTAAGGAGCTTTTATGGCACTCTTTGAAAAGATTACGGACGCGATTGGCAATACGCCTCTTGTGCGCATCAATCGCATGAACAAGACTTCTGCGGACATTTTTGTGAAGTTGGAATGCTTCAACCCTTTGGGAAGTGCCAAGGACCGCGTGGCTCTGGAGATGATTGAAAGTGCAGAGAAGGAAGGCAAACTGAAGCCCGGTGCTTTGATTATTGAGCCTACCAGCGGAAATACGGGTGTTGGTCTGGCCTACGTTGGTGCAGTGAAGGGCTACAAGGTGATTCTTACCATGCCGGATTCCATGAGCGTTGAACGCCGGACGCTCCTGAAGGCTTTGGGTGCTGAAGTGGTGCTGACGGAAGGGGTCAAGGGAATGGCGGGTTGCATCGAGAAAGCTAACGAGATTGCCGCTGCAAATCCTGGGTCCTTCATTCCGCAACAGTTTGAAAATGAGGCTAATCCTCGCGCACACTTCAAGACCACGGGGCCTGAAATCTGGCGCGATATGGATGGAAAGATTGACATCTTTGTTGCTACTGCTGGAACTGGCGGCACCATTTCGGGTACGGCGGAATTCCTGAAGAATAAGAACCCGGACATCAAGGTTGTGGCTATCGAGCCCGATACCAATAAAGTCCTTTCGGGCGGTGAACCTGGTCCTCACAAGATTCAAGGCATTGGCGCGAATTTCGTGCCAAAAATCTACAACCCGAAGGTGATTGATGAAATTTACTTCACTAATGAAGTGAAGGCTGGTTCTGCAGCTCGGGCTCTTGCTCGCGAAGAAGGTATTTTTGTGGGAATTTCTTCCGGCGCTGCTATGGAGGCTGCCCTCACTATCGCTGCTCGCCCTGAAAATGCAGGGAAGCGCATTGTGGCGCTACTGCCGGATACGGGCGAACGCTACCTCAGCACCTGGCTGTGGAACGAATAAAATCAATTTTCAATTAATAATTCAAAATTTAAAATTAATTGAAGACAATTGCATCTTTAGTGAGATATAAATTTATATCCTACGTTGGTTCTGCATTCTTAATTATGAATTTTGAATTGTGAATTTTGAATTTTAAATTGCTTAAATGTCGTCTTCTTCGTCGTCGCTGTGGCGGATGACGGTTGCACCTAACTTTGCCATCTTGTTTTCAAAGTCTTCGTAACCGCGGTCCAAGTGATAGACGCGGCTGATCATGGAAGTACCTTTAGAAATAAGGGTGGCGAGGACTAGGCCTGCAGTTGCACGCAAATCAGAACCCATCACATCGGTTCCTTCCAGAGGAGTGCCGCCCTTGATGGTGGCGGTATTACCGCTGACCTCGATGTTTGCGCCAAGCCGCTGCAATTCTGCCACATGCTTGAAGCGGTCGTTATAGACAGTATCCTGAATGATGCTGTTACCGGGGACAGAAACAAGAGTAGCCATCAAAGGAGCCTGCATGTCGGTGGGGAAGCCCGGGAAGGGGAGAGTCTTGATGCTGATGGGGTTCAGCGTGAGACCGCGGGCATCTACTTGGGCCCAATCATTCCCAACTTCAACTTTACAGCCCATTTCGCGGAAGGCATCCAAAGTGCTTGCGATGTGTTCCGGAATAATCTTTTTCACCTTCACGCAACCGCGGGTAATGGCAGCACCGCAGAGGAAGGTGCCTGCCTCAATGCGGTCGGGAATGGTGTAGCCCTTGCCGGGACGGAGGCTCTCTACGCCTTGAACCGTAAGGGTTCTAGTGCCACGACCTTGAATTTTTGCGCCCATGGAAACCAGGTAATCCACCAGGTTGTCAATTTCGGGTTCCAAGGCGGCATTCTGCAGGACGCTTACGCCTTTTGCAAGAGTGGCTGCCATCAGCACGTTGACGGTTGCGCCAACGCTAGAAATGGGGAAGTTGAAGTTACCACCGGGAAGGCGGCCTTCGCAGGTGGCTTCCACATAGCCTCGGGTAAGAGTGATTTTTGCGCCCAGAGCTTCCAAGCCTTTCAAGTGCAAATCAACAGGGCGCGGTCCCCAGGCGCATCCGCCTGGGAGCGAAACGCGGCATCGTCCAAAGCGAGCCACCAGCGGGCCTAAAACATAAAAACTTGCACGCATGGTGCGCACCAATTCGTAAGGTGCTTCCAGGTGGTCTGCACCACGGGTATCAATTCTTAAGTTGTGAGCCTCGCCGCTAATGCGGCAGCCAATCACACGAAGTACGTCGCTCATGGTCTTCATGTCTTTCAGGTGAGGCACGTTTGTGATTTCAGAAACACCGTCAGCCAAGAGGGCTGCCGCCATCACGGCCAGTACGGCGTTCTTTGCGCCAGAAATTTCTACTTCACCTTCCAGAGGCTTGGTCACTTGGGGAACTTCAAAACGATACATAAAACCTATTTCTCCTCGGCATCATTTTTGCCGCTTGCGGAAGCAGAATTTGCCGAATTAGAATCATTTTCCTGGTACACCACGTATGTCCGGGCAATCCAATCGTGAAGAGCCCGCCGTTTGGGGTCTAAGCATACAATCAAGTATCCAATGGCGTAGAACATCAGGGTGATTTGGGTAAAAATGCTGGCCATATAGCGGAGAATGGAGGAACCCCAATTCAAGGGTTGCCCGTTCTTGGTTTCAATCCGCAATTTGAAAAGTCGCTTGCCTGGCGTGGAAGAAATTTTCGCACCAAAGATGACAAAATAAAGGGTTTGAATGAATGTCCCGATGTAGATGACGACGGACATTCCAGGCACGCTCATCAGTTTTTCTATCGCTTCGGCTGTGCCGGGGGCGTTGATGTATTCACGCAGACCTTCAATAACGGGAGTGAGGTCTATGACACCTGCAAAGGAAAGAATGCCGAGAACGATACCGCCAGCGAGGGACAAGATGACATTGTCGATGAGAAAGGCCACCAGTCGGACGAAGAAACCACCATAGATTTTCGTGCGCTGCTGCTCTTTCAGGAGCATGTTGATGGTTTCTTGCAGGAGTTCGTCCCGGGAGGTTCCATTTTGAGCTTCGAAAGTCTCCTTCCAGGGTTTCCAGGATTCCTCGCCGCTATGCCACACCAGGGTTTCGTCGGTGATTTTTCCGCTATTGACAAAGTCCTGAATTTCATCGATAGAATAAGGGCCTTGTCGGCGTTCGCCATCTACAATGCTTTCATCAATGAAATACCACTTCATACCGGGGTAAAGGTAGAAAAATAAAATGCCGAAAACGATAAAAAATGCTAAATTGGGGCGCTATGAGAACATATAAGCCTGGCCAACGTTTTGTAAGTCAGTCTGAACCCGAATTGGGCCTTGGTATTGTTGCCGAGGTCTCGGGTCGGAGTGTCAAGTTTTTATTCCCCCTGGTGGGTCAGGTGCGTTTGTACCGTGCAGATTATGCTCCGGTGGAACGCTTTATGCTTCAGCCCGGAGAAACGGCCAAGAATGAGAAGGGAACTTCTTTTGTGGTTGAATCCCTCCGTGAAGCAAATGATTTGGTGATTTACGTTGGCCGCGGTGGTCGCGAGATGAAGGAATCGGACCTGGTGGCAAAACAGGCTGCTCGGCCTGCAGATTTGTTCAAGGCCCTCACTATGATTGGGAAGAACGGGGCAGAGCCTGATACTCCAGGTGCAGATGTTTCTGCGAAGGCTTTTGACCGCCGTCGTCGCGCCATGGAACTTTCTTGCAAGTGGCAGGCTTCCCCTGTGCGGGGCATGATTGGCCCTCGGGTGAGCATGATTCCGCACCAGTACTACCTCTGCCATAGGGCCTGTACCTCCACAAAACTCCCGAGGTTGATGCTTTCGGATGAGGTGGGCCTGGGGAAGACGATTGAGGCGGGCATGATATGGCATGCCTTGAAGGCCCGCGGTCGCGTTACCCGCACCCTGATTATCGTTCCGGAGACATTGAAGCACCAGTGGATGATTGAGATGAAACGGCGCTTCAATCAGCTTTTCACACTGGTGGATGAAGGCTATATTCGCGGACTTTTTGTCAGTGTGGAAAAGGATGACGAGAAGCCCAATCCGTTCTTGCAGAGTAACGACATCATTGTCTCCATCGATTTCTTGATGGATCAGCCGGCCCTGATTGAAGACCTGCTGAAGACCCGCTGGGATTTGACCATCATTGATGAAGCTCACCACCTGGTTTGTGAAGATGGATTCACTAGCCGTGAATATCTATTGGCGAATGCGGTTTTGGCTAGGTCCGCAGGCGTGTTGCTTTTGACGGGAACGCCGCTCCAGTTTCATCCGGAATCCCAGTTCAACCGCTTGAAGATGCTGGACCCGGTCCGCTTTGCGGATTTCAATGAATTCCTCAAGGATCAGGATGCCTACCGCAAGTTGGTGAACGATTTGAACAAGCTTCCGACGGACCCCAGCCATCAGATGAGTTGGGATGACTTGTATGAGGCTGTTCCCAAGAATTCCAAGATTCGTGGCTGGCTGGAACAGGAAAATTCTAAGTCTATGACGGCTGGCGAATGGATGCGCCGCATTGTGGATGGCATGGGAACAGGTTCCGTGGTGTTCCGCAATACCCGTAAAGGTGTGGGCGGATTCCCCAAGCGCGTATTGGATGAGATTCCTCTGGAGCCCAATCCCGACTATCGCCAGATGGTGGACATCGCCGCCGAGAAGGATTTGGACAATTCCACCGACATTCAGGAGAATGGACTTCTCTGCACTAACTATTCCGACGCCTGGAAGATGGACGAACGCTTTGTATGGCTGAAGGGATTCTTGAAAAAGCACCAGAAGGATAAGATTCTTCTCATTTGCGAAACCATTCAGGTGGTGCAGGCTCTGGAAGTTCTCTTGACGGAGTACTTGGGCGAGGGTGCATTCTCTATGTTCCACGAGAACATGACCATTATGGCTCGGGACAAGGCTGCCGCCAACTTCAGTAAGCCCAATGGCGCAAACCTCCTCATCGCTTCAGAAATTGGTTCTGAGGGCCGCAACTTCCAGTTCTCCCATCACCTGATCCTCTTTGATTTGCCGCTGGATGCCGCACTTGTGGAACAGCGCATCGGGCGTTTGGACCGTATCGGCCAGACGGAAGACATCATCGTTCATGTGCCTTATGTGAAGGGCTCTGGCCAGGAAGTCATGTTCCGCTGGTATCATGAGGGATTGAATGCTTTTGGCGCTCCTCTCATGAGCGGCGGAGAACTCTTCCTCAAGTATACGGATGACTTGATTGAAGCTCTGGCGGACCCCAGCCATGCGCTTGCGAAGTTCGTGAAGAATGTGATTCCCAAGGTGAAGAAGGATTGCGAGCAGATGCGGAAGAGCATTGAGAAGGGCCGCGACCGCCTGCTGGAATTCAACTCCCGCAATCCCGAGAAGGCGAAGGAAATCACCGACGAGATTACACGCATCGATGCAGAGAAGGAACTCCAGTCCCTGCTCATTGAGTCCCTGCAAAATCGCGGTCTTGATTTTGACAAAAGCATCATTTCCGGCTGCTCCGTGCTGACTCAGGGCCCGCAGATTGAGGCTGGCTCTATTCCTGGAATGCCTACTCAAGGTATGGTGGCAGCCCAGAATGAAGAAGAGGAGCAGGGTTCCGATAGCATTTCTCTTACCATTACCTTTGACCGCGATGTGGCCATGATTCACGATGAAGTGGATTTCGTGAGCTTGGAACATCCGCTGGCCCAAGGCATGATTGATTTTGAAACTGGAGTGAACCACGGCACTGTGGCCTGCTGCATCTGGAATAATTCGGGCTTGAAGGGCTTGATGATGCAGTTCAACTTTGCGGTGGAACTTCCCGTGCCTGCGGAATGGGGCATGAACGACATTGTGGGGCCCCGTTACCTCACCACTTTGATTGATGCTACCGGTGCAGACCAGTCCAGCCATTTGGCGGAACTTGCGAAAGCGGATTTGCGTGATGTGAATGTTCCTCAGGGAAACAAGGCAGTGGATGGCATTCTCAAGTTTTTCGGTAAAGAGGGCTTGGCTGCGGCGAAGGCTGCCGTTAACGCCATCGCGAAGGAATATGCGGAACAGGCTGCCGAAGCAGTGGCTCTCCGTTCCGAACAGGAATACCAGCGCATGAACCATCTTCTTTCCATTCGCGGAACGGCCGCGGGCAATGCGGAACTGCAGCAGCTTCGCAAAAATGCTGCAGAACGAAAGAAGATTGTGGCAAGTCCCCAGCTCCGCCTGGATGCAATCCGTTTGTTAGTTTGTAGGTAATGCAGAATGACGAGTGTCAAAGCAGGTCTTGTGCAGAACAATTAACAATTTATAATTGACAATGCAAAATTATTTTCAAGTAGATGTATATTTTGAGATAATTTTAAATTTTGAATTTTGAATTTTGAATTGAATTATGAGTGAATTACGAAAGAACATTTTAGATGAAGCTCGCCGCGTTGTGGTGAAAATCGGTTCCCGCATTCTGGTGGACTCCGAAAAAGGCGGCGTTCGCACCCGTTACATCCAAAAGCTCGCCGATTCTGTGGCAAAGCTTATGGAAGCGGGGAAGGAAGTGGTCATTGTCACTAGCGGTGCCGTGGGTACCGGCATGGCGGAATTGGGCTACAAGGAAAAGCCTACGGTCATGGCTGAAAAGCAGGCTTGCGCTGCAGTGGGGCAGATTGACCTCATGTACGCCTATCGTGAAATGTTCCGCTGGGTGGATCTTTCCGTAGGCCAGATTCTTCTTTCTGCGGATGACTTCCGAGACCGCACTCGCTACAAGAATTTGCAGAACACGGTGAAGGTGATGCTCGGGAAGAAAATCGTCCCCATCATCAACGAGAACGACTCTCTTGCGGTGGCTGAAATCAAGGTGGGCGATAACGACAAGCTTTCTAGTGACGTGGCCCTCTTTTTGGATGCAGATTTGCTGGTGGTCTTCACGGATGAAGATGGCCTGTTTGATGATAACCCGAAGAAGAATCCGAACGCGAGGCTTTTGCGGTTTGTGCCGGAAATTACGCCTGCGATTTTGGCGTTGGCAGGGAAGCCTGGCGAGGCGGGCTCTGCAGTCAGTACCGGTGGCATGCGCAGCAAGTTGGAAGCTATTCGCAATGTGACGAAGAGTGGCGTGAGTGCCTTCCTTGCTAACGGTATGAAGGTGCTGCCTCATCAGGTGATTTTTGAAAATGCAAAAGGGACGCTTTTTGCGGGTGCGAAGACGAAACTCAATAGCCGTCAGCGCTGGCTCAGCTTTATTACCACACCTCGCGGAAGTGTGGTGGTAGATGAAGGTGGTGCAAAAGCCCTTCAAGAAAAACATTCCAGCCTTCTTCCCGTGGGCGTTACTGCCGTGCGGAAGCATTTTGACAAAGGTGACTTGATTGAAATTCTGGATGAGGCAGGGAACGCTATCGCTCGCGGTGTTGCAGGCTTTGACAGCGAAACCTTGAAATTGGTGCTCCGGAAAAAGACGGCGCAAGTCCATTCCATTTTGGGCCCGGATGTCCCGGATGAATTGGTTCACAAAAACGATTTGGTGGTTTTCTAGGACGGCGGGGTAAAAATGCTCAATTGGGAAACACTTCTCTCGGCAACACGTTATGGGCACCCTGCTGATAGGGATCCCAACCGCTCTGATTTTCATCGCGACTATGACCGCATTGTTTTTTCTACGGCGTTTCGTCGTCTAGGTCGCAAAACTCAGGTGCATCCTTTCTCGGTGAACGACCATGTGCATAGCCGTTTGACCCACAGCATCGAAGTTTCTAGCGTGGGACGCAGTCTTGCTATTACGGTTTATCATCTCATCAAAAAATATCTGCCGCAGTATTTTAATGAATTCCATTTCGGCATGATTGTGCAGTCGGCTTGTCTGGCTCATGACATTGGAAATCCTCCCTTTGGCCATGCCGGCGAGGCGGCTATTCGCGAGTGGTTCCGCAAGAACCGCAATAGCGCGCCATTGAAGGATCTTTCCGACAAGGAAATTGCTGACTTCGAGAATTTCGATGGTAATGCCCAAGGTCACCGCATTTTGAGTAAGCTGGAATATCACTTTCTGGATGGTGGAATGCGGCTGACGTACGCAACCATTGGTTCCATGGTGAAGTACCCACAGCTGGCAAAATATGGTAGCCCCACAAGCCTCTTCTCTACGGAAGCGGATTTGTACCGCAATACGGCGGAGGTTTTGGGAATTCCTGAAATCGCCCCCGGCAAATGGATGCGTCATCCGCTGGTGTATTTGATGGAAGCCGCTGATGATATCTGCTATTCCATTTTGGATGTGGAAGATGCCATCGAACTTGGCATTCTTTATTTTGCAGATGTGCGGGATATGTTCAGCTACCTTTGTGGCCCCGAGGTGGACATTGACAAGGAATACCAGGAGAACGGAATGAACCTCCGGGATTTCCTCAGCAGTGTTCGCGGTCGTGCCATCCAGAATCTCATTGATGATGTGGCCGTCACATTCGTGAATCACTACGAAGAAATCATGAATGGAACTTTGGAAAAGCATTTGACGGATCTTTCCCGCTCAGATGTGATGAACGGAATCCGCATTGCAAAACGCCTGGGCATAGAACGTATTTATCCAGACCGTCGCAAAACGGAGCTGGAAGTGGGAAGTTATACCACTCTAAGTACGGTCTTGGATGCCTTCGTCAATGGCGTTCACGATTACCGCCAGAATGGTCGCAATTCTTACCGCGCCGATAGAATTGTGCGGTTGATTGGACAGGCAAAGATTGGCCAGAGCGTCACTACTGCAGAAGCTTACCATCAGGTGCTGGACTTTGTCAGCGGCATGACAGATAATTACGCCACATACTTGGCTCGCCAAATTGGTGGCCTTGCTATGGGGCTTTAAAAAAGTATTTTAGCGATGCCGCCCGTTATTCCCGGAAGGGTATAGCGGAGTGTGGTTTTGTTGAGCCAGAAATCGAGAGCCTCGTTAATCCAGAGGCGTTCGCAGGTGATTTTTCGGACGACTACATCTGTTTTTCCATCATCTGCAGTATCAAAGAAGTAATAACCGCGGAATTGAAGCGGGGCAATTTCTCCATGAAGCAAAACGGAAACATCGGCGGTTCCCTTCTCGGAATCGATGGAGATGGACTGCACCTCGCCAAAGCGCTTCACCAGCTCGTTATTGCGGACGAGGGCTTCTACTGCTTTGTCGCGGAGATTACCGAGGAGGCTCATAAAACTTACCTCGGGAGGGTGAGGATTTCCATGCCGTTCTTGGTGCGGACAACGGTATGTTCCCACTGGGCGCTTAGAGAGCCATCGCATGTCACTGCTGTCCAGCCATCGGAAAGCACTTTTGTGCCAGGGCGGCCCACGTTAATCATGGGCTCCACGGTAAAGACGTTTCCGATTTCCACAAATTGACGAAGTTCGTTATTGCGGAAGTGATAGACAGTGGGTTCCTCATGGAAGCCGCGGCCAATGCCATGCCCGCAGTAGTCTTCCACCACACCAAAACCGTGCTCGTCAGCGATGTCCTGAATGGCGCAACCAATATCACAGAAGCGTGCACCTTGTTCGCCAGCGGCGCGGATGCCTTCTTCCATGCAGAATTTTGCGGTGTCCACTAGTTCCTGGGCGATGTTGCTTACTTTGCCAACGCAGAACATGGCGCTGGTATCACCGTGATACCCCTGAAGGATTGTGGTGATGTCGATGTTGACGATGTCGCCATCCTTGAGGATGGTGTCTGCGCGAGGAATGCCGTGGCAAACCACTTCGTTGATGCTGATGCAGGCGTAACGGGGGTAGCCGTGATAGCCTTTGCAGGCGGAAATGCCTTTATGGTCTCGGGTGTAGTCCCCGATGAATTCATCAATTTCCAGCGTAGAGACGCCGGGCTTGCACATTTCGCCAGCGCGAATGAGGGTTTCTGCGGCAAGTGCACCTGCGTCGCGGATAAGTTCAATTTCTTTTGCGGATTTAATCTTTATCTTAGCCATACTACTTCATTCAACTCTTTCTTAGATTGCCACGGCCTTCGGCCTCGCAATGACGTTTTCATACTTCATACTTCGTAATTCATACTTCATACTTCATAATTAATAATTACTTCTTCCAAGCGTATTTATCCAACAAATAAGCGAGGAGCATGGCGTCTTCCGGGACGCTAGAGAGTTCCTTCACCAAGGGGAGGTAGCGGCTGATGCGTTCAGTAGCTTTTTGACCGCCAAAATGATTCCGTTCCTGTTCCAGACGGGCGCGGAGGCGTTCACTGACCTTCTTTGCGATGGCTTCATCTGTCAGGGGTTCCTGCTTTTGGAAGTTGATGCCGAAATCTGCAGCGGTCTGCTTGATTTCGATTTCTTCCACAGGCGTAATGAGTGAAATGCAGAGGCCGCTCTTCCCGGCGCGAGCTGTACGGCCGCTGCGGTGCACGTAGACTTCATGGTCTGCGGGATGGTCGTACACAATCACATGGGTCACGTGGTCCACGTCAATACCGCGGGCGGCAACGTCCGTGCAAATGAGAATCTTGATTTCCTGCTTGCGGAAGGCGTTGAGGGTCTTTTCGCGCATGGATTGCGCCACATCGCCCGAAAGTGCGCCCACCTTAAAACCATAGCCCGTGAGAACCTGTTCCAGATAACTGACGTCGCTCTTCTTGTTGCAGAAAATCATGCAGCTTTCGGGGTTGTAGTATTCCAGCACCTTGATGGTCATGGAATCTTTTTCCATCACATCGCAGCAGTAAACATAGTGCTCCAGGTTGTTGGCAATCACCTGATCGTAGCTGAGGGAAAGGAATTCTGCACTGGGGCGCTGGAATTCCCGGGCGAGACTCTTCACCGTCTGGGGAATGGTAGCGCTGAACATTGTGCAGGCGAGGGCCTTGGGCAAATACCGGCGGATTTTCTGCATGTCGGGATAGAAGCCCATGGAGAGCATTTCATCCGCTTCATCCAGAATCAAATCGCGGACCGAGAGAAAATCCACATTGCCGCGGCTCACGTGGTCCATCAGGCGGCCCGGTGTCGCCACGATGATGTGCACGCCTTCGCGGAGCGCCTTCAACTGGGGTTCATAAGATACACCGCCAAAGATGGCGACGGATTTAATGCCAGTCCCTTTGGAAAGTTTTTCAATTTCATCCTGGACTTGCATCGCCAATTCACGGGTAGGCACCAAAATCAATGCCTGGGGGAACAAGTGTCCGCGTTCAATCACCTGGAGGAGGGGCAGCACGTAGGCTCCAGTCTTTCCGGAACCGGTTTTGGACTGCACCAGCATATCGCGGGCGGCAAGCATGTAGGGGATGGTTTTCCGCTGGACAGGCATCAGCTGGTTCCAGCCGTGTTCTTGAAGAACAGCCTTCTGTTCTTCGGGGAGCATTTCAAAGGTATAGTCGGGGAGCTTGTGTTCAGGCTCAATAATTTTGACCGGCGTCAAAAAAGGATTTACTTCACTCATAGTGAGCGCAAATCTAGTAAAATTATAACATCCAGTGGTATTCCAATCCGCCGCCAATGAACCAATCAATGGTGGAAGCTCCGATTGTGGTGGGCTCTGCAGCAGCATCAGGGGACGGGTCGGAATACATGTTGAATCCGCGGCTGGAAATCCCCGTTCTAAAGCTTACGCCGTAATGCTTGGCGAAAATGAATTGGGAACCAATGCCAACCACGGCACCTTTGTAGGCATCTTCGAATTCAATGCGAGTTTTGTAGTATCGGGAGGGCTCGTCCACGCCGCTTTTCAAACCAATATCCTCCACAAAGAAGCAGTACTGGAATCCGAGAAAGGCGAAGGGCGTGATGTTCATCCATTTTGTAGCATCAAAGGAGCGGGAAAGAATGACATTGAGGCCAATGGAATGCTGTGAAAAATCCCAGTAGTCCAGCTCTTTGTAGATGGTATCTTTGTTGTCGATTTTGACGGAATGCTTGGAGTAGCGATACATAATTTCGATGCCGATAAAACCATACCAGGTTCCGCCAGCATAGAGGGCGAGATAGGGTTCTGAATCGTCAATGAAATTCCAGAGACTTGCGGAATCCTTTGTAATGCGATAATTACGGACGGTACTCTTGATATGGCTATCATACCAATCGTCGGGGGTCAATGGAATTTTTGCTTGTGCGTAACCGCCGCCAACGCCCACCCAGCCCTTGAAATTGGGAACTTCCTGATAGTATTCGTCCGGTTCGGTGGCTAGCTTTTGCCGTTCTTCTTTGGAGAGCCTTCGCTTGGCAGGGCCAGAGAAAAAGAGGCTTGCAATTTCATCTCCGAGGGCGATTTTATCGTCCTGATAGTGGACTTTACCCGCAATTTTAGGTTCCGAAGCAGTCTCGTCAAAGAAGGCCACCAGAACGTTGTCTCCATCTTTTGCCATGAAGAGAACAGTCTTGTCTTCAACGGACTGTAGTTTTGCAACCATAGCGGGGTGGCGTGCACGCAGGTATTCTGCTTTGAGCCCGGGCTCCATATTTGCCTTGAGCCAGGTGGCGTAACGGACGGCGATGGAATCTCGCTCCCATTCGCCTAGAAGGCGGCATTTTGGGTCGCCAATGCCAGTGTTGTTACGCTTGAGGGAGAGGCAGAATTCCTTGGGATCCACAACGGGGTAGGTGTCCAAAGTCCAGATGAGAATTTCTCCGTCCTTCCAGATGGTAGGATGGCTATTGGAGTAGACGTCGCCAGCAAACAGCGGTGCTGCAAGAAGTAGCGCGAGAATAAGGAGCAAGTGAATTTTATTCATCGCACCACTCCCTTGTCTAGATTTTCTTTGATTTTCTGGACAATCCTTGCAGTCATTTGTTCAAAATTTCCCAGATTCGGCTTCTGAATGGGAATCTGTATTTCATCCACGGCGCTGAACAAGGGGCGCTGTTTCACGTTGTCCCACAAAGTGTAAGAGGCTATGGCGCTGAGATTGTTGGAAGTCTTTTTCTCAGGACTTTCGTTCTGCATCAAAGCGTAGTCGAAGTAATCTTCCCGCTTCAGGTCTGTCCCGATAATGACTTCATGGAGAATGAGAACAAGTGGTGGAATGTTCCCGGCGCTATCTTTCAAAGAAATTCCCTGTTCCGGCAGGCGGCCCTTCATAAAGATGCGTTCATCCAAGCGCTGGCTTTCTTCTGGGAAAACCTGCAACTCCTTGTCTGGAATTTTTGTGAGGGTTGGGTAGAACTGAGTCAATTCCTGCAAGAATTTTTTCTCGCAAAAATTGCGCATGGTCACTTGGACGCTGTCTGCGCCAATCTCCAGCTTCTTTGCAAACCAGCTGGAACGGGTTAGAAGGAATGCGTTCTCGCTACCGATAACGGCAAGTGTGCCTGTGGGAGCCTGGTGGTATGCCGGATGGCTTTTAGACCACTGGTAACTCGTTCCGCACCCCATGAGGAGGCAGAACAATAAGCACCATATTCCGAGAAACCGGCGGACCATTACACTCCCAAAGGGGCGGCTACTTTACTTCGCGCCCCATTTTTCGCGGTAGGCGTAGACCTTGTCCAAAATGCCTTCCGGAGCGTTGATGGCCTTGCGGTTTTCTTCGCTTTCCAGGAATGCAATGATGTCGTTGATGTCCACGATGCTGTGGGCTTCAATGCTGTATTCGTCCTGAACGGTCTGGAGGGCGGATTTGCCATTGTCCAGCTTTTCCTTGCGGTCCACAGAGATGAGAAGCCCGATGACATTGGCGTTCTCGATTTGAGAGAGGGCCTGCATGGTTTCGTTCACGGAAGTTCCCGCGGTAATCACGTCTTCGATGATGACCACGTTGGTCTTTTCGGCATACTTGTAACCCACCAGAGAGCCGCCTTCGCCGTGGTCCTTCACTTCTTTGCGGTTGTAAGTGAAGGTGAGGTTCTTGGCGTACACGTCGGAGAGCTTCATTGCAGTAGCGGCACAGAGGGGTATGCCCTTGTAGGCCGGTCCGTAGAGGTTCTGGGCCTTTCCGTCAAAATGCTTCATGAATGCGGCGGCGTAGAATTCGGCGAGCTTGGAAAGGGATGCTCCAGTGCGGAACTCTCCAGTATTGATAAAGTAGGGCGTATTACGGCCGCTCTTGGTGACAAAATCGCCAAACTTCAGAGCGCCGGATTCAACAAGAAAATGAACGAAGGAATCTTTCTGTGTCATAAGAACTCTCGATTAAATAGGCTTATGCATTTGCGCCAGTGAGAAGGGCGAAAATGCTTGCAAATACATTGAATTTTTCGGTGGCGACCTCAATGCCGATGAGGATGGCAAGAACCACCACGCAGAAGGCCACATACCAGTAGAAGGATTTTTTGAAACCCTTGATTTTCAACTTGAAAATGAGCCAGATGATGACGCTGAGGATGGCGCTGAAGATCCAGGCTGCGGCACCGTTTAAGGAAACCAGCTGACTCACGCCGAAGGTGAGGGCAATCCCTGGCATAAAGAAGAAGCAGACGCAGAGCACGCAAAGCAGGGCAAAGCCAACATAGTGGGCGAAACCCCGTTCTGTCTGGATGATGACTTCGGGCTCGGATTTTTCTTCAGCAGCGGGCGAGGCTTCCGTTGCGGGAACGGTTTCAGTTGCTGCACCGCTAGTGGGAACAGTTTCAGTTGTGGCCTCGGCAGGCTGTTCGGCTGCGGGAGCAGTGCTGGCAGCTTCTGCGGGCTTTACTTCGATGTCTTTCTGTTCTTCGGCCATAGTATCTCCTTAGAGAATGAAGGTTCGACCCGCATAGACAAACACCCGGTGTTCAAGCCAGAGTTTGAGTGCGGCAGACAAAGTTCTTTTTTCAATATCCTTACCCAGTTCTACCAGTTCGTCAATGCTGGCGGTTTCGGGCACGCGCTGGATATCCTGACAGATGATGGGCCCCTGGTCCAGATCTTCTGTGGCAAAGTGGGCGGTAGCACCGATAATCTTCACGCCCTTGTGCCAGGCCTGGTGGTATGGCTTAGCGCCCTTGAAAGCAGGCAAGAATCCGTGGTGGATGTTGATGACGCGGTACTTGAACTCCTCGGTAAATTCGGAGGAGAGAATCTGCATGTAGCGGGCGAGGACGATAGTGTCGGTCTTGGTTTCCGCAATAATTTCGCGGAAGCGGTTCTCGGGAATGCTCTTATCTGGATTGGAGGGCACGTAGTAGAAGGGTACGCCAAAGGTACCGCCGATGGGGCCCAGGTCTGGATGGTTTCCTACAATGCAGCTGAATTCACAGGGGAGGTCGCCGTCGCGGCGCTTCAAGAGCAAATCGTAGAGGCAGTGGTCCGTCTTGGAGACGAAAATGGCCACACGCTCTGTTTTGCTGGTGTCGTAGAGTTTCCAGTCCAGTTGGAGGTGGGGGCCAAGCGTTTCCAAGTGCTTGCGGACTTCTTCCACATCGGCGGGCTCGATTTCGAAAACCGCCCTCAGGAAGAAGGTTTCAATATCTTTTGCGGTGTGTTGCTGTAAATCGATGATGTTGGCTCCGGCCTTGGCGAGAACCTGGGTCGTGCCGGCAATGAGCCCCTTTTGGTCAGGGCAGTGAATCTGCAAAATGTAACGAGTCATGGACATGCCCTAAATGTAGCATATTTTGCCAATCAATGGGGGGAGCATTGTTTTTAAAAAAGCTAGCTTTCTTTTGTCTTTAAATGAGGATTCTCTTGTGACTTGCAATTGTGTCGTGCGTTGGGTAGTGTGGATTGGGTTATTGTCGGTTTTGTCCTGGGCAGCCGCTCCAAAGAGCTGGGACGCCATCTACCATGCGGAAGGTCAGGGAGAATACACCTCGGCGAAGGTTGTAGGGAAGTACTCCTTTGGCAAGTACACTCATTACAAGAATGTGCAGCCCGTTTCCTTCAAGATTGAGGATGACAAGTTCGCCTTCTCTGTCTCTGGCAAGATAACGCTGCCGCTGGATAAATTTGAGAGCGGAACCTTCTACAAAGAGTGCAAGGATACTAAGGAAGCCTGGATTTCTTACTTTGACAAGCCCATGGAATTCGGGAAGAAGAATCCGGTAACCCTCATTGTGAATATCGCCGGCGTGGACTTGGCCTGCGGTGACGATCTTTATGCAGTTTATGATTTGAGAATCAAGTTTGATAATGCGGAGGCGCAGAAATACTGGGTCAACAATTTGGAAGGGTACGAAAAGTATAAGCGGGAACAGGTGGCAAAACTCCGTCAGGAAGAGCAGGAGCATCGCGCCACCATTCGCGAAAATTCTTCCTTCTTCAAGGACCCTCGCGATGGCCAGATGTACCGCACCATCAAGGTGGAAGGCCGCGAATGGTTTGCCCAGAATGCGAACTATAATGTGGAAGGTCATTCCTGGTGCTACGAGGACAAGGATTCCTATTGCATCCGCAGCGGTCGTCTCTATGATTTGGAAGGGGCGAGAAAGGCGTGCCCCAAGGGTTGGCATTTGCCCCGTGACCGCGAGTGGTCTGATATGCTCACTGGCCTTACCCAGTGCTACGATGGGGTGGAAAAATGTGGTGCGTTTGCGAACAAATTAAAGGCTACCACAGGTTGGCAAGGCGGCGGTGGCACGGACGAATATGGTTTCAGCGTGTATTCCTCGGGTTATCGAAAAGTCATTGGAACGAAGACCGTTCGCTATGAGGATATGGGCGAATATACGGGATTCTGGAGCAGTCAGAATGGCCGTAACGAAACCATTTGGCTTTGGGCCATGGGCCGCATGAGCGACCAGTTGGTGCGTCAGCTGGTGCCTAGCCACGGGAAGAACAACGCCTATTCTGTTCGCTGCATCAACGGGGATTAAGTTTTCACTCTGTTTTCAGCAAAAAAATCCCTTCCGTTTTTACGGAAGGGATTTTTTAGTTCATTAGTTTATCGAAGGATGGATGCCAGGCGCAGAGCCCCGTAGCGTAGTTAAATCTACGTGAGGGGCGATGCAACGCAGCAGACGCCTTCGAGAAACATTAAACCTTGGCGCCGCGTTCCAGCTTGATGGTAAAGTTTGTGATGTCGCAAACTTCGCTCGGACCCCAGTACTGGATCGGACCCGGGTAGGAGTAGGATTCAGTCTTGGCCCAAACATCGCGGTTCTTGGCGAAGAACTTGAACGGATTGCCGTTCAGTTCCACGAGAGCCTTCTGAATCACCGGCTTGTCTGCGCCGTGACGACGTTCGATGTTCATCATCATGGTTATAGGAATGCCACCGGCAACCCACTTTTCGATGCCCTTGGTGAGGTCACGAACAGAGCTCATGTAGCCGTTCATCTTGTTGAAGGCGAGCACAGAGGCAGTGAAGCCCAGGCTGTAGCAGTAGTCGGCGTCGAAGTTGGACGGAGCAGCGCAGCGGCCTTCGTAACCGAAGAAGTGGTTGAGAGCGGAGAACTTGCCCTTGAAGTTGTTGCGGCTCTTGAGGTCCTTCTTCACCATCTCGATGATGAGCTTTTCGGTTTCGATGAGGGAAACCTGAACGTTGCCATGGCTGTCGCGTTCCAGCATCAATTGTGCCTGAACGAATGCCGGGAGGCTCTTGAGCACTTCGGCGGAAGCCTTGCTGACCCACTTGCAGAGTTTTTCAACCTTGGCAGCAGTGTCGAGGCCTTCCACTTCTTTTTCGTGGTGGGCGAGAGCTTCAGAAAGTTCAGAAATAAGAACGCCAACATCCGGGATGAATTCCAGGAGGCCTTCCGGAATGAGGGCCACACCGAAGTTCTTGCCCTGAGCGGCACGGTCGGCAACGATGTCGGCCACATACTTGATGACCTGCTTCAGCTTCATCTTCTTGCCCTTCACTTCTTCAGAAATGAGGCAGATGTTCGGATGGGTCTGGAGAGCGGCTTCCAATGCGATGTGGGAAGCGCTACGGCCCATGAGCTTGATGAAGTGCCAGTACTTGCGGGCGGAGTTAGCGTCGCGCATGATGTTGCCGATAAGTTCGGAGTAGGTCTTCACAGCGGTGTCGAAACCGAAGGAGGTTTCGATGTATTCGTTCTTCAAGTCGCCGTCGATGGTCTTCGGGCAGCCGCAAACCACGCAGCTAGCGCCGTGGGCCTGGAAGTATTCGCCGAGAACGGCAGCGTTGGTGTTGGAGTCGTCACCGCCGATGATGACGATGGCGTCCAGCTTCTGAGCCTTGGCAACAGCCATGCACTTCTGGAACTGTTCTTCAGTTTCCAGCTTGGTACGGCCGGACTGGATGATGTCGAATCCACCAGTGTTGCGGTAGGAGTCCATGATCTTTTCGTTGATCACGATGAACTTGCCGTTTTCGAGACCGGAAGGACCGCCGAGGAAGCCAAGGAGCTTGCTCTTCTTGTCAATGCTCTTGATGCCATCAAAAAGACCTGCAATGACGTTGTGTCCACCAGGAGCCTGACCGCCGGAGAGCACCACGCCCACGTTGAGAGCCTTGCCCTTGAGAGCCTTGGTGGCCTTCTTGAGGGAAATGTACGGAGCGCCGTAGGTGTTCGGGAACAGAGCCTTGATCTTGGCCTGGTCGCGGACGGATTCAGTAGCCTTGCCCTTGTTGAGCGTTACCTTGAGAGCACCGCCGCGGAGAGCGACGGGGAGTTTCGGCTGGTAGGCCTTGCGGGCCTTGCCGAGTGCGGACAGATTGTCAGCCATTGTTTCTTCCTTATTTGTTGTGCCCACGAATGGGCTCGGGTTAAAAAATTACCAGAGGGTAATATAGTAAAGAAAACGGGCACTAACCTTCGTACAGCCGATTATGACTGAGGCAATCCGCCAGTTTTTTGTATTGGCAGATAAAGGCTTCGCGGGAGGGGGAGTCGCCGAGGTTTTTGTAGAGGGCGCTGGCCAGCGTTCCGCGGGCAAGCATCTTTTCGAGAAATGTCTGCGATACCTCGGTGATGTCGTTCTTGACAACGCTGTAGATGTGCTTCCATACATCGCCGGCGGTAATCTTCTTGCTGGCCGAGGCTGCGCGGGCGGTTTTCGTCGCGGCAGTTTCCTCGCTCAGCCCGAACATCGCTGTAAATTCGGGCCAGTCGATGATGGTATTTTCCGCATCTTTGGCGGTGCGAACCAGAAGGTCCGCCAGCTTGTCGGTGTCCATTGCGCGCAATTTCTCCCGGTATTCCTTCATAGAGGTGGCGTCCGAAAGTTTTCCGCAACTGATGGCTTTCAGAGTGGCTACTTCCAGTTCCGCGATGGCGATATCGGCGTTGGGGCATTCCTGAATGTCTACCAGGCGGATTTCGATGGCACCGCGGTCGAATCGAGCGATGGCGCCACGGCTATTGAGGAAAAAGTGGTTCAGCAGGTGTTTCGGATCGTGTGGCGCGATGTCCGCTTTCACTTTCTCGAAAATGACTTTGTTGTAGTCGTCGTAGGTATAGACGGGTTCAGGAATGACTTTCCCCGCAATGCTCGGAATTTTATCCTGGTTGTGCCTGTAAGTTTCGATGCGGGCATCCAGAAATCCGCTGAATTTTCCGTCCAGATAGGGGCTGCTGGCGGCAATGGCGGGAAGTAACGGTAACAGCACGCGAATGGCCGCGTGCAAATCGCCAAACTCGTCATCTCCATCGAAGGAGAGGTTCAGGTGTGTGGATTGCAGATTGCTCCAGCCGTGCCCGCTGCAGTTGAAAATCTGGTCGTAGCAGTCGTAGATTTCCTTGCATTCGTAGGGCCACAGCACCTTATCCGCGGGGTCCATAAAGGGGTGGGCGGCGCTGGGCAAAAGCATGGCGTTAATTTTTTCCAGCTTCTTGTTGGCGCGGCGGATTTCGTGATGGAACCGCTTTCCAAGCCCGTCAAATTTTGATTTCGGGTGTGCACATTTGAATTCCAGTACGTGGCTCACCAGTTCATTGGACAAGCCGATGTCGTCATACTCTACGTCGGAAAGCTGGTTGCCTTCGTGGTCTTTTCCAAGGGGAATATCTGCTCGGGGGAGAACCTGAAGGGTGTCCCTATCCACAATCATATATTCCATTTCTACGCCAAAGCGTTCCCAAATCTTATAGCAATTCATAATTCACAATTTACAATTTAAAATTCATAATCAATAATTAATGCTTTGCACTCATTTTGACTTCGGCTCGGAAGTGCCCGAGCAAGCTCGGTCGTTTCGCTCGCCTCAACAAAATTCATAATGCAAAATTATTTCGAGAGAGTTCTTCCTTTGAAATATCTCATACTTCATAATTCATACTTCATAATTTATAATTAAGTCTACGTTAGATAAAATTTTGAATTTTGCATTTTTAATTTTGAATTAAAAATACACCTCTCTCTCGTGTTGCAGAATCTTCTGCTGGGCTGCATTCAGGCGGTCTTCAATGCGGTGCCGCAGAGAGCGCATGATGGAAAGGTACAGCTTCTTTTTCGCCACCTGGTCTTCGATTCCAGCGTCAATGCTCGGATTATCGTTGACTTCGATGACCATGGGCTTCCCATTCACTTCCTTCAAATCTACGCCGTAGAGTCCGTTCCCAATCATAGACGCCACACGGAGCGCCGTTTTCACGATGCCGTGAGGTACCATCTCGATAGGAACCGTGTCGAACATGCCGCAGATTTCGTCCTTGTCCGCAGAATTCCAGTTGTAGATTTGCCAGTGGTCCTTGGCCATGTAGTATTTGCAGGCGTAGATGGGCCGGCCATCCAGAATGCCCACGCGCCAGTCGAATTCCGTAGGCGTATATTCCTGCGCGATGAGTAGGTCGCTTTTCTCGAACATCTCGTCCAGCACCTGTTCCATCTCCGCCTTGTCGGCCACCTTCTTCACGCCGAGGGAGAAACTGGAGTCTGGAGCCTTGATGACCATGGGGAACCCCAGTTCCTTCGCCAGAGTGTGGCGGTTTTCGCTGTGGGCGATGATGGTTTTCGGCGCTGGAATCTTGCCTACATCCATCAGTTCCTGCAGATAAACTTTGTTGGAGCAGCGTAGGATGGAATCCGGGTCGTCAATGACTGCGATGCCTTCACTCTGGGCGCGGCGGGCAAAGGCGTAGGTGTGGTGATTCACGTTGGTTGTTTCACGAATGAAAATGGCGTCAAATTCGCCAACCCGGTGGTAATCCTTCTTGGTGATGAGTTCCACCCGGAATCCTGTTTCCTGGGCAGCCTCGATGAAGTTGTGGATGGCCTGCTTGTTGCTTGGAGGTTCCTTTTCGTCGGGATTGATGAGAATGCCCAAGTCGTAGAGATATTCCTCGCTCTTCGCTGACACAAAGCGTGTCTTCTCGAAATATTCCTGCGCAAATTTGTCCACCATCTCTTTGTGGGTTTCGGGAATTTCGTCCACGCAGATGGGCCGGATGCTCTGGATGAACCACTTCTGCTTGAAGATGAATTTTGCGCGCAGTAGCGGAGCCTGGAAAATGCGGTACAGTTCCTGGGACAGCTCCAGGTATTGCGGGCTCACGTTCTGCCCGAAATAGATGGAGAGGGCGAATTCCGTTCCGGTCAAGTGCCTTAGGCTTTTTTGGATGAGTTCGTCGATGTCGTCGCTCACGATTTTCACCACCGCCGGAGCCTTGAAATCCCGGATGTTTTTCACATTGGGGATGACCTTGTGGCCCCGGGCTTCCGCTAGGAGGGAAACGTAATATCCCTTGCTCTGGTAACTGTAATCCCGACACAGGTTGAACACGCGGAGAGACTTCTCCTTTGTGAAATCGTGCTGGGTGAGGTAATCCTTGGCAGAGATGATTTCTGCTTCTGGGATGTGAAATTTCCAATTCTTGGGGTTATTGACAACAATTATTTTTTTCATGATGAGTGCGCCACGCAACGAAAACGCATTCCTTCGGAATGGATTTCTGTAATAGGCCTTGAAAGGGGAATGAGATGAGTTCTAGCAAAGGGCTAAGAAAACTCAATAAATCGTATAATGACGCTCCGGTCAAAAGTTTCCGTATGTGGCAAGTTTTGCCCAACGGTTCGCACCAAAACTATGAATAAAATAAGGTTGTGGCAAGATATGGGTTGGAATAAATAGGCTGTTTCGGGTACAAAAAAGGCCTCCAACATCTAGTTGGAAGCCTCTTCAAAATCAGGGGGAGACCTGTGTATCACTCGCCTTATTTCTTTTCACAAATCATCTTGTAAGCAAAGCCACCGATGACACCGCCGAGAATCGGGGCAACCCAGAAGAGCCAGAGCTGCTTCAAGGCAGCACCGCCAACGAACACGGCAACAGCAGTAGAACGGGCCGGGTTCACAGAGGTGTTGGTCACGGGAATGCTGATGAGGTGGATGAGGGTGAGGCAGAGGCCGATGGCGATAGGAGCAAAGCCAGCGGGAGCGCGACCGTCGGTAGCACCCATGATCACGAACAGGAACACAGCGGTGAGAACCACTTCGATGAGGAAGGCCGGAAGCATGCCGGTAGCCTTGCCGCCGAAAGCGTTGAGACCGTTGGTGAGTTCGTCAGACCAGCCGTTGGTGGCGAAAGCGCCGATGCCAGCGTTGGTGAGGTCCGGGCAGGCAATTGCGAAGAGGACGCCAGCAGCGATGATGCCGCCGATGCACTGTGCAATGATATAGGCCGGAGCTTCCTTAGCAGGGAAGCGACCGCCAGCAACCTGGCCGAGAGTCACAGCCGGGTTCAGATGGCAACCGGAAATGTGGCCGATGGCATATGCCATGGTGAGAACGGTAAGACCGAAGGCGAGAGAAACGCCAACGTAGCCGATTCCGGTAGTGGGAACGCCGCAGGCGAGGACAGCTGCACCGCAGCCGCCGAACACCAGCCAGAATGTACCGATTGCTTCAGCAATTGCACGAGTAGAAAGTTTCATGATATCTCCATTTTTATGGTTTATTGTGAATTACGCGTGAAAAAATACAAAAATGCCGTTTCGATGGCTTTAATTTGCTTGGATTTAGGATTTTGGCGAGATGAAAGCAGTGAAGAATGTGACGGAGGTCACGGAGATGAATTATAAATTATGAACTATTAATTACGAGAAGTGTCGGACGAAGTACCGTGCCAGAGAACTAATTTTGAATTTTGAATTTTGAATTGTGAATTGCTTAGTACGTTTCGTATTTGGCGTCGCGTTCCACAGGGATAAGTCCCTCATTCACGATGAGGTTCTTCATTTTTTCCGGAGTCATGCCCACGGGAACTTTTGCGCCGGCGGCATGCGTGATTTTTTCCTCTACGATGGTGCCGTCCAAGTCGGAAGCGCCCGCGTGCAGCGCCTTCATGGCGGTTTCAATGCCCATCTGAATCCAGTAGGCCTTGATGTGAGGGAAGTTGTCCAAAAACAGGCGTGCTACCGCCACCGTGCGGAGAATGTCTTCTTCCGAGGTGATGTTTGGCACGATGTTATGGAGAGCGTTGTGTTCCGGATGGTACACCAGAGGGATGAAGGCGAAAAATCCCGGTGCTTCGTCCTGCAAGTCCCGCAGCATTTTCATGTGAGTGATGCGGTGCTCCGGCTTTTCAATGTGCCCGAAGAGCATGGTGGCGTTTGTGGGGATGCCGAGCTTGTGGGCTGCCCGATGTACCGCGAGCCATTCTTCTCCCGTTTCCTTCCCGGGACAAATCTGGTCTCGAACGCTCTGCACGAGGATTTCTGCGCCACCGCCGGGAAGGGCGTCGAGGCCCGCATCCTTGAGGGTTTGCATAATCTGTTCCGGAGTCTGGCCCGAAAGTTTCGCGAAGTGGCAGATTTCCACCGCGGTAAAGGCCTTCAGATTGGCCTGGGGGAATTCCGCCCGCAGTTTCCGGAGCATTTCGATGTAGTAGTCGAAGGGATGGTCCGGATGGAGGCCCCCAACGATGTGGAGTTCCCGCGCGCCATTCTCGATGGCAAAAGCGGCTTTTTCCCGGATGGTTTCGTAGTCCCAGTCGTAGGCGGTGGGGCTGTCTTTTTTGATGCGGCTGAAGGCACAGAATTTGCAGTGGAGCACACAGACGTTCGTGTAGTTAATTTGTCTGTTATTCACCCAGAAAACTTTCTTTCCGTGGAGATCTTCCTTTACCGCATTTGCCATGGCGCAAAGTTCGTCCAGAGGGGCGTTGAGGAACAAATCCAGAGCTTCAGCTTCAGTCATTCTTGCCATTTCAAACTTTCCTTTCCCGCATTAGACAAACATGCCAACCCATTTTATCCATTTTTACCGCGCCATTAATTTTTACGTCCACAGATTTTGAACAAAGTAATTTGCTGCGCCTTACAGGTATTTCAGCGCTTCGGGGATGAGGGTGGCGGCATCCGCTTCGTCGCCGAGAACTTCGGCTGCCTTCACTACGGCCTTTTCTGCGGCAGGGTCCTTCACGCCGAGGGTGTGGAGGGCGAGGACGGCTTCCATGCGGGCGCCCGTAAGTCCGGAGGGAGAGGCGAGGGTGAGGGTTGCGTCCAAACCGGTGGACTGGAGCAGCACGGCGGCCTTGTCTTTCAAGGTGAGCACCATCTGTTCCGTGGTCTTTTTGCCGAGGCCCTTGATCTTGTTCAATGCGGCCTTGTTGTCGCCTGCAATCATGGCGAGCAAATCCTTGGGAGAGCCTCCGCACAAAATCCGCTGGGCCATTTTCGGGCCAACCCCATTCACATCCAAAAGCATAAGGAACACTTCTTTCTCAAACTTGTCCGCAAAACCGAAGAGGGTCATGGCATCTTCGCGGACCACCAGGTGCGTGTGCAGGGTGACGTTCTGCTCTACTTCGGGCAATTGGCTTGCCGTATTGGCGGTGATGTTGATGCCGTACCCGACGCCAGCGCAGTCCACCACGACGAAAGTGGGGCTTTTTTCCACGAGAATGCCTTTAATTCTTTCTATCATGCTTAAATAATACCATTTTTTCTCGTCGGATTGGAAAACATTTATATTTATGGCCATGAGATATTCAAGAATTCTCATCTGGGTGTTTGTGGTGGTTTGTGCGCTTTTTGCCGCAGATGTTTTTGTGCTTCCCCAGGTGACGGATTCGCTGAAAACCGAGGCCGCGGCCTACTACAATAGCGAATGCAAGGCCTGCCATCGCTGGGCCCGGAAGTTTGCGGCGCCGCCCATGCACGACAATGTGGCACAGTATGCGGAAAACCCGAAGGCCATGGTGGAATATCTGATGAAACCGACTCCGAAACACCCCGACGATTGGCCCCCCATGGAGATTTCGCCCCTGAACGAGACCCAGGCCAAGATGCTTACGGCGTGGCTGTTGTACATTCTGGAAAATCCTGAGGATCCAGGTCGCCCTAAGTGATGGGTTGGCGAGATGAGGTGCAGATTTGAAGTATTTCTGGAGTGGTGTCATCGTGCTTTTGTTCGGGTTTCTCCTGGCGGATTTTTTGCTGGGGGAGCCTCGGGTCGCGACGCGTGCTGGCATGGAACTCGGGTCCGCGCCGCTGGCAAAGAACAGCGCCGCGCCGCTGGTTGCCTTTGTCCACTCCCTTCACGGGGATTCCATCGGGCTCACTTGCGTGAATTGTCACAGCGGCGCGAAGACGGATGCCCGCGCTTTTATGCCCACGAAGGCCGACTGCATGGATTGCCATCGCCTGCCGCTAACGGAAAAGCCGGGAATTGAGGCTTTGGATTCTGCAATGAAAACGGCTCCCGAGGAACCTTGGGTCCACAAGAATGTGCTTCCTCCTCATGTAGTTTTTCATCACGGCGTGCATGCGGCTGCAGGTGTAGATTGCTATGACTGCCATACTGCGCGGCCTGGCGTGGAGCAGGATGTTTATGGCGGTGAATCCTTCCGCATGCAGGATTGCATGGATTGCCACCGCGGCGTAAATCCCGCGGGAAAATTCAAACCAGCAGCCACTTACTGCGGGGCTTGTCATCGGTAGCAAAGAGGTCCATTATGGATAGACGAGAATTTCTGAAACTTTGCATGACCATGGCTGCGGGATTTACCCTCTTCGGCTGCCGTTCTGGTGGTTTGACTGATAAACTCTCAGGCCCAGCTCTCAAGGATTTTGAGGATGAAGTCCGCAGGGCCATGGCGCAGATGAAGCCTGGGTTCCGGCTGGTGAAAGTTCCCATGCCTGGGGAAATGAAATCTTCGCCCGCAGACCGCGAAAATCGCTTTGGCATGGCCATCGATTTGGATGCCTGCGATGGCTGCGGAAAATGTATTCTGGCCTGCAATCAGGAAAACAACGTCCCACTGGTCAGCGAATCCCTTGCCAAGCAGGGCCGCTTTATGCACTGGATTGAATTGCGGGACGGTATTCCCACCATGTGCTTCCACTGCAGTGACGCACCATGTGAAAAAGTATGCCCCACGGGAGCCGCAAACCACACGCCCGATGGCCTCAGCGCCATGATGTACAAGCGCTGTGCCGGAAGCCGTTTTTGTGGCGCAAACTGCCCGGTGCAAGCGAGGAAGTTTAATTATGAGGATGCCCGCAGTCTCGGGCACGCGAAGCAGTTCAATCCTCAGGTTCCGTTGCGTGATAAGGGTGTCATGGAGAAATGCTCCCTCTGCATCCAGCGGTTACAAAATGACCGCATGAATTTCAAGGCGAACGCAGGTCTCGCGGCCATTGCCGGCGCGAAGTCCGGTCTCGCGGGCATAACCGGTGCGAAGTCCGGTCCCGCGGTCGGTACGATGAGCGGTAAAATTTCATGGCGCGGAAAGGGCCTCCAAACCGCCTGCGCTATGGCATGCCCCAAGCACGCCATCATTTTCGGAAACTGGCTGGATGAATCCTCCGACCTGGTGAAGGAGGCGAAAGTCCGCAACCTCTACGCGCCGGAAGGAATCGCCAAATTGGATCCCTCCGTCGTCTATATGCGAGGCCGCCGTTGATTTTCCGCATTCTTCTGTACATCGGCCTTGGGCTCCTGCTTCCAGGATGTGCCGCTTTGGGATATTCCCTCTGGGAAGGTCCCGCGGCCTGGTCTACAGACGTGCGCACTTTCTGGGGAACCCCCGTCAGCCTCTTTGTCTTCTGGATAGGAATCGCTCACGCAGGCACCCTGATTTCCGCCATCTTCCTCGCGCTGGATATCCATCTGGACCGCCGCACCTCCATGCTTGCGGAACTCACCACCTTGTGCGCTCTCGTTGTAGCCGCTATTTTCCCGCTGATGCACCTCGGCGTTTTGGAAAACTTCTACATGGTGATTCCCTTTTTGGATGCCCGCGAAAACTTCGCCAACCTGCGTTCGCCCTTGGTCTGGGACTTCTGCTGCATCGCCATTTACGGAATCCTGTCTGCGCTTTTCTTCGTAATACACCTCGGTAGCCACAAATTCGAACAACTGAAAACGCTCCGCAAGCCCATGGCCTGGCTGCTTTTCCCGCTGGTGCTTTGGGTCCACACCATCGTGAGCCTAGATTTCGCCGTCACTTTCGTGCCCGAGTGGCGTGGAGCGTTTTTCCCGCTCTACTTCATTGCCGGAGCAATCTATTCTGGCCTCGCCATGGTTATCGCGCTTCTCGCCGCCGAGGGTCGCCGCATCCGCCTCCTTGAAAAAATCATGATGGCCTTCAGCTGGCTCATGTTCCTTTTCTGGGTCTGGAATTTCGCCCTGAAAGGCGACTGGAGTGTTTCCGCCTTCATTTTCGGCGCCCTGCTGCCACAACTCTGGTGGGTTTCCTCCATCCGCGAAAATACCATCGGGCGCATCGCCATTGCATTTTCCGCCATTCTCGGAATGTGGCTGGAACGCTTCTTCCTGGCGGCTCCCTCGGAAGTCGCAGAAACTGCCAGCAATTTTGGCTGGATTGATTTCGGGCTCCTCCTCTTCGGTCTCGGCCTGTTCCTTTCGCTGGTGGCCTTCGGCCGCATTCGCCTCCGCAAGCATTTCGACGGCGACGACATTTTAATCGGAGAGGTGGAGGTGGCCCTTGAGTCCGAATCCGCCAGCGCCCCCGCGAACGCCGCGCCCGATAAAACAACAACGCTCTCCATACTCCGCTTCCCGCTGCTTCTCGGAATTCTCGTCACCATCCTCTACATCGTTTGGGCAACATCACAGTCATTTTTTGACACATTTGATTTGCCTGTGGTGAGCCTGATTCCCATCGTTTACCCGCTTATCGCCCTGGTGGCTGGCATCGCCCTTTGCGCCCGAAATTTGTGGGAAATCGCCCCTCGAAAATTAAAACTCTTTTTTGTGATAGGGGTTGGCATGATTGGCTTTGCCGCTGGCGCATATTTCGCGGGCGGTTCCTCGGCAGAGCCCGTCGGCGAAATCTCTGGCCCGAAACCTAATACATCTGACCCGGCGCTCAGTACTTCGGGTCTGGCGCTCTCCAACACCACGCCCGAGGCTCTCTGGAACGCGCGCTGTGCCGCATGTCACGGTGTTGACGGCAGTTTCAACGAGAAGTTTGTTCGGGAGTTCTATCCGCTGCCGCAAAAACTTTCTGCCGGCCGCCTGGATTCACTGGGGGAGGATTCTCTGGTGAATGTCATCTTGAATGGTCGCATTAACATGAATCCTTACGGCGGCCGCATTTCTCGTGAGGAAGCCGTAGGCCTTGTGCGTCACATGCGCGCCCTCGCCGGCGAGGATTCAATTGCCGGCGCAAATTCACTCGTCGGTACGGATTCACTTGTCGTCGAAAAATCGTCAGCAGGGGAGGATTCTCTATGATAGCCCTCATGAATTCTCTCGCCTGCATTTTGGCCCTCGGCAGTGCCGTGTTCCTGTGGCGCGCCCCGCTGAAACTCTTTACCGAAGTGGGGAAACTTCTCGCCATGCTGCTCATCTTCGGTGTGTTCTCTTTCTTCACGCTGGACACTCTGGACTGTCAGTTGGAAAGTTATCCCTTCCGCATGTTCGCTCTGGCAATCTGCTGCTCCACCACATCACTTACCAAAAACCGCAAGCGGTATCTGGTGCTTGCGCAACTTCTCTGGCTCTGGGTGGAACTTTTTGGCGGAATATCCCTCTTCTACCGCGGATTCGAAATACCCTGGCTCCGCATCTTTGCCATTTCCGTCGGTGCACTCGGCAGTTGCTTCCTCTCTCGCATCAGCCGCGGCATGGAATTCGCCCTCATGGTTTACTGGATTGCCGTCTGGATTTTCTTCTGATGATAAATCCCTTGCCAGTCCATGGGAAAATTCTATATTACATCTCGAGGTTGGAAATGATCTCCTAAAGCAACTGAAAAATCAGTTGTTTTTTTTTATCAAGGAGATAATATGCACTGCGAAAATCAGGTCCCTGCCTCAGTTCAAAAGAAGTTGAAAGTTTATCTTGATACTTCTGTAATCAGTTATCTGCATCAAGAAGATTCTCCCGAACGCATGCGTGACACGCAGGCTTTGTGGCAAATGTTCAAGGAGGGTAGATGCAACGTTGTTCTTTCTGAACTCACAATTAAGGAAGTTGAAAAGTGTTATGAACCCAAAAAGTCGTTTATGTTGAAAAGTTTGTCTGAAATTCAACATGAAATGTTGCCTTCATACGAAGAAAGTGCTAGATTAGCGTTAAAGATTATTGAAATGGGCATTTTAACAGCTAAAAGTATGGATGACTGCTTTCATATTGCTTCAGCATTGTTGAGTGACTGCGATTGCATTGCGTCGTGGAATTTCAAACATATGGTGAATGTCAGAACTATTTGTGGAATGCAGAAAATAGCGCAGATTGAAGGATATAATCCCATAGCAATTCTGAGCCCATCAATTCTATTGAAGAATTTGGAAGAGGGAGAATCGTAATTATGGATAAAGTAGAAATATCAAAGGACTTCACGGTTGAAGACATCCATAAGATTCGCGAAGCCCACTATGAGGAATATAAAAATCGTCCCATTGGGGAATATCTTGCGGATATACACGAATCCGCAATGCGTGTCCAGGCTCAAATCCAGGCCCTTCGCGAAAAACGGGAGAACTACACCCCGTAAGTTTTTCTTCTAACTAATCCTCTACGCAGCGGACAGAATGGCCAAAGGTTTTGTACGCGAAATCCTGAAATGACGCATCCGTGTAGAAATTCATGTAATAGTAATAGGCTCTGTTTTCATCGGCAACGGTAGACGACCAAAAATTAGCCGTAATTCCTACACTTTCATATTTTCCACTTGAAGTTCCTAAGTAGCCAGTAGTCACGGCTCCTGCAGGCAAAGCCGAGAATCCCACTACATCAGCATTTGTGGCGCTTTCGTAAGGATCCCACAGAGATGCGTTTGCTCTTAGATTCTTTCCTGCAGTACTGGTTCCGCCAACATCGTCGCTGTTAAGGAAAGAACTCCATTCGGTATTGCTGGGGAGATGCCATCCTTCGGGGCAGGCTTCCGTAGTAGCCGCTTCCCAAGTGTATAGGCGGCCATAGACGGAACAATCGCCTTCCGTTTCTTCGCTACCGCCTCCGCACCAGCTTTGTTCACCGGGCATATATTCGATGTTCAGATTTTCCGCCATCCAGACTTGATCGCCGACTTTTACGGTTTTGTATTCCTGGCCGTCGCGTTCATCAGTAAATGTCCCGTATTCGATATCAGAATTTAAGTACTGCCAGCCATTCTTTTCGCCCTCGTAACGCTTGAAGGAGCTGCTAGAACTGTTGGCGGAAATGTCGCTAGAACTGCTGGCGGAAATGTCGCTGGAACTGCTGCCGAGATTACCGCTGGAAGAAGATTCCTCGGGAGCGTAGAATTCGGCGATGCAGCGGTCCTTCATTTTCTTGGCGGTGGCCTGCAGGTATTCGCCGGCAGTAACTTCCGGCCTGAATTTCAAGACGCATGTCAGGTGAAGAACGCTACACGTGCCCAAGTTGAACAGGTCGGCTATGGTTCCCTCGTTTTCGGAGCAGTAATCCACAAAGGCAGAGGAATCCGCCTGGCAGTTCGCTATGGCGTTTTCGCCCATGTAGGAATTGTCCAGATGGTCTTCCACCACGGCATCCAGAGAATCCCGGTCCAGGAATTCCGTGTACACGTCCTTCTTGTAAATGCGAGTCAATTTCATGCGAGCGCCGTTCTGTTCGGCATACAAAGTCACGGAGCAAGCCTCGTCCACCGTTTTGCCCGCATTTTCGTAGGAATTCTCGCCTGTAGTCGTGAATTGGACGTCATACCATGGCATGCCAAATTCCGCATCGTCCATCTTCACTATCTTCAAAGCCACCTTGGGCTCCCATGTCATCAACCTCGCGTATGCGGCGCTATCCAGGTTCGTGGCATTCTGTTCTTCGGTGTATCCGTTGGCAAGTTTTTCTCCCGAATCGCTACAGGCGACGTAGAGCAGGGAAGACAAGCATAGAATGGTCAGGATTTCGAGATGGTGCTTCATTTTTCAATCTCTTTCGTCAACGGGAACAACTGCAGGTTCAGCCGGTAAATCCTATCGCAATCCTCTGCCGCCGAGATGATTTCGGCAATTTTCTTGCGGCAGATGTTGAGTTCCTCCACAATCTGTTCGTAATTCGCCCGATTCACGGCAATGGTCATTCCCGAAAAATTTCGGTCACTCACCGGAAAATTTTCAACGGCCTTCTCTGCAAACCACGCCATTTGCTTATGCATGTTGCGGATGGCCTTCGGAATCTTTTCGGACGATCCCAGAATGGCCTTGTCGGTCTGTACGTAATTCTTCCCCTGTTTTTTCAGGAATCCCGCCTGGACCATGAATTCCAGGGATTTTTTCACATCCTCGTAGGATACGTATTCGTGGAGCATGCCCGCCATTTTTGACGGTATGGCGATGGAGACCCTGGGAGCCAACTCCCTCAATACGGGGTTCCACCAGTTCTTGAAATACTCGTAGGCGTCGTCCCCGACAACTCGGACTTTGTCGTTTTTGATGATATCCTGCATGAGTTCGAAAGCGGCGCGCTTTTTACGTTCCACAGGAGTGTTACAATAGGTGACCAGTGCCAAAAAATAGGTGGTTTGGACTTTGGATAGCCCCATGACCTTTGCCAAACGGGTTGCGCCGACACTGCTCAGTTTCGATTTGCCTTCGCACACCAGTTTCAGGAATTTTGGGGAGGCGTATCCCGCCATTTTGTTGAAGCCGCGCCAAGACAAGCCCGTCATCAGTTTGCGTTCTTCGTAGAAATCCTTGATGTAATGGCGATAATCGCTGTAGTCAGAAATTGGTTTCATGGGGCGATTTCAAATTTATGTTTTTAAGCGTGAATTTGCAATTTTTTCATACCGATAAAAAGGGAAAGAAGAAATTATTTCAACTTGAAATTATCGGCATTTCTCTGTATGTCACACAGTGTAACATATAGAGAAAGATGGAAAGTTTCTTTTCAAAAGAAAAGCCCCGCTCGGGGCGAGGCTTCCTGTTCCTAAAGGGTGAAAATTACTGTGCGAGGAAGGACGGGCATTCAGCGCCTTCGCCATAGTAGTATTCGGTGCCGAACATCTTATCTCCGGTCGGGCATTCAGCAGTGTAGCCTTCGGGGCAGGATTCAACCAGTTCGGCATTGTCGCCTTCGCACATGGTTTCAATCATTTCGGCATCGGCGGTGCAGTTGGTCACCTTGCCTTCGTGCTTGTACACGCATGCCTTGGAGCTTGCGCCGGAAGAAGAGGAATCATCGCTACATGCGGCGAACATTGCGGCAGCGGCGACAACAGAGATGAGTGCGATTTTTTTCATATTTACTCCTTGGTATAAAACTGAAAGAAATCTAGGTCTTGCTTCAAAAAGTATCAAGACATATTTTGTTCTATTTTGACGATTTTTTTTCTGTTTTTCTGCAAAAATTTTTATATGCCACACATTGAGACATATGGAGAAATTTCGCTCCAAAGAGTTGAG
>JAKSIK010000006.1 GCA_024398835.1 Fibrobacter sp.
CTTCGCCTTCTTCGGTCTGGCTTTCTTCACGGAAGTGACCGCCGCAAGATTCTTCGCGGTGGAGGGCGTCGAGTGTGAGGACTTCTGCAAATTCCAGGAAGTCAGCCACGCGGCCGGCACGTTCCAGGTTCTGGTTGAAGGAACCTTCGGAGCCGACGACGTTGACGTTGTGCCAGAATTCGTCGCGGAGAGCAGGAATCTTTTCGAGAGCGGTTTCAAGGCCCTGCTTGTTACGAGCCATGCCCACGTATTCCCACATGATGTTACCCAGTTCACGATGGATATCGTTAACAGTGCGGTGACCCTTGATGCTGAGGAGCTTCTGAATCTTTTCAGCCGTCTGCTTCTTGCAATCTTCGAAGGCCGGGTCAGTTTCAGAAACCTTTTCCAGCTTGGTGCCGGCAAAGTAACCACCGATGGTGAACGGAATCACGAAGTAACCGTCGGAGAGGCCCTGCATCAAAGCAGAAGCGCCAAGGCGGTTAGCACCGTGGTCAGAGAAGTTTGCTTCACCGAGAACGAAGCAACCCGGAATGGTACTCATCAAATCGTAGTCCACCCAGAGACCGCCCATGGTATAGTGGATGGCCGGGAAGATGCGCATCGGAACCTTGTACGGGTCTTCATCGGTAATCTTTTCGTACATCTGGAACAAGTTACCATACTTGGCAGAAACGCCAGCAACGCCCATACGCTTGATAGCATCGGCGAAGTCGAGGTAAACGGCAAGCTTCGTGTTACCGACACCCATACCGGCGTCGCAAACCTGCTTGGCGTTACGGGAAGCCACGTCACGGGGGACGAGGTTACCGAAGCTCGGGTACTTTTCTTCCAGGTAGTAGTAACGATCTTCTTCAGGAATCTGGTCCGGAGAGCGGGTATCGCCCACCTTCTTCGGAACCCAAATACGGCCATCGTTACGGAGAGACTCACTCATCAAAGTGAGCTTGGACTGCAAGTCGCCATGGCGAGGAATGCAAGTCGGGTGAATTTGTGTGTAACAGGGGTTAGCAAAGAGAGCGCCCTTCTTGTAAGCACGGAAGGCGGCGGTCACGTTGGAACCCTGAGCGTTGGTGGAGAGGTAGTAGACGTTACCGTAACCGCCAGTGCAAAGGCAAACGGCGTCACCCACATGGCTTTCCAGTTCGCCAGTGATGAGGTTACGGACGATGATACCACGAGCCTTGCCGTCGATAACGACGAGGTCCATCATTTCGCGGCGGGGGAACATGGTCACCTTACCGGCGGCAACCTGGCGCATCAAGGCCTGGTAAGCACCGAGCAGGAGCTGCTGACCCGTCTGACCACGAGCGTAGAACGTACGAGACACCTGAGTACCACCGAAGGAACGGTTGTCCAGAAGTCCACCGTATTCACGGCCGAAGGGAACGCCCTGGGCCACGCACTGGTCAATAATCAAATTGGAGTTTTCAGCCAAACGATGCACGTTGGCTTCACGAGCGCGGAAGTCACCACCCTTCACAGTATCGTAGAAGAGACGGTAGACGGAGTCGCCATCGTTCTTGTAAGCCTTGGCAGCATTGATACCGCCCTGGGCAGCGATGGAGTGAGCGCGGCGGGGGCTATCCTGAATGCAGAAGCTCTTAACGTTGTAACCGAGTTCTGCAAGGGAAGCTGCAGCGGATGCACCAGCAAGGCCGGTACCCACCACGAGGACTGTAAACTTACGCTTATTGGTGGGGTTCACAAGCTTCAGTTCGAACTTATGCTTGGTCCACTTTTCAGAGATTGAACCACCGGGGATTTTAGAATCAAGAATCATGAGTGGTCTCCTTAGTCAATGTTGAAAGAAACTTGAACTTCGCCAACAGAAGGAATCACGAAGGCAGCCTTTTCTGCGGCCTTCTTCTGCTGTTGCTGTTCGTACTGCGGCTGGAGGGCGCGGGACTTTTCAATCAGTTCCTGGGTAGCCGGTTGGTTGCCAAGGTAGAAGGCAGCCACAGCGGTAATGCCGAAACCAAGAGCGATGACCACGCTATAGAGAATGCCGAACTTGTCGATAAACGGCGTCCACTTCTGGTGGGCGATACCGAGCGTCTGGAAGGCAGAGGAAATAGCGTGGAAGAGGTGCATACCCACGACGAACATGCTCACTACGTAGAAAGCAGCCCAGGCGGGGTTAGCAAACATGGTGATAGTGGTGAGCCACATGTCGCGGACAATCTCACCCTGAGCGTTCACGTATAGGAAGTGTTCGCCGAACTTGAGCATCATGAGGTGCTGGATGAGGAAAGCCACCACAAAGAGGCCAGACCAAATCATGGTGAAGGTTGCGAAAGTCTTATTACCCTTGCGAGCATTGACTTCGTAAGCGATGTCACCACGAGCCTTCTTGTTTTCGAGCTTGAGCGTCACAGCGAGGAAGATATGAATAGCAAAAGCAGCCACCAGCACCAGTTCGATGAGGTAAATCAGCTTTACCGGGAAGTGGAGGGGGTTGAAGCTAGTCAGGAACTCGGTGTAGGCATTGTAGGATGCCTGAGCGGAAGCCTGGTCGAAGTTTAAGAGTTGGAAGTTACCACACATGTGGCCCAGGACGAACAGGGCGAGGAACGCTCCCGTGCATCCCATGATCTGCTTCTTACCAATGGAAGAAGTAAGATACTTGATGATCCATTTCATTGAGTTTGTCTCCTTAGAGGGGTCTTTGTTTTTTGTTTTTTAAACTTAGAGAATGCAGCAAGCTTTCTTGCTGGGGGTTTCGTAAGCGTAGCGTTCCTTCTTCGTGAACCAGAAGTCCAGTTCGCGCTTTGCGCTCTTGGGGCTATCGGAGCTATGAACCACGTTTTCGGTCATGGAAGGTGCAAAATCGTAACGGAGGGTGCCCGGTTCTGCCTTGGCAGGATTGGTGGCACCATTAATGGCACGGACCTTGGCAATGGCATTTTCGCCACCCAGAGCGAGCATCACGGACGGGCCCTTGGTCATATAAGCTTCCAGTTCCGGGAAGAAGGGCTTCTTCACATGTTCAGCGTAAAAACCGCGAGCGTCCTTCTTGGTCATCTGGTGCATCTTCACAGCGCAGACAGACAAACCGGCAGCTTCGTAGCGAGCGATAATCTGACCAACCAAACCAGACTTCACTGCATTCGGCTTGATCATAGCAAATGTCATTTCCATAGTTAATACCACCTTTTATTGTGTTCTCGAAATATAGTTTAGTTTCCCTCGGCGTCTATTTTCTTCATCAAATCGTCAGCCAGTTTCCCGCTACTTTTGATGTCCGCCATGAGCCATTCCGCAGATTCCTTCAGTTCGCTCTTCGGATACTTCTTACAGAATGCTTCCAGGACCCGGAGAGCCTCCTTGTCCTTATGCAGATTTTCGTTCAGAACGAACCCTCGGCTAAACATGGCCTTCTCCGCCTCCGGGTGTTCCGGCCAGATGGTGTAGAAAGCCTCGTAGTTCTTTTCGGACTCATCATAACGGCCCACATCGGCGTATGCCTGGGCGAGTTCCAGCATTGTTTTCTGGAATACAGAATCCTCGCCGGCAAATGTTCTCAAGACAATTTCGTACAACTTAACAGACTTCTCAAAATTTCCTGATTTGCGCGACTCCGCCGCTTTATCCAGAATGTCTTGGGGAATTGTCTTCGGACACATCGTTTCCCATTGAGGGTCAAAGAAGGAACTGCGAACCTTATTCCAGGATTCCAGCTGTTTCATCCGCACATAGTTCATCCCGTAATTCGCGGAATACTTGTTTACCAGCTCACCCCTGCAAGATGCCAAGTCCTTGCCCGGGCAAACAGCTTCTCCGCCAATGACAAAGTCATACTGCAACAGGTTATCCAGATACTTGACATAGGAGGAATCGGGAACCTGAGCGCTCTTCATGCTCAAATCCGCCTTGTAGTGTTTGAGGATGAATGCGCGGCGGGCCCCGCGAAGGGAAGCCTTATAGTACCAGGAATGGTCCACCTTCTTCTTTTGAGCCATCTCAGCCCCGATGGAGCTTCCCAACATCATCGCAACCATTCTATTGTGTGTGTTTTGGTCTGAATCTTCCTTGCCCATTTCTTCCTGAAGAAGGCGTCGCACATCGGATTCCAGGAAAAGGGGCTTTCCCTTTCTCGAAATGATCACCGCCGAGGAATCCACAGCCCTGAAATCCCTTGTATAAACTGCAGGAATACCGGATTTTGCGCGTTCATAGGGTTTCACCTCGCTCGGAATCACCGCAGAGACGTAGAACACATGGAAAAGCCCGTCATTGGATGAACGGTATATACCGGATACATACTCCTCAGCCTTCCCCGCCAGTTCCTTAAAGAGTTCCGGCATCATTCCTATCCCATACGGCAAAGCGTAATCCACCTTGACCTTTCCGATGAATCCGCCCTTCTCTGCAGTTTCCTTCACTTCGCTCCGGCTCAATGCCACATTTTTGAAGGAATCCAGATTTTGCAGCAGGCCCAGACTTCTAATGGAATCCAGGACCATGGAATCCGCCATTCCTATGTGGTACAGTTCAAAACCAGGAACCGTGCGGAAAAGGTTCTTATGGTCCTCATAGAATTTCTGAGGATTTTCAGGGGCAACAACCTCTGCCACAAAATCCTTATTCTCCCTCAATTGGGCATACAAGTCCTCCACCAGGAAATTACGCCGTTTTTCAATAAAATTCCTTTCGATGGTCGGGCGGACTTCTTCCAAATTGGCTTCAGCAAAAGGCGTTCTCGTCACAATCTTTATGGCAAAGTACTCAACGGTCGAGTCCCTATCCAACGCAAACATTCTCGCCTCACCCACCCTCATGGAATCTGCAGAGAAAAAGGCGCGGATAAAAATGCTATCCCTCAAAAATCCCTTTTCGCGGCCCTTGGACACATGGGCACTGTGAAGGTCATGCAGGGAATCCAGAGGAATACCCATGTTAAGGGTATCCGCCATTGACACCGCCCAGGCCGAATCGCTCTCAAAAACGGCGATGTGGACCTCTTCAGGAACGTCGTAATTGTGGAGGGAATTCCTGATGAAGGTTTCCAAAGAATCCTTCGCCTTGTAGAGATAATACTGCTCTGCAACTTTTGACCTCACGGCAAGATAGTCGGCCCCATCAAAATCGTCTTTTTTCTTATCAAAGAAATCCCTAAGTTCCTCTTCCGTGTAGCCCAAACTCTGCTTGATAAAGATGTTCTGGTACACAAGGGCCAGGACTCGTTTTTCCATCAATGGGGAATAGGACTTCCACTGCTCCTCGTACTGAGGATTTTCCTGCAGAATTCTACCAACGAAAGCCGTTTCATCAAAAAGATTTCCATAGGCATCCATGTTCTTTTCCGAACTGAAATCGCCCAGTTCCGGATTGAAGGCGAGATTCAAGTCCTCCTGATACACATTCTCGCTGCCGATGCGGGCAATCAAGGTGTCCTTGTTCCCGACACCGTTGCAACCCGTCAGGGATACGGTTAAAAGTGCGCAAAACACAAAAAACAGACGTTTCATAGAAAGTCTCCAAAAGTCTTTGGAAAAGATAAAAAAAGGATGAAAATAGCGGGAATCTTTTGTCAAAGAATCCCTGCTATGTGAAGGCATGGGTTTTGCGTTGGAATGGACCGAATTTTAGTTGTCCTTGAGGCAACGAACCGACCTTGCGATGTACTTGAAGTGCCAGAAGAGGCCTGTGTCATAGTCGTAGCCTAGGGTCAAGAAGAAAGCTCCTTCGTTATCGTACTCCGTAGAACTCCAGAAATCGGCATATGTACCATTATAGAAGAATGCCTCATTGTGGATGCTATAGTTTCCAGCGGGAAGCGCAGAGAAACCATGGGTGTCATTGCCGTTACCACAATCATTCTCCCAACCGCTGGTTGCCTTGAGATAATAGCCTATGGTCGACGAGCTTGCATCGCCAGTATGACCATATCCGAAATCCGGGTCAATATAATTGATTAGCGTTTCAAATTCCCCATAGCTCGGCAGGTGCCAGCCACTGGGGCAGACGCCACGGGTGTTTCCGCTTGCACTGCACGTAATGCCATCATCAGCATAGCCACAGCCCTTACCATCAGATGAGAATACTCCTGCGGAGTCCATGGCTCCAGCCCAACTGTATAGTCTACCATACAGGGAGCAATCTCCCTCTATTTTGTCTTTTCCTCCACCACACCAACTGAACTGAATACTGTCCTTAGCATCCTTCGGTAAAACTTTTAGGTCGTAGTTCAAATTCTGTGCCATCCAAGTCTGGGTGCTTGCACTACTGCCGATGGTCACCACCTTGTACACCTGGTCGTCGCGAGTGTCCAGGATTTCGCCATAAGTAATACCAGCCTTCAGATATGTGGACGGGGCGGCATCCTTGCAAGTATGGCCCGCAGGGCAGTTTTCGGCATAGTAACCCGCCGACATCACCTCCGCCACAGCTTCTTCACTGGAACTGCTTTCTTCACTGCTGGAGCTACATTCTTCACTGCTGGAGGATTCCTCGGAGCTGCTGGAACTGGTTGCTTCTCCGCTGGAGGAGGAGTCGCCCTTCTTCGCTTCGGAACTGCTGGACTTCTTATCGGCAGCGCTGGACTTGCCTTCTTCCTTGGCGCTAGACTTGCCTTCCTCTTCAACAGAGGAAGAGGATTCGTCTTCCGCCTCGATGGAGGAGCTGGATTCCTCTTCTGGGCCGGAGGAACTGTCGTCACCGCAGGCGGTGAACAGGGCAAATGTCGCGAGAATTGCGGAGGAGAGTAGTAGTTTCTTCATGCGTGAATCCTTCTGTGGAATTGCGCCCAAAAGTAGAAAAAACACTGGATGGCTCTGTCAAGCCAAATCGTACGCGGGCCCACTTCTCATCCATAAGTTTGCATAGGAGGGGCGCGCTCTGTCGGGCCTGGCTGTACATTCCTAAAACCGGTCCGCTAATAAAGATTTGCGGAAGTTCAATCAAAAACGCGGTTATGTTTATAAATATCTACGGAAAGGGGGCTTACGAAACTGGAAACGTTTGCTATGGCGCTCGATTTGTACAGATTGGCCTAGCAGAGCCGGATTTCACATGCTCATTTGTTCATTAGTCCAACATAGATCATTCGTTTTGCAGAAGGCGCCATTTTTATCGGCATTATTTTTGCCGACATGTGCACGTAACTCATTGATATTCAACGACTTATGCGTGATAAGGACAAACATGTCAACCCATTATATGCTATAATTCTACCCGTTGAAGAAGAATACTTCGACATTTAGGTTCACCGCCGCCATTGCGACGGTTATTGTTGGCGTGTTGGCTCTATGCGCCTGGTTGGGGCATAGTGTCCTCGTTTCTTACCTGTCATCCACCCACACTTATAATGGAGTCGAGGTTACCCCCTACGGGCACCAAATGGAAGGGCTCCTCACCCACTCCTTTGATTCCATCGCCGTAAAAAAGGGGAACTCCACTTATGTAGTGCGGAAGCTGGACTTCGATTTGACCGTTGTTGGCGATTCCAAGGGGCTCGCCCTCAAGGCGGATGCCGTCGAACTGGATATCAAGAGTGCGGAAAATTCAAAGGACAAGCAGGACTCCGCCACGGGGCCACCGAGCATTCCAGAGGAACTGAAGTTCTACCTGCCCGTAAGCGTGGAGGCGAACAGCCTCTCGATTAAGGTGGACAGCGCCGCATGGACGGCGAAAGATATTTCCATCCGTAGCGAAGGCGAACACCAGGTTCGCGTTAAAGCGCGTGACATTGAAGGCGACAACATCGCCCAAAAGACTTCTGTCGAAGTGGCGGCAAACTTCAGCGGGCAGAAGGTGTATGCGGACGGTCAGATTGTGGCTGGTTCCGATTCCGTGCACATGAATGTGGCAGCGAACAAGAGCAACCTGACGGAAGTCTCCACCCAGGTGAACCTGGATGTGAACAATCCGGAGGAGTGGCTGCCGTTCAAACTGCCCGAGGCGGTGCCGCCTATCGGGAAATTGAAGGTGAGCGGTTCCGCCCGCCTGGATGCGAGAAAGAATCCGCATTACGACGTGACCATCCAAACCCGCGTGGGTGCGTTCTGGCCGTTAAAGACACAGAATGTGAACCTGCACCTCAAGGGCGGGCCACAGGGCTTCCATGCCGTGGTGAACCTGCGGGACGACGAAGGCGGGCACATCTTTGCAGAGGGCGATGTAGACAAGAACTGGGACTTCAAGGCGAGCGGTAAGGTGACGAACCTGAGCGCCATGTTCGGGCCCCAGATGATGCCTATGGACATGATAATTCATTCTGCCTCCAAGGATGGTGACGTAATCCGCGCGAAGGCGGAGACGCGTCAGGGCTCCATCGTGGAAGCGACCATCAACCTGAAGGACAAGTTCCGGATGACCTACACCGGCGACATGTCGCCCTACGAGCAATGGGCGCTGGACTGGAGCAAGGGAAGACTCGTCCTGAAGGAGCGGTTCAAGGTGTACGGCACGGTGGAAGATGCCAAGACCCGCATTTTGGTGAAGATTCCCAATGTGTACGACGCCTACGAAATCCGCGCGGACTCACTACAGACCGTTCTCCTCATCGACAAGAACGGCATTGACTTCTCCGACGGTATCATCTACTCGCCTAAGGAGACCTTTGACTTTACCGGTGATGTGAAGTGGAATGGCAAAGGCCCCCACACTTCATGGGAAGTGATTCAGCGGCACGGCGGTGTGGCGAGAGCCTACGTTTCCATTCTGGATTCCATTTCCCTAGATGTCACTGCGGATAGTGTGGAAGTTTCCACCATACCTTTTGCGAATATCAAACTAAACGAAAAGTTAAGCGGCAAAGTAACGGGACACTGGTTCCAGAACTTTGACAAAAATTCTGGTGTAGCCGATGTGAGCTTTGACGGCAATTTCGAGCCCTTCAATTTGCAGGCCCATGTGAAAGGGTATGAGAACAATGACACCGTATTTGTAGAGAAAGCTGAAGCTTTGCAGAACAAGAACCGCGTGGAGGCCGAGGGAGCCTTCATTCTGCCCAATGATTCCAATCCGAACTTCGACCCCACAGGAACTCTACCCATTCAGGTATTGCACGCTTGGATCATGGCAAAAGACTTCAACATTCCTTTGCTTCTGGAACCATTGAATGATTCAACCATGACCTCTGGTCTAATCACAGGAGATCTTGCCTACAATGAAGGCGGAGGCCTGCAGGGGAACATCGATTTCACTGACTTGAAATTCAGTAACATTCCGAGCCATCTGCTCAGCATCAACAAGATGAACCTCTTCGCTGAAGGCAACAAGATGGAGCTAAACGCCTATCTGGATATTGGCAACGGCGGATGGACCGGCAACACACAGGTGATTTTAGACGACATATTCAAGCCCAAACGCCATGTCAGCATATCCCATAGTAGCGACAATGGTGGCGACCTTTATGCAGAAGGCTTCATTGATTCACTACTCGTCTTCAACGGCAAGATGAATATGAATGGCTCCTGGTTTATCCCGGGAACCTTAAGTGAACTTCAGCGTACAGATGTGTCTGTTGACGTTACCGCAGACATACGCAAGGGACTCAAGGGTGTCACTGCAGACTTCCGTGCGGATTCCACCTTACTGAAACTTCAAAAAATGAACTATCGATTCCCTGTACGCGTACGTGGGCATTTAGAGGATGGAATCCTGGACGTGTCCGAAGCAAGCACGCAGAATGACAGCGGAGAAACCATTTCTGGAAAGATTCGTTTGGACTTGGACAAGTTCCAGGTTGAAGCCTTTGATGTGGAATCCAAGTTGTACTCCATACGCACCGCAAGTCATACCGTTGTGGTTGAAAATGTCAGCGGGCATTTAGAAGACACTGAAGAAAACATGGTTCTCTCTGCACAAATCCCTACCATACGCTACTTGTTCCACAACGAGACTTATGGCGATGCAGAAGCCTTGGGCCACAGCAATCTCTACTTTGCCATTCCACACGCAAAAGAAGGCATCATTGAGAACAAGACCATTGGCGGTGAGTTGGTTGTAGACCGCCTTCTGTACCGCAAGAACATTGAAATTGAGATGACACCTTCTTCATTGGATAAGTTCATTTCCATGTTCCACAATGCAGTAGCCCGAGTGAAGAAATCCGAAACTCAAGAGGCCAAGATTTCCACAGCAAGGCCCATCAACCTCGCACTCCATATCAGCGATTCCCAGCAGGATTCCATACAAATTCTCACTCCGTTCGCCACCTTCCCCTTCACCTTTGATTTCTGGGTCATGGGAAGCACCAATCGTCCTCTACTCCGTGGCGACTTGAGCAACTCCAACGCAGGCTTTATTGGCGTGAAGGACATTTATCAGTTTGATTTGAATTCGTTTAGAATCACATGGACTGATGCGCCATGGCAGCAAGGTAATGTGGATGTTTCCAGCGCACAGGAGCTTCCCTACTGTAATGAAACAGAAGAAAACGAAAACGAAACCTGCCCCATCAATTTGGATATACAGGGTACTCTTTCCAACCCGCAGGCAACACCTAGCTCTAACTGTGGCAACGAATCCAGTTCCGCCGCCATCTACTACAACATCTTCCTCGGTTGTATTGCCGAAAATACAGACGAATCTACAGACTGGAACAAACTTGCCGGTAAAGCAATTGGTAAGGTGCTTTCCTCTACGGCCAACAAGACCCTTGGCGGCGATTACATCGGCGATATCGACATGAAGGTGATGTTATTCAACAGCAACACCCAGAATGAAAAAGACTCCAGCTACTTCAAGCTGCCCATCTCCCTGGATAAATGGGTAAAGGACTTGAGTCTCATCTTCGGGTATACACAAGACCAGAGCGAGAACCCCACTTACGACCAGGCATTACAATTCGGCGTGAACTACAAGCTTCCCGTGTTTAAAGAAAAAGAATATTCTCACAAAAATCACCTGAATCCGGCCCTCTCTCTGAATGGTCAGCTCGTTTCCAAGCAGTATTTGACCAACACAGGTACCGAAGGCAACGAAAACCGCATTGAAAAAAATGTGGGTATAAACTACACTTACCGTTACTGGAACCCTTGCCTCCTCGGCATCGGGCACTGCGAAACCATTTCTCCGAGAGATACCACACAAACCAAGGCTAAGACAGAGGTAGCAAAATGAAGAAGATAATTTGCGTTCTGTTGTTCTTAGCTTCGGCGGTGCTGGCAGATGAAGGAGTGAAGCACCCCTGGTACGTGGACTTTGACGGAAATAAGGTATTCTCTACCTTCCAGCTGGAAGAGCAGCTAGACATTCCTGATGAATTCGGCCAACTGGATACGACCAAGCAGGATTTCATGATGCGACTCTCTGCAGAAGGAATCCGGGCCCTCTACTACTCTCGCGGTTATTACAGTCTGGATTTAAAAATGGATATCCGCCGGCAGTACTACTCCCTCGATAGCATGGAACGCGGATACATGTTCAGTATCGTAGAAGGCGAGCGCTACCGCTTTAGCGGGGTTTCAATTGTTGCACCGGAAACCAAAGATGTTGAAATTAACGAAAGCTCTCTGAAAACAGAACAGGATCGCTACTTCTCTCAAGATGACATTGCCGAAGACGTGCAGACTATTCAAAGCGCCTATCGTAAGGCGGGTTACCTCCATGTTTATGTTTCCCCCGCCGAAAAAATTGACACCTTGAACAAAAAGATTCTTGTGGAAATCAATGTGCTCCCAGGCGCCAAAGTGATGATGGGAAACATGGTGAGTAGCAGCAAGCGAGTCACTGACAGGCAAAACGGTTCTGTTGAAGAAACGGGATTGTCGGATACGGCCTGGCTTTCCTCCCTTTGGAAAATTCCACAGGGAGAAACCATTGACGGTAACCAATACAACTCTTTTAAGAACAAATTATTCTCCACGCAGTTGTTTACACAAATCAAGCTAAACGATTCGTTACGCACTGACGGACTTTCCGATGTTCATTTAGATGTAACCGAACGCGTTCCTGGCGAAGCCCGCTACGGATTCTTCTTTGAAGAGATTTATGGTTTCGGAGCCCAGGCCTACGCAAAGCACAAGAACTTCTTTGGGAGATTCAACGAATTTTCCACCAGTTTCCAGATTGCACAACACAAGCAGGAAATTTCGGCAGGTTATGCGAACCCCCTTCTTTTCGGTACAGCGTTCACCTTCATTCCTACCGCAATCCGCTTTGAAGACCGTCTAAGTTTCAACCACGAAAAGATCAATCCGCCCGCCTACCCCGACAGCATTGAAGAGCGCTACGAAGTCATTAACCGCGGCGACCTTACCTTCGGCATTACAAGTCACATCCGCTTCCGTGGAACTGTGGATACCCGTTATGTGAACAAGAACGATGACGAACTTTTGAAGGTCAAAGGAGAAGTGGCGCTCACCTTTGACTATACCGATGATTACTTCAACCCCACCAAAGGTATCCGTATCGCTCCTACCACAGGTGTTGGCACCAACCTAACCGCCTCCCTGGATAATCCTACCATGATCGGCAACCCCTACACCTATACCGAGGGAACCGTCAATCTGTATTTCCCGCTGTTATGGACTTTCTATGGAGCCCTAAGCGGTAGCGCAGGCAAGTTCTTCAACTCCGCCTTGGAAGATGACGCCCGCGTATTCTACCAGGGCGGTTCCCGTTCCGTTCGCGGTTACCGCTTCCGCAGTATCTATGCCAGCTATGAATCTCTGGACGATGAAGGCGAAACCATCATCAACACTGGCCTCACTCCTATCTACTTCCGCTTCAATCAGGAACTCCGCTGGACACTTCCGTGGAAATCTGCAAAACGCTGGCAGATTGTGCAATTCTTCGACTGGGCAAAAGTCATGGATGAAGAGGACGATGTCTACGCCATGGAATCTGACGCTAGCTTAGGCCTTGGCATTCGTTACCACTGGCAGTTCCTTACCTTCCGTCTGGATTACGCCTTCAACAAGAACTTCTCCGACCACGACTGGACTGAAAAATTTGGCTGGGGCAGATTCGCCTTCGACTTGTCGCAGACCTTCTAGGGTAGCAAACTATGTGCCAGTGGCATCCCTGTAGATATCCGAAAGACTTCCCTGGCGTTGCTCAATATCTTTGATAGCAATGTGAGCCGCCGTCAAAGCCTTCTCAATTTGCGTGGCAGTCACCCCATTTTCCAGTTTGAGAGAGAATACATCGCCCGCGCCAACCTGAACTGCGCCGGTAGCCTTAACCACACCGTGGTCAATGATTCCATAGTGGGTGGCCTCCGCTTCCATTTCCGCCAGAATATGAGAAGACACGATGGCAGTGCCACCCGTTTCCCTACGCCACTTGGATATAAGCTTCCACACCGTCTCTCGCGCGTTAGGGTCCAGATTCGCCACAGGTTCATCCAGAATGAGAATTTCCGGATGTGGCAGCATTGCACGCATGAGCTGCACCTTCTGGCGATTTCCTAAGGAAAGCGCGCTCATTTTCTGCTGCAAATCGCCCAACAGCAATTCCTCGGAAAGTTTTTTTGCATGATCCGCTACCGCAGCAGAATCCATGCCGTAAAAACCTCCAAAATACTGGAGATATTCCAAAACAGAAAGTTTCGCATAAACGCCAGGATTCTCGAGAAGTACGCCATAATGCTTCGGATCCAGAAAACCTGATGCGGAACGATACCGAAAATCAACAATCAAGCGTCCGTCAAAAGTTTCAAACCTGCCGCACAGCAAGCGGAGAAGTGTCGTCTTCCCCGCGCCATTGGGGCCAAGAAGTGCAAAAAATGAACCTTCCGGAATTTCTAGCGAAATGCCGTTCAACGCAAGCCCATTACTCTTTGGATAGCGAAAGGAAACATTTTCGAAACTAATGATTGGCATTAGCGCTCCGAATGCCTAGCTTCTTTCACCTGGTACAGCGCTGCATCAGCCTTATTGAAGAAGTCGGGAACTATTTCCATATCATCGGAATATTCCGCATATCCAACACTCATCTTCAGCGGATACTTCATGCTGGACGAAGCTTCCTTCAGACTTTCATCAATGAGCGCCACCAAATTCTTCGCGGTTTCTTCGGAATCAAATTCTCCTGCCACTACAAATTCGTCGCCACCATAACGGGCGATAAAGCAATTCCTAGGACCGCAAACTCTTTTTAGCACACCCGCCATAACCTGCAGAGCATTGTCACCTTCCCCATGGCCGTAGGTATCGTTAATGTGCTTGAAATCGTCCGCATCCAAGACGAAAAGGTAGAGGTTTCCAATGGCGGGGCGAGCAGCCACCATCTTTTTAGAAAGGAACTTGTAGAACTGCAAGCGATTGTTGAGGCCCGTCAAAGGGTCCACAGAAATCATCTGTGCCTGAATGTTCACAAACACCATGAGAATGGCAAGGGTCATGCCCACTGCGAGTAGCGGCACCCCAGGAAGAAGGGTTTGCAGAAGGCTCGCCACCAAAGGGAAGAAACCCAAGGTAAACAGGGAGAGATAGACATTCCGCTCCGCATAATTTTTGCGTTTGAAAGCCTGGGCTAGCGACATGGCCATCGCCCAAAAGAGATAGATGTAAACAAGAAGAGGCTGAACGAGATACAATTCACCGCGATGATAATGGTTGAAATCGTCCACCGAGAAAATCCAGCCCGTCCAGATAGAGGCTACCGACAAGACGATGAGCGCCACCATCGGCACTAGCGACAATTTGCGCCACAATGGGTGATGATGAATTTTATGCCCCAAGCAATAATCAATGTAGCTGAACCATCCCCAAGCGAGCACGGCCGTTTCCACAAAATAGCCCGCATTAATGAGCGTCAAAATCTCATAAGCACCCGGGAAACTCTTCCCGTCTAACAGAATCCACAAAAAATCTAGGAACAAAAGCAAGACGCCATTCAGCGTCACATTCGTGAATAAAATCTGCTCCGTTTGTCGGCGATAGTTCAAGCGCGCCTTGTGCAAGAGGAGCACCAGGATGCAAACGCAGAACAGGTTAATCTCTATATAAAGCAGATCGTACATAACAAATCAAGACTTCCAAACCAATCGGACTAATTGATAAAGATACATTATTTAATGGGTTGGAATGATTGGCTCTATAGTCCACTTTGGAATGCAAATTCAGGATTTTTCGGGTTCAGAAACCAGCGCAGACGATTCAGTTTTCGGCATTGTGATGTCGAACACTTCCTCGCGACGGTACGGCTTTTCAGGGGTAAGCAGCTTATTGAGGGCAACAATCAGCATATCCTGCGTGTGCCTCGGGATAGCCCGCTTGCCAAGCCTCGCCTTCTGCACCATCTTGTGGTTCAAATGTTCTGGAAGTTGCTCCACCAAATCGTGGTTAGAAGCATTGGCGGCAGTCAAAATTTCGTCTAGTTTCGTCATGTTTCAAATATAGAAAAGCGCGGGCTCCACCCTTTGGCGAAGCCCGCTCTATATGGAGGTGAGGGGAGTCGAACCCCTGTCCAAAATCCCGTCCATGTACATTCCTACAAGCTTTCCCTTCGTATTTGAGGTCTCGCCTCACCCACGCCCAAGAAGGTCGGCGCAGGTTTCAGCCAGCCTAGTAAATCTCGGAATCTGCACCCAGGCATTACAAATCCCTATCCCATATTGCGTCCGGACGTACTACCCAATGGGAGTGAGTCGAGGCCCGGCGTTGCCGCTAATTAGGCAGCGAGTGCGTAGTTTTCGTCAGCACTTATTTTTTTTCAGACTTTTTAACGAGTGCCCTCGTCTGAGACCTCGGCTTGCAACTAACACTTCAGCGACCCTGTCGAAACCAGATCACCCCCAGGTGAGAGGCGTGCAAGAAAGTTCGCTTTCTTGCATGACCGAACCGCAGGTGCTCGGCTCTGAAAGAGCAAAGCACCCCCAAGGTGAGCGTCGCGCAAGAACGCTTGCGTTCTTGTATGACCGAACCGGGGTGCTTCTGTTCGAAGAACAGAAAGCACCCCCAGTTATTAGAAGATTAGTGCAAATATAACAACTTCACACACTCAAGTCAATCATACTCAATTCGTGATCTGGTTGAGACAGGTCTGTTGACAGCCCCTTCCCAACCAAAACCCTTTCACTATTATATCGCTTGAAAATTCTGTTTTGTCAACAAAAAAACACTCCCGGCATAACCGAAAGTGTTTTCATTGGTCATAGCAGGTACTTACGTTAAGTAAGTCCGAGCATTAAACCGCGCCCTGCCACTTCATGGCATCGGCAACCTTCTTGAAGCCAGCGATGTTGGCACCCATGACGAGGTTACCAGCATGGCCGTATTCCTTGGCAGCGCCACTTGCGGCTGCGTAGATGTTCTTCATGATGCCTTCGAGCTTCTGGTCGACTTCTTCGAAAGTCCAGGAGAGACGTTCGGAGTTCTGGCTCATTTCGAGACCAGAGGTAGCCACGCCACCGGCGTTGGAGGCCTTGGCAGGTCCAAAGAGCACGCCGGCCTTCTGGAAGGCTTCGATAGCTTCCGGAGTAGACGGCATGTTGGCACCTTCGGCAACGGCGAACACGCCGTTAGCGATAAGGGCCTTGGCACCTTCGAGGTCGAGTTCGTTCTGCGTTGCGCACGGAAGAGCGATATCGCACTTGGTCTTCCAGATGTTGGAGGAACCTTCGGTGTAAGTAGAACCGGCAACCTTGTCGGCGTATTCCTTGATACGGCCGCGGCGACCCTTGATTTCCTGGACGACGTCGAGCTTGATGCCGTTCGGGTCGAAGATGAAGCCGTCGGAGTCGGACATAGCGACAACCTTGGCGCCGAAGGACTGAGCCTTTTCGCAAGCGTAGGTAGCCACGTTACCGGAACCGGAAATCACGACAGTCTTGCCTTCGAAGGTTTCGTTCTTCAAATCCTTGAGCATTTCGCGAGTGAAGTAGCAGAGGCCGTAACCGGTAGCCTGCGTACGAGCGAGAGAACCACCGTAAGAGAGGCCCTTACCAGTGAGCACGCCCACGAATTCGTTGCGGATGCGCTTGTACTGGCCGAACATGTAACCGATTTCGCGAGCGCCAGTGCCCTGGTCGCCAGCCGGCACGTCCGTATCGGCACCGATGTGCTTGCAAAGTTCAGTCATGAAGGACTGGCAGAAGTGCATGACTTCGTTGTCGGACTTGCCCTTAGGATCGAAGTCGGAACCGCCCTTGCCGCCACCCATGGGGAGAGTCGTGAGGGAGTTCTTGAAGGTCTGTTCGAAACCGAGGAACTTGAGCATGGAGAGGTTCACGTTGTTGCGGAAACGGATACCGCCCTTGTACGGGCCGATGGCAGAGTTGAACTGCACGCGGTAGCCGCGGTTCACCTGGAGAACGCCCTTGTCGTCAACCCAAGGCACGCGGAAGATGATGATGCGTTCCGGTTCCACGAGACGGTCGATGATGCCGTTGGTTTCGTAGGAAGGATCCTTGGCAAGGACCGGGTCCATGGATTCGAGGAATTCGCGGACAGCCTGGTGGAACAGGTCTTCGCCCGGGTTCGTTGCGACAACCTTGTCGTAGACTTTTTGAAGGTAGGCATTCTGAATAGCCATTGTCAATCTCCATTGAGAAGTTAATTGTTAACGGGCAGAAAAATAACAAAAAATGGACTTGTTCAGCAGACTTTTTTCCGCATTTTTTTACAGGGAAAACAAAAATATTTTTGCTAAAAATTCGTCAAAAATTGAAGATTTAACAGGAAAATGAGCGTAACTCGTTCAACATCAACAAGTTAGCGCAAGGTCTTTATCAAAGTTTCGTGCAAGAGGCCATTACTGAAAATCACCTGCTCCCGGTCCACAAATTGCATCGGAGTGCCGTCGATATGAGTAGCCCTGCCCCCGGCCTCCTCCACAAGGAGCGCAATAGCCGCAATGTCCCAAGGATAGCTCATGGTCATGACGAAACAATCCAGACGGCCGCAGGCGGTAAAACAGCCCTCAATCACCGCAGACCCGAGGCACTTCACCCGCTCAAAAGTCTCCGCCTCCCGCGCAAAATTGCGGGAATTGCAAGCGTTGATGACCGCTGCCTCCCCCACATTGAAGTCGCCGTTACTCACGAGCGCATGGGTAGGATTGCTTTCCTGGCTCACATGGACCGGATGCCCATTCATGAAGGTTCCGCCGCCGCGAATAGCGGTAAAAACCTCCCCCAGTTTCGGGAGGTTCACGCAGGCCACCAGCGGCTTATCCTCAAAAAACAACGCGATGGAAATCCCCCACAGGGGAATGCCGCGGCTGAAGTTCACCGTGCCGTCCACAGGGTCAATAATCCAGCGGTAGCGGGAATCGGAGCCCTCGATAATGCCCGCCTCTTCTGTGCGGATGGAATGGGAGGGAAACGCGGCGCGGAGCCCATCCACAATGAGTTTTTCACTGCCCACATCGGCGATGGTCACCACATCCTTCACAGACTTGTACTTCACATTGCCCAAATTCTGCTGCAGTTCCAAGCAAAGATTCCCGGCCTTGCGAGCCAAGGTCTCTGCCACCGACAAAAAGCGTTCCTGTTCCTGCGATTCCATATTATTGCCAACCCATTACATATAAATTCATCAGAACTTGATGGGATAGAGCCAGAACCACTTCACATCGGGATAGACCTGAACGGTGGGCGCCGGGAATTTGAAGTAGTTGAGCCACTTGATGGCTTGGCGGGCCAATCGGCTCTGGGGGCGGAAGGCTTCCAAGTCGTAGTCGAGGGCGATGTACACCTCGCGATGGGGGTGCGGGTCGTGGGTAAACACGCCTTCGTCAATGCTGAGGCCAGCCGCAATGGCAAGCCAGCTGGGATAGAACTGGCGGGCAGCGGCGGGTAGCATGCGGTAAATTTTGAAGGAAGCCCAGAAAGTCTGGTTGCAATAGTCGTCGGTGAAAATTCCCGTATCGCTCTGGCGGTAATAGGCCTTGGTGTTAATCCAGTAGCTCCATTTCAAATCCACGTATTTGAACAAAGGAACGTAGCGCTCCGCCATAGGCAAAAAGCCGCCCAGCGTTCCCGAAAGAACATCGAAAATGCTGAAGCCCCATTCCGGAGAATAGCCGTCCTTCACGTCGATGGCGATGTGGGTGGCCATAGCGGAAAGGCCCGCAAACAGGTAGGCCTGAAATTCGCTGGCTCCGGCCCAGTGATAGCCCTCGTAGAAGCCCTCACCCAGTGCAACGCCAGCAGCAAAGTGGCCTAATTTGTCCAAATTCAAGGCGTAATCAAAATCGTTCTCGAAGTGGAAATGGCTTTTTTCATCGTCCCACCAGCCCTTCTCAAAAACCAACCAGTAAGCGGCACCGTAAGCGATGAGCGTGAGGGAAGCAACGCCAACCAATTTGGGAACGGAAACTTCCGTCGGGATGTCCGTGGAATCCTCGCTGCGGTAATCCCAAGTGGAATCGCGCCAGGTGTAGGGATCGTAAGGTGCGGCATAGGATGGGGTGGACAAAACAAGGCACTGCAAAACGAGCGTCAACGCAAAAAATAAACCGAGATTTTTCAAACGGAACCATTCGCGAAGCATTTCTAGTTCCTCCCAAACACGATGACGCAGTTCTGGCCGCCAAAGCCAAAGCTGTTGTTCAACGCATAATCAAAACGGTGACTGCAGGCGCCATTTTCGCAAACATCCAGATGGATTTCCGGATCCTTGTTGAACACATTCTTTGTGCCGTGAAGCTTTTGCTCTTGCAGGGATTTGATGACGGCGATGGCTTCCAGGGCGCCGGCGGCACCGAGAGCATGGCCCAGCATGGATTTTGTGGAATTCACTTTCAAGTGGTCCTGTGCGGCCGGCGATGTTTTTGCCGGCATGGACTGCCCGCCGAAAACGGCCTCGATGGCGCGGCATTCCGCCACATCGCCCAGTGGTGTTGAGGTGCCGTGAGTATTGATATAGCCGATGTCGTCGGGGTTTATTCGGGCATCCGCCAAGGCGTTCTGCATGGCAAGCATCACGCCCTTGCCGTCTTCCCTCGGAGCGGAGATGTGGTAGGCGTCGGCGCTGAAGCCAACACCAGCGATGCGCGCAAGCACTTCAGCGCCCCGTGCTCGCGCGTGAGATTCACTTTCCAGGACGAGCACGGCCGACCCTTCGCCCATGACGAACCCATCTCGGTCCCTGTCGAAGGGTCGCGACGCCGTCTCGGGCGAATCGTTCCGCCGGCTCACCGCATGCATGCTGGTAAAACCAGCCAGCCCGAGGGGATTCACCGTCTCGTCGGAACCACCAGCCAGCATAATATCCGCCCGACCCAGACGTATCTGGTCCACAGCACTGGCAATGGAATGATTGCTAGTCGCACATGCAGAAGTCACAGAAAAACTGGGCCCCATCCAACCCAAACGATTGGAAACCTCTCCCGATGCCATGTTCACAATGGACATAGGGATGAAAAATGGGGAAACCCGGTTGGGACCGCGGGTAGAAAGTGTCACCGCAGCTTCATAATAGTGCTGCATGCCGCCAATGCTACTGCCAATCACCACACCACTTCGGGCAGGATTTTCTGCAGCGGCATCCACACCTGCATTTCGCAAAGCCTGCTTCGCCGCAAAAACAGCATACATCACATAGCGGGAAAAGCGCTTCAAATCCCGTTCCGAGCAAAACTCGTTGGGGCCAAATTCTCGTACCTCCCCCGCAATCTGCGAGGTAAAGGCGCTTGCATCAAAGCGTTCAATGGGAGCAATGCCGGACTTGCCCAGCAGCAAATTCCGCCACAGTTCCTCAGGAGAATTTCCTAAGGCGGAGACGCAACCCATGCCTGTGACGACTATATTTTCCATTTCAAGGGCAAAGATAGAAAAAACGGGTTTCCATCGCTATCAAAAAAACTCATTTTACTATTTTATGGATATGCCAAAGCACTCAAGAAATCTGGTCTGGATGGACCTTGAAATGTCTGGCCTCGAACCAGAGAAAGATGTCATCCTGGAAATCGCCACCATCGTCACCGATGGAGACCTGAATGTGCTCGCCGAGGGCCCCGTCATCGCGGTTCATCAGCCGGAAAACGTGTTTGAGGGCATGGACGAATGGAACACGAAGCACCACAATGCAAGCGGGCTCGTGAACCGCTGCCGCCATTCCCGCTATTCGCTCTCCGACGCGGACCAGGAGACACTCAACTTCATCAAGCCCTGGACCGAAAAGGGGAAGAACATCCTCTGCGGCAACTCCATCACCCAGGACCGTCGCTTCATGTACAAGTACATGCCCAAGGTTTCTGAGTGGCTCAACTATCGGAACATTGACGTGAGTTCCATCAAAGAGCTCACCTTCCGCTGGTACCCCAAACTGGAAGAATTTCAAAAAGACAAGAATCACGAGGCTCTGAGCGACATCCGCGAGAGCATCGCCGAACTTGCCTACTACCGCAAAACGATTTTTAAGTAACCTACGGATTTTCGCATTACATGGAACTGCAACCCTACGAAAAGAGAATTAGAAACCGATACATCGCCATAGCTGTATTTTTTGCATGTTGTGTCTTTATCGCCTCCTGCATTTTTGGCGGTAGCGATGACGAAGATATGGCAGACACGCTTCCGCAGGCCGGGGAAGCCCCCATTACAGAACTTATGGCCGACAGCGCCAAATCCGCCTCTCCAAAAACGGCGAACAAGCCGCTTCAAAAGCAGGCAGAAACTACCGATGCAGAGGATTTAGCCAACACCCAAGCCTCCATTACAGACGCAGTCACTCCGGAAGAACCGCCTGAAGTCGAGGTCATTGACTCCACCCACATCAAAAAGCAGAAGAATGTGTTTCTGGCTGAAAAAATCGACCAGATGTTGCGCCGATTCAAGCCTCTCTACGGCGTTGTTCTTGTGGTAGACGCTCCTACCAACGAAATCATCGCCTGGGGCGAGCGCCGGGACGAGCAAATCCAGCAGCAGCCGGACTATTTTGTGCGGAACACCTTCCCCGCCGCCTCCCTCGCCAAGACCATCACCATCGCCGCGGCCATGGAAAGCAACCGCTTCTCCCTGAACAGCAAGATTCCCGAAATCGGGGCCCACCACACGCTGTACAAGCGACAGCTAAAAGTGCCCGAAAACTATACGGGCCCCACCATCGAGCTCCAGGACGCCTACGCCAAATCCGCAAACCAGCCCCTGGCCTACATCGGCATGAACGTGGGTGCCAAAAAACTGCGGAGCGCCGCCCACAATCTGGGCTACAACATGAACTTCCCCAGCGGCATTCCGGGTCGTTCCAGCTATACACCGCCCGATACAGGATATGGGTTAGCCGAGGCCAGCTGTGGATTTACGGAAGCCACAACGCTGACGCCACTACTTGCAGCTGCACAAGTTCGTTCCATCATCACCAAAAAACCTTTGGAAATCCCTTGGGCCGAAAACCTCGCCCCCTTCGCCCCCAACAAGCGGTTAGCGCTTGATGTAAGCAAGTTCAGCGACAACACCTACTATGGCGTTCGCGCCTCCATGATCCGCTCCATCACCAACGGCACCGCCCGCAAGCAGATTTCCACCAAGAACATGGCCCGGAAAAACTTCGAGGCCCTGGATATTGGCGGTAAGACCGGCTCTCTGGACGGTCATGATCCTTACGGACGCTATGAGTGGTTCATGGGATTTGCCCAATCCAAAACGGACAAGAACAAAGCTATCGTGGTGGTGATTCTCCAGATTCACGACTTGCAAAAGGTTCGTTCTCAGCCTGCCACCCAAGTGGCCGCCATGATTATGAACTACTGGGCGCACCAGAACCTTTGGGAAAAGAAATAACTAGTTTTTGAGTGTTTAGGACAAATTATGGAATTATCTTGGTGGAATCTCATACCGACCTATTTTGACGGAACCGCCTTCCAGCTGGGGAGTTTCCCTGTGCGCTGGTACGGCATCATGTACATCTTCGCCTTCGTTACCGCCTACCTTACCATGTGGCACATCAACAAGAAAGAGAAGATGGGATACACCAAGGAACAGTTCGATAGCCTCTTCACCTGGATTATCGCAGGCATTCTCATCGGGGCACGCCTCGGCTATGTGTTCTTCTACAAGCCGGGCTACTTCCTCACCCACCCTCTGGAAATCATCCTCCCCCTCACAACAGATGCCGCCGGCACCCACTTCACTGGCATCGCAGGCATGAGCTACCACGGAGGCCTCATTCTCGGCATTCTCTTCATCATCATCGGCATCAAACGCAACAAGATGAAACTTTGGGAGACGCTCAACCTTGCGTTCCTCGCCGCCCCCCTCGCCTATACCTGGGGCCGTTTCGGAAATTTCATCAACGGGGAACTCTTCGGCGAAGTCACCACCAGCCCCATCGGCATGTGGTTCCCTCTGGCCCACGACAGTCCCGTCACAAAGCCAATTCTCCATCACCCGAGCCAGCTCTACGAAATGTGCTTTGAGGGCGTGATTTTGTTCGCAGTTCTCTACAACCTGCGCCGCATCCCCGTGCTTCGCGACAAGATGCCCTGCCTCTACCTGATGGGCTACGGGCTATTCAGATTCATTATCGAATTTTTCCGCCGTCCAGACGCCCACTTGGGCCGCATTGACCTGTTCGGCATGAGTCGCGGACAAACTTTATGCTCCCTCATGATTCTTGCAGGGGTAATTTGGCTCATTTGCCTGCTGATAAAAGAGCACAAAAAATGCAAATCTGTGCAATCACAGGAACCCGCCAACAGTGCCACCGGGAACAAGGCTACCAAAGCAGATTAAACCGAATTTCTAAAACAAATTAACGAGTTTCAAGGCGCAAATCCCGCAAAAGACGTTTTTTTTAATATATTGCTTAAAAGAAATTTATGGAGAAAATTCTCCAAAGGAGATAAAATGAAAAAGTTGTTTGCTATTCTCGCCACGGCGGCATTCCTCGCCGGTTGTGCCAGCACTCCCCAAGAAAAGGGAGCCAGCATGCTGGTGGAAATGCAGAAAGAAAAGACCGCTCTTATTGATAAGGGCGTGGTTGCCGGTTTTGGCATTGGCGAATCCCAGGACGAGATGACGGCCTACAACAAGGCTGACCTTGCCGCCCGTGAAGACATTGCCCGCGAACTGGAATCCAAGCTTGGAAACCTGAGCCGCTCCTACACGGAAGAAGTGGGTAGTGAACTCACAAAGCACTACGAAGAAATCACAAAGAACGTTGTTTCCCAGACCCTCCGCGGAGCAACCCTCATCAAGGTGAAGACGGAAGCCACCGAAAAGACCATCAAAGTCTATGGTATCATGGCTCTGGATCCAAAGCTGGTGAAGGAAGCCTTCGAAGCCGAAATGCAGGCAAAGCAGGCTGATGTAGCCCGCATGCGCGCCGCCAAGGGCTATGGCGACCTAAACGCAGAAGTCGCCGCCTACGACCAGTTCAAGAAAGAAAACCAGTAATCCAAATTTTGCTGAACTTGAAAAGAGGCTCCCCATGGGAGCCTCTTTTTACATGTTTCTTTCTTGCGAATCAATATAATACTTGAGGAGCATCTCATTTAATAGATGCTGGATCAATCTCACGAATAGAAACCATTTTATATTCAGCCTGAACAACATTGTTGGCATTTCCATCGGTACGCATAAGAACGGCCCCATGGCCCTCTAAAATTGCAGATTTGGCGTCCACCAAACCATTATAGCTTTCACAGCCGCTAATAGTCGCTGCACCGTTTGCTGCCCCGGACCAATCTGTACCGGCATCATCCGCCTCACCAACTTTTTCCCATTTGGCTAGGCTGGGTTCACCCCCAGATATGGAGTCGATATAGAGTTCCAAGTGAACCGAAGTCTCACTAGAATTATATACGATATACTTCATGCCAATCCACCGATTAACAGGAAGTTTTTCTCCACCCCAAAGTGGAGTTTGTACTCCAATCATTCCCATGCTCTGGTAGTAACTGTCCGGGTGCTTCCATTCCTTCTCAAAATCCCAATTTCCATCATGGCGGAACCGAGCATAATAAGTACTAGCATCACAATTATTTCCTCCACTGGAGGCATGCCCTAAATTGCCACTGCGGACACCCACAACCATGCCGCCATAATCCGGCCCCCCTACGGAAGCCTCGCCACGGCGATAGTAGCCAGTCCATTCCACATTTTTGAAAAACTGTTTTTGAGTGGAGTTGTTGTCTTTAGCATTAATATGGAAACGAGGGCCGGAACTCATCATCTGCATTACACCCTGTCCATCAATTTTGAAGAAAGGGTTTGCATCTCCAGCACTGCGGTTATCCGTCCAACCCGTCGGGTCATCCGGATCTCCGTCCCAGCTCACACCGCGTGCATTCCCGTTGCCCCAATGAGCCGACGTCCATTCAATCGTTCCTACCTTTGTGGCATAGAATTCCTTAGAGCCGAATACATCCGTCATCGCACCGCTAGCAGAAGAGCCAACAACCGCTTCACTAGAAATGCCTTGATGACTTTCGCTAGAAGCCATTCCATTTGATTCACTGGAAAAAGGATTTTCTCCCATAGACGAAAAGCCTTCCTCCCCGCTCGAAAGATTTTCTTCACTATTGGACGAAAATCCCTCTATAGTATTGGAACCACTATCATCGCCACAGGCAATAAACAAGGCGGCGGCAATAAGACCAAAGCATAAATTCAGAGATTTCATTTTCTTTCCCTTTTTAACGAACAACAATGCGTTGCAATTGATTATTCACACGAACAAAATACATTCCAGCAGACGGAGCCTGCAATACAGATTTCCCTTGCAGTGAGACCTTCTGCAGAATTCTTCCCTGCATGTCCATAAGCACTGCATCTCTCTGCTGCACATCGGCAGATACATGAATGCTTCGTCCAGCCACAGCAACTGTAAATACCGGAAGAGCGGTTCCTTGAGCAACTCGCATTTCAGCTCCAGAATTTGAAGATTTTGCATTCTTGATAGAGCTAGAAGACGCATCCAACGCAATTGAACTAGAAGAAGTCTCTTCCTCTGAAGAACTTGAATGAGTCATAGGAATATTCGAAGGGTCAATTTCACGAAGAGTTACAAACTTGTAGTAGGGATTGTCGTTATCCGAACGCATCAGAGCCGTTCCACCACCCTGCAGGATTGCGGTATAGGCGCTCGTAAGGCCGAATGCTTCACACCCTTCAATTATAGATGCATTGTTACTTGCCCCAGACCATGACTTTCCATTGTCTTCCGCCATGCCTACCAGTTCCCACTTTCCCGGAGGTGTAGCGCTACTAGTAGAATCGATGTATAATTCCAGGCGTACGGTACTTTCGTCCTTATTGTAGACGATGTACTTCATGCCAATCCATTTGCCTACGGGGAGAGTTTTCCCGCCCCACAACGGATCCTGCTTACCTATGCCAGAGCCACTGCGAACGAAACTGCCAGGATGCTTCAGTTCCTTCTCGAAATCCCACTTTCCCGAATTCATAAAACGGGCGTAATAGGTATTCGCTTGACAATCATTGCCCTCGCTAGACCCATGATTATCCGGCCCACTACGAAGGCCCACCACAAGGCCACCATGATCCTTGCCACCTTCAGCATTGCGCATAAAGTATCCAGTCCATTCCATATCCCGGAAGAACTGCTTTTGAGTATCCGTCAGTTCCTTGTCTAGAGAATTGATGTGGAAGCGAGGAATGTTGCTAATCATCTGCATGCGGCCATCTCCAAAAACACGGAAATGATCCACACTGCTGCCATCGCCGCTCTGGTCATCGGCCCAACCCGTAGGGTCAAGTGAATCACGGGGCCAGTAGTTAATCGTGTAGTCCTTTCCATTGCCCCAATAGGCGGAGGTCCAAACCTTGTAGCCTTCCTTTGTCGGATATTTCATGGAAAAGCCAAAGTCGTCTTTGCCAACACCTGTAAATGTAGAACCGGGCTTGGAACTGCTACCCGAAGAAGATGAAGTTACAGAACTGGAGGAATAGTCAATGTCGCCATATTCTTCCTCTGTAAATTTTGCAGTCGGGTCGATTTCGCGAATGGTAACATACTTGTAATAAGGTTGGTCATCATCCGTGCGCATCAATATAATTCCGCCGCCATTAAGAATTGCCGTGTAGGCATTAGAATATTTACAACCCGAAATTGTAGCAGCTCCACCACTGGCTCCAGACCAATCATTACCGGCATCATCAGCCTCGCCTACTTTTTTCCACACCGCTTTTGAAGGATTTCCTCCCGAAATGGAATCAATATAGAGCTCAAGGTGTACAGACGTTTCACTTGAATTGTACACAATATACTTCATGCCAATCCAACGACCTACTGGAAGAGAAGTCCCCCCCCAAAGATGGTCTTGATGGCCTATGCCGGAACCACTACGATAGTAGCTTCCTGGATGTTGCAATTCTTTTTCAAAATCCCACTTACCGTCATTGCGAAAGCGGGCATAATAGGTATTGGCATCACAGTTGTTGCCACCCGAGGAGCCATGTCCGAGAGCGCCACTTCGAACGCCCACAACCATTCCGCCATAATCCTTTCCACCAAGGGCTTTTCTCTTAAAATAACCAGTCCATTCCACATTCTTGTAAAACTGCTTTGTACTTGCCCAACTTTGCTGACTATTGATATGGAATCGAGGACCCGAGCCCAGCAATTGCATCTGACCATTGCCATCAATAACAAAACCGTCTCCTTCATTGGAGCTCCGATTATCAGACCAGTCATAAGGATCATAACTATCGGCAGACCAGTTGGTACATTCTCTATAAATTCCATTACCCCAATGTTCCGAAGTCCATTCTACCGTCCCCGAGACAGTCTTGAAGAACTTCTTACTGCCAAAGACATCTGCCGCTGACTCTGCTGCCAAACTTACCGAAGCGCAAACCATCGTCGCGCATGACAATATTTTCAAAACACTCCAATTCATATTACACCCTTTTTTCAAGATAGTAAAATGATTTCTTTATAATGTAATAAATAATCAATAAAAAAGGCCTGAGGTGCAAAAGCACTTCAGGCCCGAGTTCTCTAATCTCCGAGAATTACTTCTTGGCGTCGGCAGCAGGAGCGGCGGCAGCGTCAGCAGCAGGAGCGGCGGCAGCAGGTGCAGCAGCGGCAGCAGCTTCTTCAGCAGCGTCCTTCTTCTTAGCCTTAGAAGAAATGGAGAAAATCACAGTGCGAGGACCGGAGGCCAATTCCACGCCTTCTTCAAACTTGAACTGCTTGGCGTAGAAGGTGGTGTTGGTCTCGACATCGGAGATGTCCATTTCAATCACTGTAGGAATCTTGGTGGGAAGAGCGGAAAGCATCAGGTAACGAGTTTCCTGAGCAAAGATACCGCCCTGAGTCTTCACACCAACCGGAAGACCGGTCAGCTTCACAGGAACGCGAACCTTCACCTTGGTGTCTTCAGCGATCTTGAGGAAGTCGATGTGGATGATGTCCTGAGTGATGCAGTCCTTGTCGTAGTTGTAGATGACGGCCGGATTGCCAGCCTTGCCATCAATTTCAAGGTCGAGAAGCGTATAGCGCTTACCCGGAGCCAAGACCTTGCGAACATCCACTGCGTTAACGGTAATGTTCACAGCCTCAGCACCCTTACCATAATAGACCGCCGGAATCTGACCGGCCTTACGCAAGCGAGCATTGTTGCGGCTTGCACCTAGCACTCTCGAGGTGGCTTTGAGCGTTGTGAGTTCCATTTTTTATCTCCAATTTGGAATTTTGAAAAAATTTCATTGGGGTAGCTGGACTCGAACCAACGAATAACGGAATCAAAATCCGTTGTCTTACCACTTGACGATACCCCAATGGTGGCGCAAATATAGTAAAAAGGGGCTGAAAATAAAAGGGAAAAGGGGCCAAGACGGCTCAATTTCGGGTTTTACAGCGCAAATCCCGTAAAAAAGCGCGTCACTTTGCGGTATCTAGAAATGGATTTCAGTGCTTCGGAAGCCCGTTCTGCAGACTCCCTGGAGGGGAAAATTCCAAAGACCGAGGCACCGGACCCGCTCATGAGGGTGGCCCTCGCCCCCAGCTTCACGAACTCCTCTTTCATGGACGCAACCAGAGGATGCTTCGGGAAAACGGAGGTTTCAAAGGCGTTGAAATTAACAAGTCGCACAAGGAAATCACTATTCTGCATTCTGCATTCTGCATTCATAATTCCCTTAAAGTTCTCCCAGCGGTCCGGGCCGGATTTGGGAACACCAGCATAAGCATCCTTCGTGGGGACAGCATCTAACGGGGTTGCGATGAGGAGATGTTCGTCGCCGGAAAGTTGCAGCGGGTTCTTGAACGTAAGGCGCTCGCCGATGCCCTCGGCGAATGCCGTGCCGCCTCTGACGAGGAAGGGCACATCGGCCCCGAGCTTCGCACCGATTTCTTCCAAGGTGGTGGCCGGGAGGTTCAGGTTCCAGAGGCGGTTCAGCCCCCGGAGGGTGGCTGCGGCATCGGCGCTTCCGCCGCCAAGGCCTGCGCCAAGAGGCATCACTTTTTCGAGATAAAGGTCCGCTCCCAGATTCTCGGCCTGCAGTTTCTCCTCGGGAGTATTTTCAGAACCTGAAACCATGCCGACCGCATAATTTTTGAGGGCAACTGCGGCCTTGTACACCAGGTCTGATTCCTTGGGATAGTCTTGAGGCTGATTGTATTCCAGAGTGATAACTCCGTCGTTTCGGGCTTCCAAAGTCAAAGTATCGCCCGCATCCACCGTCTGGAAAACCGTTCCCAAATCATGGTAGCCGTCTTCACGCTTGCGGATGACATCTAAAAACAGATTGATTTTTGCAGGTGCGTATTCTTTCATCGCTATCATCCGAATCTACCAGAACGTTCCAATTGCATCAACTCTTCTTCCGTAATGAGCATGGCCCTGGGTTTCGAGTTTCCTGTTCCCGGAGCGCAAAGTCCTAGTCCATAAATCTGGTCCACAATCTTCCCTGCGCGGCTATAGCCTACGCTAAAGTGGCGCTGCACTGCAGAGGTGGAAAGGCCCTTAGATTCAATGGCATACTTACAGACTTCAAAGATGAGCTTATCCAACTTTCCGCCAACAGCTCCGCCAACTTCACCACCTTCTTCGTCACCGCCATCCTCGGCTACATCAAAAGATTCCAGCTGAGGATAGTTCACATTCTGGTTACTGCAGGCATCGGCCAAGCGTTCCGCCTCCTCATCGCTGAGGAATGCACCATGAAGTCGGATGGGGTCCGGAGCATTCACAGCCTTATACAGCATGTCACCACGACCTAAGAGTTTTTCTGCGCCAGCATGGTCCATCACCGTGCGGGCATCCACCTGGGAAGCCACCTTGAAACTGATACGGGTTGGCAGGTTCGCCTTGATGTTACCGGTAATCACCTTTACGGAGGGGCGCTGTGTGGCGAGCACCAAATGAATGCCCACAGCACGAGCCTTTGCAGCAAGGCGACTTACGGATTTTTCGATTTCCTTCCCAGCCACCATCATCAAATCCGCCATCTCATCAATGATGACCACGATGAAGGCCATGCGGTGATTGCGATCTTCCTCGGGCACATCCTCCGGCAGTTCTCCGGCTTCAAACTTCTCGTTAAAGCCCAGCAGGTTACGAACACGGGCCTTTGCCAGCACCTCGGTACGGCGGTCCATCTCATAACAGAGCCACTGCAATGCTTGTATTGCTACCTCCGGCTTGGTAATCACGGGCGCGAGAAGATGCGGGATGTTCTCATACATCTTCAGTTCCACCGCCTTCGGGTCCACCAATATCATGCGGAGTTCGTCCGGCGTTTTGCTAAAGAGCATGCTCGCCATGAGGGCGTTGATGCAGACGGACTTACCAGAGCCTGTCTGGCCTGCAATCATCAGGTGCGGAGCCTTGGCCAAATCCATGGCAAAAGGTTCACCGGAAATATCCTTACCGATGGCCATGACAATTTTATCGGGCGATGGAGAGAATTCCTCGCTTTCAAAAATGTCCCTGCCATAAATCGTCTGCGTCTTGCGGTTGGGAATTTCAATACCTACAGCACCCTTGCCTGGAATCGGAGCGAGGATACGAATGGAGGTTGCCTTCAACGCCATAGCCAAATCATCTTGCAGGGCACTGAACTGCGACACCTTCACGCCAGGGCCCGGCTCCACTTCAAAGCGCGTAATCACGGGGCCCGTTTCACAGCCAACCACCTTCCCCTTCACCTTGAAGTTTTCCAACTTCTCTTCCAGCATGTGGCCAATGTCGTTCAATTCGTCCGCCGTGTAATCCGCCGACTGCGGCTCATGTTCACTCAAAATTTCATCAACAGAGGGAACCTTGTATTCATCATAAGCCACCGTAGGGTCTGGCTGTGGAATCCCAGTGCTGGTACCAATCTGGTTAGGAGCAACGTATGAAGGATCCTCACCCACTTCATCGCTAGAGACAATCTGCGGAATGAAGGTTTCGTCATCGCTGGAATCGCCGTAGGAATCCGCAGGCACATCGTCAGGATTTCCATCCAGAGGTTCCGCGCGATTCCCGTCGCATGAAGTATTTTCCGGATTTGCAGTTTCAGAAACACCCGCAACTGCGGTGGCATCGTTACCATCCGCGGGAACTGTTGCCGCAGCGCCGGCAACTGCCGTAGCATCACTATCGATAGCAGCATTGTCTGCCTGAGCCGCCACATTTTCTCCACCGCGAACAGCGCCCTTCACCACCAAACGTCCATCATGGCCCTGTTCCCAGTTAAGCATGTCACGGGCGCGACGAAGAGCCGCAATGCGGTCCTTGATTTCCATGATCTGGAGTGCATTCATCTGCGCTGCATTATCGCGCAGTTCCTGCTCCAGGCGGGCAATTTCCGGATCCTCGCTAGGCAAAGCCAAATCCGGCTGAGGTTCAGCGCCACCAACCGCAGGCTGCACAGAAGCACCCGCAGGTGGCATGGGAGATTCCCCCTGCAATCCAGGCATCATGGTAGGAGCATCCGAAACCGTCTGATCCATCCAATTGGAACGTGCATTGAAAGGCTTCAGAACCCCTTTCCGCTTCATCTTATAATCATCGGGCACATTGAATAGCGTTGTATCGCTGGACATCTCAATACCACGGCGTTTAGGAGTCGCAACCTTTGTCGTTGCGTCCTCGTCGCTTGAATCGCTATCAGCGTCCTCAAGTTCCTTCTTTTTGAACAATCCCGCAATGCCGCGAACCGCCACCAACAAGAAGCGGAAATGCCGAGGCCGCAGTCCAAATGAGAACACCAGAATCAAAATCAGAACTGCCACAAGAATCAACGCTGGAGCAAGGCAGGATTCCTTTCCAAATACGGGAATCGCCATATACTGGGTAAAGAACTGGCCGATTGCACCACCATTCATTCCCAAAACTTCCTTAGACACTTGAGCCTGGCCATAATTTTTCAGAGAAAGCAGGCAGGACAAATCCAAGGTTAGCAGGCTCACCCCCACCGTAGCCGCAAGGATTTTCGCCCGGGCCGGTCTAAGCGCCACAAACAAACCCCACAGCATCACCGCAAAGGTAAAAATCACCACAGGGAGTTTTCCAAACAGGAAAATAAAGAATTTGGGAATCAAGTCACCAAAGAAGGGGCCCAACCAATTGCCCTCAGAACCACTATACACCGAGCTAATACAACCCATCAAAAGGATTGCACCAACAGCAAAGACAAACCATCCCAGAATAAGAACTCCCAAGGAGGAACTGGAAGATTCTCCCTTGGATTTTGAGGTGTTTTTAGAAGATTTCTTTTTTTGCGTAGCCAAATGACGCACCTCCGTCTAATCATGGATAATATAATTAATGTGATTTGTTATTTTTATGAATATGCAAAGAAAGTTATCTAAAAAGCTGAAGAAAATTCCCGTTGGTTTCGGGCTCTCGGCCATAGTCGTTTTTTTGATTATCGTTTTAGGTAACGTTCAAGATCCGTACGTTCCTGCGGCCCGTACTGCGGCGGAACCTGTGGAATACCTCTTCTACGACATGTTCTTCAAAGCGGCTACAGCTGGAACAGAAACGCAAAGCGACATTGACGACAAGGTTTCCCTCGCCCAGAACTACGATCCCAACATTCTAATTGTTGATATTGACGAGCCTTCCCTTGCAAAACTGGGTAACTACAACGAATGGGACCGGTCCATCCATGCCAATGTGGTGAAAAACCTAGGGAATGGCGGTGCCTCGGCCATTGGCTTCGATATTCTATTCAAGAATGCAGACTTCGGAAAGCAAAAAGCAGCCCAAGCCACCCGCATCATGAACAAGTTTATTCCCAGCGAGGTGCGGCCTAGTGATCCAGAAGATGTTTTTTACATCTACGACAGTACTCTCACTGGCGAAAAACGATATTTTGACTCTCTAAAAGTACGACAAACCTTCTTTGACAACATTCAGAAGAGCTACAACTACGATTCTCTTCTCATCGAAGCAGTTAGAGGAGGAGGCAATTCCATTGTATGCTTCACGGTAGAAGAAGCCAAAGCCTACAAGCATGAATCCCAGTGGCGCCCCCTCAGCACTATCGATCGCGCCATTGAACTGGGCTTTGAATCCTCATTTGCCAACGAACAGATTGACCATCCCGAAAACATTGAGAACAAGGAACTTCTGGATAACATCTTCCCGGAATTAGCACATGCCGCAGCCCACATGGGTTCCGTAAATGCCTATCCGGATAACGACGGCGTAGTCCGCCATGTATCCATGCTCTATCGATTCCCAGACCCAAATTTGTATCCCGACGAAGGAAGCCGCATCTATTCCACCATGTCCCTCATGACCATCCTCCACCTATTCCATCAGGATCCGGCTAACGTTCAAGTGAAGATGGGAGAATACATCGATGTGGGCAAGCCCTTTGGCATATACCGCGATTACAAGGGAAATTTTCACACCTCCTACCCCGGCTTCAGTTACCCCATGTTTCTCTCCCTGCGAGATAAGTTGAAGAAGGCGGACATTGACAACAGCACTAACGACGATTTTATTGATGTTTCCTCAAAAATCATCGCTACCAGAAATGCAGAAAACGGCTTCTCTTTTGAAATTTTTGAAGGACAACTTCTTGAATCCATTCTCGCCGAAGCTCTCATTGACTTGGACACGAACGCATTCAATAATTTGGGGGATGAAGAAGAACGTGACATAGGGAAAGGCATCACGATTAAGAAGGACGAAGAAGGTGAAGGAAGGTTCATTCTCACAGATGTTGAAAATGAGGAAGAGGCGGTAATCACGCCATATATTGTAAAGGCTGTTCACTTCTTTAAAGATTCTCTTGTAAAACTTCCTGTCAACAAGCCCACCTTTCTCTCCATGGACATGGATATCCGTTATGACCACAAGACATCCAAATGGGAATCCAACCTTATCATTTTAAGCGACTCCGTCCTAAAAGAAATTCGTGAAACGGAAAACAGCGAAGTAGATAACCTAAAGGGCGGTGCAGAATACCGCTTTGGTCCCGTGAAACGCATCCCCATTGATAATTACGGACGATTCCTCGTCAACTACCAAGGGCGTTACAACACCAACGAAGCGAATCGAGCCTTCCAGCACATTTCCTATTACGATGTGACAAAGAACCGCATTGACCCCGGATTCTATCAGGGAAAAATTTTCATTCTCGGGTCTGCAGCACCAGCCTTGTTTGACTTTGTACCTGCGCCGCACGAAGAAAAGAACCCCGCCGTTCTCATTCACGCCACCATTCTTCAAAACATTTTGAAGGACAAATACATGGTGATGCTTAACGAGAATTACCAACAAATTATCGTCATCTTACTTGCGCTGGTTTGCTTACTTATTGGGCTATTTGTCAGGAGTTACATTTCCATTACGCTCTCCGTCATCATGATGGCCACCTACACCTTCATCGCCTATCGATACTTCCAAGATGGCATTTACATCGGTGTGGCAAAGCAACTGCTCGTAATGCTTTTCACCAACATCATCGCTTTGATTGTGCAGTTCTATTATGAATCCAAGGAGAAGCGCTTCTTGGGCAATGCATTCAAGCAGTATATTTCTCCGGAGCTGATTGATGAAATGGTGAACAACGAAATCATGCCGACCTTGGGCGGATCCAAGTCTGACATGACAGCCTACTTTACCGACATTCAGGGATTCTCCACATTCTCTGAAAAGATTGGCGACCCGACGCGATTGGTTGAACTTTTGAACGAATATCTAACATCCATGACCGACACGCTGCTCCGCAACAAGGGAACGCTGGACAAGTATGAAGGAGATGCAATCATCGCCTTCTTTGGGGCGCCCATGCCTCTCCCCAACCATGCACAGAGTGCTTGTGATGCCGCCGTTGAAATGCAACAGGAACTGATGAAGCTCCGCAAAAAATGGATTGGAGAAGGCGACAAGTGGCCAAAGATTGTCCACGACATGCATATGCGCATTGGTATCAACTCCGGTAATATTGTGACAGGGAACATGGGTTCCACCATGCGTAAGAACTACACCATGATGGGTGACGCCGTGAACCTGGGCGCCCGTTTGGAAAGTGCAGCAAAACAGTATGGCGCCTACATTCAAATCAGTGAAGACACTGAAAAGCATTTGGAGAAGGGGCGCTACATCTACCGCTCTCTCGACACTATCCGCGTGATTGGTAAGAGTCAACCCGTAAAAACCTACGAGCTATTAACAAAAGTGGGAAGTGAAGACGAAGAAGTTCTCAACAAGTTGGTGGATATTTGGGAAAGGGCTCGTGCCGCCTACCTCGCCATGGATTGGGACAAGGCTATCGAACTCTTTACAGAATGCTTGGATTACGAACCCCACCATCCGGAAAGAGACCCTGGCAGTAGAACTACTCCTAGCCACGTCTACATCAAGCGCTGCGAAGCCTACAAAGTGAATCCACCAGTTCCCGAAGGCGAAACTTGGGACGGCGTGTTTACCGCTACTGAAAAGTAAACTAGTGATTGCGGCAATTTAATATTTAACGCAATCTCGGCTGATTGTGAGCGCAAAAAATTTAATGTGCGCGACGAATTGGCTAGTACAGCGACGAGTACGATGAATTAACGAGCACGACGAGGAAGTTCGTTGGCATGCTTTTCAAGCCAAACAGCGTCTTCCATAGCGCGTTCCGCTTCCATCGCCCAATCTGAATCGGGGAACTGCTGAACAACTTCGCGATAGCGAGTCACTGCGCTGTGGAAATCTCGCATTTCGCGATAGATGTTGCCCATCTGAAGCATGGAGAAGTAGCGCTCGTCAGGAGAAATTTCTTTTTCCAGAAGGGAGCGATACATCTGTAACGCGCCTTCTAAATCTCCAGACCTGAAAAGATTGTTGGCATTTACAACAGAAAGTTCATCTGTCGGGCCCGATGTAGGTGCGGCCGCAGTTGCTGTTGCAGGTGCAGATTCGGCTGTCGTGGCAGCCGCCTCAGGTGCCGCTGCTGTTGCGGGAGCCGCTTCTGCAGTAGCCTGTGCTGTTTCCTCAGGAACGGCATCAGCAGCAGTCTCCTGCGGTTTCGTTAGTGCAGCAAAACGTTCCTCCGCCTGTTTCCGGAACTTGGCATCGGGCGCAGCTTTCTTGAGGTAAGCAGCCAAAGCTTTTTTCTCTTGCTCTTCCTTCTTAGTTTTCTGGTAGACACAAGCCAGATAGAAGTTGGCGTCATTGCCCTCTTCCTTATAACTCAAGCCTTTTTTCAGGTTGAATTCCGCCTTATCCATCTCGCCCAACTCATAGCGGGTCACGCCTGCATAGAAGTAGGCGCCGGCATGTCCAGGATGTTTAGCCAAAACTTCACGCCACAGGGGAGCGGCTTCCTTAAACTTTCCTTCCGCCAGAAGAGCTTTACCTCTTTCGAATGGATCTTCCGGCAATGTAGCAGTTGGTGCCGCCGGTGCAGGTTCCGCAGCAGCGGGAGCTTGTTCAGCAGCGGGAGCGGCAGCTGTTTCAGCAGGGGCGGTCGTTTTCGCCGGAGCCACAGCAGTCTCAACAGGTGCCGTAGCTGGTTCAGCTGTTGGTGTCGGAGCACTTGCAGGCTGAGCAGCAACCTCTGCTGGTGCCGCGGTCGCAGATTCCGCCAGCGATGCATTTGCAGCGGATGCCGCGGCAGTCTCGGCAGCAGGAGCCGTTGCAGGTGCCGGGGCTGTTTCAGCAGCTGTTTCCGTAGGCGCCGTAGTTCCCGCCTCAATAGGCATCATCGCAGGCGCAGCTTCAGCAGCGGGTGCCGCTTCCTGAGCCACCTCTTCAACAGGCTTGTTCTTCGGATCTTTCGCCCGCTCTGCCTCAGCCTTGGCCTTCTGGCCCAAAGCCTCATACACCTTTGCCGCACCTTCGTAAGCAGCGCTCATGGTGGGCTCGTACTTGTACGCCAAACGGTAGTTGGCAATAGCACCGCTATAATCTTTTTTCATCATGCGGGCTTCACCAGCCGCAAAATAAGCCTCGGAGTTTCGAGGTTGTTCCGCCAACACCGCACGATATTCAGCAATGGCCTTGTCGTACTCCCCTTGAGCAGCATAGGCGTTGCCTTGTTCCAAACGGGGGTCAGTCGCAAAAGAAGCTCCCACAGCGAGAGCCAAAGCCAGAGTAGAAATTCGAATATTCATATAGTAAAATGTATAAATTTTCTTTTTGAAAAGCGAAGGTTCGCCCCATTTTTCTAGCTTAATCCACATGAGATTCAAAGCCGCATTTTTCCTCCTCGCACTCACTTTTGCAGCACAAGCCGCCGACTATTCCCCCTTCGGTAAAGAAGCCTACCTCACCAGTTCCTTTGGCGAAAACCGCGGTACCCGCTACCACGCCGGATTCGATTACTCCACCCTCATGGAGGAAGGCTGGGTCATCTATGCGCCCGAAGACGGAATCGTAAAAGAACTCCAAACCTCCCCCTTTGGCTACGGGAAAGCCATGTACTATCAGGGAAACAGCGGCGTCACCTGGGTTTACGCCCACCAGAGCAGTTTCGGCAAATTGGATTCTCTAGTTTTTGAGGAAATGTACAAGACTCAAAAGAACGACATCAAAATCAAGCCGGGAGTCGCTTACAAAAAAGGAGATACCCTCTCTTTTGCAGGGAGTAGCGGCATCGGAAACCCTCACCTACACCTGGAAACCCGCATCAATAAAGACGTCATCGTCAACCCCATCTTAAAAGGCACCATCGTCAGCGACACCATGGACCCCCAGATTTTCGGCATTGCCACCTGGAACAGCACCGACGTTGCATTCACCGACCCTGTGGCCTTGGAAAATGGCTGCGTAGAAGTTCCTAGTGGGGTTGGCACTAACATGCACATCGCGGTGAAGATTGCCGATTACAGTCGCGAGCCCAAGGAAAATCCCATGTCTGTTAGGCGAGTGACGCTTCTTGACGGGAAGAAGAAAGTCTTCAACAGCCTGCTGGACACTTTGCGGTTTTCCACTATGCTGAACATCAGAGATGAACTGTTGTGGACCGAGGAAGCAGATACCGCCGGCGACTGGCACTACATTGACGCAAAACTTTCCGCAAAGAAATTCTACACCATCGAGGTGGAAGATTATGCGGGCCACATTCTCAAGCAACAATTCTCCTTCCAGCAAAAATGCAAGGGAAACTCCCCCATCCTCTTGACAAAAGTGCAGGAATCGCCACTGTTTACCGCCCTCGCAAAACCAATGCTGGACCTGTCCCGCTGTGAATCAGGAACCAAATTCAAAGCCATTGGAGATAAAGAAATCATCCTCGCCCAAAACCTCTGCGAGACGCTTCCGAACAAAGTAATATTTCTGAACAAAGCCGTGAGCAAGTTCCCCAAAATGCAGAAAATCCAGTATGACGGGCCCAACGGATCTGGCGAAATTGCAGTCTATCAGCACGCATCCACGGATTCAAGCCTGACTTGGAACTTCAATTTGGGCAAAGCAAATCTTTCTCAAAAAATTTCCAAACTCACCAAGCCTCTGGACAGTTCAACAGTCCTTCTTGCCGCAACTCGCACCCATACCGACAGCCTGGATTACTTCGAGTTCCACCCCAAGGGACTTCAGTTCATGGGCAAATGGGAAGTCTGTATCGACAGCACAACCGCAGGCGCCCCACTCTACTGGCTCGGAGAAACCAGCCGGGACTGGTTCATCTTCAGCAAGCAATCCAACAAGGGCATGCGTTGCGCTAGCACCAACGAACTGCGAGACATTTCCTGGTTAAACGACACCGAGGCTCCTACACTAGGAACACCCTATTGGGAAAAATCCATGATTTATGGGAAAAAAGAGGACGTTCTCCGCATCCCCGTCCTTTATAAATACGCGGGAATCCTTAACGGCAACGCCATCAATGTCACAAACGGAAGCCAGTGGATTGCTGCAGAATTTGATTCCGAGCCCAAAGAAATCGTCCTGGACAAAAAGAAACTCCCCCCAGAAGGCGGGAAAATCACCATCGAACTGGAAGATGAGGCCGGAAACAAGGCAAAATACGAGATTTCCGTTCCAAAAATGTGATTTTAAACAACAATAAAAGCATCTTTGGAACAACTTTTTTATCGTCGTGCACAACAGAAATTATATTGTAATGTATACAATAACTCAACAAAAGGAAACAGTATGTCTTTAAAGAAACTCTCCCTTTCCCTCTCCCTCTTTGCCGCTTTCGGTCTCATGGCTTGCGGTGATGATTCCTCCAGCGGTTCCAGCAGCGACGTCATCAGCTGCAAATTCAGCACCACTGAAACGTCTTACAAGATGGTAGCAGAAGGTGGCGACTATTACGTTGTTGACGAAAGTTCCGTTGATGGACCTAGTCACACATCCATCACCACCTCTATTGTACCTGAAGAAGAACTCAAGGAAGCTTGCTCTACTGAAGGCGATGTTCCGGGTATGATGGAAACGAAGTGCGAAGGCAACAAGCTCATCCTCACGATTAAGACCGTTCTTCCAAGCGAAGATGCTGCAAAGACTCTTTTGGAAAACCAGAAAAACGATGCCGAAAAGCGTTGCAAAGAAATCGATGGCAAGACCGTAAAAGAAGTTGAAAAGTCTTTCTTCGACGATGAAGGCGACGAAGGCTGTGACGAAGCTTGCCAAAAGGAATTGGAAAATCTAAAGCCAACGGAAGAAAATCAAGGCGATTTTACTCTTCCCCTGGAAAAATAATTTTTAAGCATTTCTTTTTATTAAAGGCGTCCCTAATTCAAGGGATGCCTTTTTTAATTTTAGCCGCCTGCAAGTTTGACGGTGTAGCCCTTCTTCTCTAGTTCCGCTTTGATAACGTTTCGCTTGTCGCCCTGGATTTCGATATTGAAATCCTTGACAGAACCCCCTACCCCGCACTTCTGCTTTAAGCTGCGGGCAAGGTCCTTCATGCCGTCTTCATCCAGCGGGAGACCTGTGACAACGCTCGCCATTTTACCGCCGCCAAGACGCTTGAGCTGGATGCGCACAACGCCATCGCCCTGAGGGCGTTCTGCCTTGGGTTTTTCTTCTTTGATGCGGCCGATGCCCGATACAAATACCAGTGTGGAGCGCTCTTCCATACAAACTCACTTTTTTGCGGCATTAGGATTCGTCGCGCCCGACGCTTCCGGTTTAGCAGTCGCGGTATCAACTTCCGCCGCATTGACTTTCGTCGCATTAACTTCCGCCGCTCCCGACGTTTCTTCCGATTTTACAGACAAATTATCATTTGTCTTAGGAGCGTTTTTGCGATTGAAAACGGCAGCGATAATCAGAGCGCAGCCAATGTAAAGAAGAACTGCGGCAACAAGGCCCAAAACTTCCGAACCCGTCCAGCTGGACACGCGCAGAAAGAGCCACATGGAAAGAGGCACGCAGAGGATGAAGAAAATTCCTGCGAAACTTTTCATAGCCGTTTACTTCTTGATGCAGCGGACAGAGTAAGCGAATGTCTTGAGGTTGTTGTAATCGCCCAAGAAATTCTGGTTTGCGTAGTACATGTTCCAATAGGGCGCATGCGTAGGTTCAGAGCTTTCTTCGGCGACCCAGAAGTCAGCGTCCTCATGAACGAAAGCGAACTGTCCCTGAGGATTGCGGTAGCCCGCAGCCTTGGCGCCAAAGCCATAGCGGTCCGTGCCCACAATTTCTTCGTCGTTCTCTTCCCAGCCCGATGTTTTCTTCAAACTGGTGCCAACCTCTTCCGAGGCGAACCCATTGTCTGCATTTGTCTTCAGCACATATTCCACCAGTTTCCGCATATCGGCATGAGATGGAAGGAACCAGCCTTCGGGACATACGCCGCGGTGCTTGGCCTGAACAAGGCTGCCTGCAGATTTCGTTGCATATTCAGCGGGTAAATCCAGAGCCGCAGTCCAGAGGTAAAGACGACCATAGGCAGAGCAGTTTTCCAGTTTGCCTTTATAGCACCAGCTGTTTTCGGATGCGTAGTTCAGGTTCTCTGCCATCCACACTTGAGAGCCGATGCGAGCCATTCGATAGATGTGTCCATCGCGCATGTCGCACAATGTTCCTGCAGGGACTTCGGCGCAATAAGACGTATCCTGAACCGTCGTATCTGCCGCAACGGTATCAACAGTGGCAGTATCGGCTGCGGTCGTGTCTGCGCGAGCGGTGTCTGCAACAACTGTATCTTTCTTGACGGTATCCGGAGGCAAGGTGTCCTTGGGGGCCACTGCTATCGTATCCTGAACGGACGAACTGGAGACGGCTTCAACAGAAGATGAAACGGGGACCGAAGAGGAGGAAACCTCAACCGTATCCACCACCGTCGTATCCTTAGCGGAATCCACAACCGCCACAGGAGCCGCAGGCTTTTCCACAACCGGAGTCTGCTTTTCCTCTGAATTACAGGCAACAAGCAAAAACGCCATTAAAGAGCATTTAAGGGAAATTCCGCAAAAACGGCTGAATTTTGGCAATTTTTTCATCATTCAAGACAAATATAGGCAATTTTTAAAGGCTTCTAGAAAAAAGCATACAAAAACTCCTTTTTTTATACTTCCACAAAATTGCATCCGTTGTCAATATTTATGCGTTTTTTTAGATTTATGCATAGATAACAAAATAAAGGACGCCAAATGGCACACTATCTTTTTACTTCAGAATCCGTTTCCAAGGGCCATCCAGATAAGGTGGCCGACCAGATTTCCGACTCCATTTTGGACGCTTGCCTCGCCCAAGACCCCAACAGCCGCGTGGCTTGCGAGACCCTCGTCAGCACGGGCCTCGTGGTGATTTCTGGCGAGATTACCACCAAGGCGATGATCGACTACCAGCAGATTGCCCGCAAGACCATCAAGTCCATCGGTTACGTGAATCCGGAACTGGCCTTCGACTACAAGGGCTGCTCTGTGTTGGTGGCTATGGACAAGCAGTCTCCGGATATTGCTCAGGGAGTGGATGCCCGCGCAGCAGAAGGCAAGGAAGGCAAGGAACAAGGTGCCGGCGACCAGGGCATGATGTTTGGCTATGCTTGCGATGACACCAAGGAATTGATGCCGCTCCCCATCAGCCTCGCCCACAAGCTCATGGAGAAAATCCAGAACCTCCGCGAGACCGGAAAGATCAAGTGGCTTCGCCCTGACGCCAAGAGCCAGGTGACGGTGGAATACGATGAGAAGGATCGCCCCGTCCGCGTGCAGAATGTGGTGATTTCTACCCAGCACGACGAATTTGTGAACGGGAAGGAACTGAAGCCGGAACAAATCAAGAAGGTGATTTTCGACCAGCTCATCAAGAAAGTGATTCCCGCAAAACTTTTGGACAAGAATACCGAGATTCTCGTGAACCCCACCGGCAAGTTTGTGGTGGGCGGACCTCACGGAGACTGCGGCCTTACCGGGCGCAAGATCATCGTGGACACTTATGGTGGCATGGGCCGTCACGGTGGTGGCGCATTCAGCGGTAAGGACCCTTCCAAGGTAGACCGCAGTGGCGCTTACGCCGCCCGCTATGTGGCTAAAAACATCGTGGCAGCAGGCCTTGCCCGCCGTTGCGAAGTGCAGGTGGCTTATGCCATCGGTTACCCGAGACCGGTTTCTGTGCTAGTGAACACCTTCGGTACAGGCAAGATTAGCGACCGCGAAATCGAGAAACTCATCCCGAAGTTCTTTGACCTCTCCCCTGCCGGCATTGTGAAGATGCTGGATTTGAAGAAACCCGGCTATGTTGCAACGGCAGCCCTCGGTCACTTTGGCCGCACTGGCGCCCGTTTCACTTGGGAAAAGACGGACAAGGCTAACGCTCTCAAGAAGGCCGCGAAGATCTAATTTGCAATTCAAAATTCACAATTCAAAATTCATAATTAAAAATTCATAAAGAAAGCTTGGCGAAAATTGCGTCAAGCTTTTTTGTTGGCGACACACGCTTAAAACCAATTCAAAAAATTCTGAAATTTTCTACTATTAGAAGCATACTATGGAAGATCAGCGCATTATTTCTCCGGCAAAAAGCCCCATTGATGAAAATGATATGGAGCGGAATCTCCGCCCTCCTACCCTAGCGGAATTCACGGGCCAGGAAGACATCAAGGAAAGCCTTTCTATTGCCATTGAAGCCGCGAAGCACCGCGGTGATGCGCTGGACCATTGCTTGTTTGCTGGGCCTCCGGGCCTTGGCAAAACAACACTTGCTGGCATTATCGCGAAAGAGATGGGCGTGAACATCCATATCACCAGCGGGCCTGTGCTGGAGAAGGCTAGCGACCTTGCCGGTCTCCTCACGAGTTTGCAGGAAAATGACGTATTGTTCATCGATGAAATCCATCGGTTGAATCGCGTGGTGGAAGAATACCTCTACCCCGCCATGGAAGATTTCCGCCTAGACATCATGCTGGATTCTGGCCCGGCAGCCCGCAGTGTGAACCTGCCATTGAAGCACTTTACCCTAGTGGGGGCAACGACCCGCAGTGGTCTCTTGACCGGGCCGCTCCGTGACCGTTTTGGGCTGCAATACCGCCTGGAACTCTACAACGCGAAGGAAATCGTGAAAATTCTCATGCGGAGCGCGAAGATTCTGGGCGTGGAACTGACCAGCGATGCGGCCGAGATTTTGGGAAGCCGTTGCCGTGGAACCCCTCGCGTGGCTAACCGCGTGCTCCGCCGTTGTAGAGATGTGGCGCAGGTTCGTGGCAACGGCGTCATCGATGCAAATTCTGCGCTAAAGACATTAGAGATGCTAGGCATCGATAGCGAAGGCTTGGACCCGACAGATAGAAAGATTCTCGCCCTGATGATTGACAAGTTTGATGGTGGCCCCGTGGGACTCAATACCATCGGTGCAGCTATGGGCGAAGAGCCCGATACCATCGAGGAAGTGTACGAGCCCTACCTGATTCAAAAGGGACTGCTGAGCCGCACACCTCGCGGTCGTGTAGTTACCATGAATGCCTACCGGATGTTCCATAAGGAACCGCCCCGGGGATTCGTCTCCGAACAGATGGAATTACCGCTGTAAGTTATTTCTTTTCGCGGATGCGCTTGTAGAAGGATTCTGCCTTCTCTGTGTCGCCGGCGTTGGAATATACATGGCCTACATTTTCGGCACCGATGCGGCCCTGAGAATTACCCGCAAGCCAAGCCTTCATATAGCATTCGAAGGCTTCTTCATAGCGTTTCTGGTTGAAGTAAATTTGTCCTAAATCCAAGTTCAAATCCGCCTTGCCCTTCTTATGGCGAAGACCTTCTTCCAAAGTAAAAATCGCCATCCAGGGAGAATTCTCCTTCACATATGTCTGCGCAAGATAACGCCTTGCCGAAACATTTTCCGGATCCATCAAAAGACCATTTTCCATCTCATTCAGGGAAAGCCTTGTGGAATCCATACTGCGGTAATAGTAAGCAAGCGTAAAGTGGACATCCGCCCCTGCGGTCGCCGTCATTTGGAGGGCATTCTGCAGCGTCTTGATGGCGTATTCGTAATCGCCTAATTTCTCGTAGACTTCCGCCAAGCCATACCAGGCATCCATTCGGTCCGGATTCAGTTGCAAGGCCTTCTCGAAATGCTTTTGGGCTAATGTCCAATCACGACCTTTCAGATAACATTCCGCCAACGCAAAATGAATGTGGTCCGTTTCGCCACCCAGCTCAATGGCGCGATTGTAGGCGGCAATGGCCTCCCCTATATCTTCTGAAAGAAAGTAGAGGTCTCCCATCAAGGCCCAGGCTTTTGTGAATGTGGGGAGAAGTTCCACGGTGCGTTTGTAAGCGACCAATGCCACCTGCTTGCGGTCCAGTTGGACCATGGCGTTCCCCAGATTGAACCAGGCAAAAGGTTCGTAGCGGCCTTCGTCAATGGCAGCGCGATAAAGCTGTACCGCTTCCTTGAATTTTCCCTGGTCGTAAAGTTCATTCGCCTGGAAGAAATAATCCTCCGCCGCATGGACAGGAACTGCAAAAGATACCAGAAGCACTAGAGGTACAACTTTTGATAATAATGTTTTATTCTGATAATAAAGTATTCTTTCTGCATTAGCGTCGGCCAAGGATGGGGTGGGCGCAGGGAGGGGCCCGTGCGGCCTTCGCAACTCCGAGCTGGGGCCCCTCCCGCAGAGCATTCTCGCCAGAGAAAGAATTTTTTCCCAGAAAAAAATAAGACTACTTAACAAAGCGGAACTCCTTTGTGGCTTTCTGAGCCACAGGATATCCGCCCAAGTGTGCGGGAGAGAACTTCCACTGCCGAACCGCATTCAAGGCTTCCGTTTCAAAGCCATATCCTGGAGGGTCCACGTTCATGACGCTGGCTTGAGCTACATCGCCATAGACGTCGATGACAATCATTACCTTCACATAGCCCGAAATACCCAGCTTCTTTGCGCGCTCCGGGAAGTTAGGCTGTGTTTCCTTGAGAACTTCGGCCTGCTCGTCCACATCGCCAGCCTCGTAGACCACATTCTCCATGACGCCGGCATCCACGGCGGCTCCATCGCCAGCGGCACCGCGTGCAAGAGAAAGGTCCATCTGGAAATTCTGACTGCGATTGAGACCCGCATGGCTCGAAATTTTGAACGGATTGGGATTCACCACCGTGCGGATGACTTTCTGCTTGACTTCCGGCTTCTTTTCGCTAACCAAGACCTCTACTTCCGTGACGGCGTCCAGCTCCTTCTCGGATTTGACACCTTTATCAAAAAACAGCACATTCAATACGGGAATAGCCAGGAAGAAGATTGCGCTCACCACAAAAGAAGCAACTAGTGCCACGGGGACGCGGAACCATTTTGCTAGAAAATCTGTGGGAGAAAAATGACGCAACTATTCCTCTTTATTTGCGGAGATGGAAACTTTACGCACCTTTGCCAAATTGCATTCGTCCAAAATATCCACCACAACGCCATTGGGGGCGTCACGGTCGCTGACGATAATCACCGGGCGGTCGGGAGCCTCCGCCATCATCTGGCGAAGAACGGTCTGAAGGGTGGACAGGTTCACCTGAGTTTCATTGATGTGGATAGTTCCCTGACGGGTAACGCCAATCAAAATGCTTTCCTTAGCGAGTTCCTTGGCAGAACTGGCCTTAGGCTTCGTAACATCCACACCGGTTTCACGAGTGAATGTGGAGGTGACGATGAAGAAGATGAGCAGAATGAACACCATGTCCAGCATTGGAGAAACATCGATTCCTCCAGTACCGCGGACTCTTTTGCGAATAAAACTCATTTTTCCTCCCGACCAAAGCAGAGAGCCTCGTATTTGAGAGCCTCGCTCCAAACTTTGTCGTTAATGGTTTCAATGCGGCCCTCCATGTGGTTGAACACCAACATTAAAGGGAACGCCACCAGAAGCCCCGCCTGCGTTGTGAGAAGGGCTTCAGAAATTCCATCGGCCAAGAGAACCGGGTTCCCGAAACCGAACATCTGGATAGTTTCAAAAGTGTGGACCATGCCGCTCACCGTACCAAGCAAGCCCTGCAACGGAGCAACAGATGCGCAGGTAACAATAGTGCGCTGAGACGTGGCAAGTTTTGTGCTGATGCGGTGTCGCGTGGCATCCATGGCGTTACGAACAGCCACAGGGCCCTCATCCCGATGTTTACGAATGTCTTCGGCCAAGGCAAGGAAATAACCATACCGGCGTTTGCGGATTTTCGCAAAGGCAGCCTCTTCCCCATTCTTCTCCAATTCCTTGAAAAACAGAGATGCTCCAGCACCTTTAAGCATCAGGAAATAGCCCAATTTTTCAAACATCAGGAACCAGCCCACCCATCCCAGCAGGAACAGGGGCGCTAGAACCCAACCACCGCGCAGCAGCAGGTTCAAGGTCGCTTCAATGACGGAATATTCATCCATTGATCTATCCTTGAAATCTACCGATTATGCGTCACTTTTCTCTTTAATCCAAAGTGCATTTAGAACGGCAAGGCCCGTCTTTTCCATACGAGAACGAAGGGCATCGGCCCGGTTCACAAGGAAGGTATGGAGAAGTTGGAGGGGAATTGCCACAATGAGGCCCGCTTCCGTAGTCACGAGGGCGATGGAAATACCGCCCGCCAAAAGCTTCGGGTCGCTGGTGCCGTGCATGGTAATCACGTCAAAGAGTTCAATCATGCCCATCACCGTACCGAGAAGTCCAAGGAGCGGTGCCGTGGAAGCAAACACAGAAACCCAGTTCAAGCCTTTTTCCAGTTTGGGGACGTCCGAAGCAAAGAGGACTTCCAAAGCCTTTTCGGCACTGGCACGATTGGGATATTCTTTTGCGAAAACGGTCTTCAATACCTTCCCCACTTCACCGCGGGCTTTTGCAGATTCTTCCTTCGCCTTGGCCACATCGCCTGCATCAAGAGCCTTGAGGGCTGCACGAGCAGCTTTTCCGCCGAAGCCAACAATGGAAATCCAGATATAGCGAATGAGGAAAATCAGAATGCCAAGAATGAACAAAACCGTGATGGGATACATGAGGATACCGCCATCCTTGAAGAACTGCTTCAAATCATCCTTCCAGGTGGTTTCGGTATGATTGGCAAGTTCGCTGGAAAGTTCCGTACTCAAGAGCACATCCACAGGAACCATGATGTAGGCGGAATCCTTCGTGGCAGCAAAAGCCTTAGAGACATCCGCCTTAGTTTCCGGCGTCAAGTTTTCTTGCCAGCCATAAGTCCGCTTCTTCTCCCCCGCAATGGGAAGCATGAGGGCAGTTGCTTTGTTGCCAGCCTCATCGGCGGCCACGTCTGCCATTTCCATCGCGTAGAGGCCGCCGAGCCGAAGGCGTGAGCCTTGGGCCACAGACGTCCCGAAAATGAGTTCCGCTTTCTCGAGGGAAATCTCACGGGTGAAGTCCATCTCGCTTCTAGCGGCTTCCAACAAAGATTTGGCGATACGGAGCGGGTCGTCCCGATAGAGGCCCATTTCCTTCTTCACCTTGTTCTGGACTTCGACGCGCTCCGAAACCTTGAAGGGAACGCCCTGCTCCTGAAACTTGGAGAGGGTTTCCAGGCGTTCGGGGCCAGCGGCGAGGCTGAGGAATTCGGCACGAGCCTTTTCGGCCTGAAGTTTCACTTGCGCCAAATCTTCACGAGCCACACGGACATCTTCGAAAAGGCGAGCGCGCTCCGACATGAGGGCATCCACCTTCTCCTTGCTTTCCTGATATTTTTCGTTAAAGAGTTCCCGTTCCTGATTAGCGGTTTCGCGATCCTTCCAGCGTTCGGCAACGGCCATGTCACGCTTTTTGCGGGCCTCTTCCAGGCTAGCCTTTGCGCTGTTCAGTTCCGCACGCTTTTTGACGGCATCTACATCTGAAACCGCCTGCTGCGCCATAACAGGAGCCATTCCCAATGTGAGAACAAGAGCAATAGAAAGGAGGTGCTTCATTATTCAGCCTCCTTTGCAATGGCCACAGGAATGGTAACCAGCTTGGGAGCAGTCTTCCCCTCTGCCACTTTCATCACATCTTTCAGAAGTGTTCTCATGGCGAGATCCCCGGACACATTTTTCCAGCTGTAGTCCGCGGCACCCTCTTTCGAAAGCCACAACACGTCATTCCCATCATTACTCACAAAAATTGAAGCCACCGCCCCATAACGGAGGAAAGTTCCCGGCACGTTTCGGGCATCCACCATCAAAAATCCCTTGTAGACTTCCGTGGTGTAACCCAGGCGAATCCGCTCGTAGAAGACTTCCAGTGTGCGATTCAAGGCGTCATCGGCTTCTATCACACCCTTGTGGAGCTGATCGGCAATTTCTTTAACGCTATTCACCGTCTCTTCGTTGCGGTACGGGAAATCCGATTCAAAAACGGGAACTAGGGAATCGATGACCTTTGCAAAGGACTCGTTGTACTTGGTTTTGCGACCCTCGTACCACTTAATGGTTCCTGCTGTTTTTTGGCGGGCATTGGAGAGGTTCGCAAGTTCTGCTTTCAGGGAGTCGATTTCTGCCTTCAAGGATTTGTTCTGGCTTGCGAGGGCCTGGACTTTTTGGCGGCCCACATTCACAAATTCCGCATGGCGCTTTTTTTCTGCATCGTGCATGGATTTTTCACGGGCAGTTTCCGCCTCCACGGCCTTAATCTGACGTTGGATACTTTCCACAGTTTCCTGTGCGGCCGCAATGGTCGTCACGAGAAAGAGACTGAGGAGGAGTTTTGAGAGAATATGAAATTTCATAGGGAGAAAATAGAAATCCTATGGTCAAAAAACCATAGGTTTCGGGTCTATTTAGGATTAGTTTGTCAAAAGAGGCGGGTTTTAGAGCTTGACCTGCACCTTTTCACGCATAGCCATCACAGTAGCCTTAGCCTCATCCACAGATTCGCGGCGGGCCAAAAGCACTCCCATGCGGCGATGTCCCTTCAATTCGGGCTTGCCGAACAGGCGAAGAGCGGTATCGGGCTCGGCGAGAACTTCCTGGAGACCGCCGAACTGCACATGGTCGGATTCGCCCTCCACAACGATGGCCTTGCTGGCGCTGGGGCCATGGAAAGCGATGTTGGGAATGGGAAGCCCGAGAATGGCGCGGGCATGGAGAGCAAATTCGGAAAGGTCCTGAGAAATGAGGGTCACCATGCCTGTATCGTGGGGGCGCGGAGAGACTTCGCTAAAGAGAACCTCGTCCTTGCAGACGAAGAGTTCCACGCCGAAAATGCCGCGACCGCCGAGGGCGTCTGTAATCTTCTTCGCGATTTCCTTAGCTTGTTCCAAAAGTTCCGGCTTCATGGGCTGGGGCTGCCAGGATTCCTGGTAGTCGCCGTTCACCTGGTGGTGGCCTACGGGCTGGAGGAAGCTGGTGCCGCCAACATGACGGACCGTCAGGAGGGTGATTTCGTAATCGAAGGGAACAAAACCTTCCACAATGACGCGGCTAGCCTTGCCAGTACGGCCTTCATTCTGGGAAATATCCCATGACTTCTGGACATCGGCTTCCGTCTTGATGACGCTCTGGCCATGGCCGGAGGAACTCATGACGGGCTTCACCACGCAAGGAATGCCGATTTCCTTAACGGCAGCCTTGAATTCCTCGAAAGAATCCGCAAACTTGTACGGGCTGGTCTTGAGGCCCAGTTCCTCAGCAGCCAGACGGCGAATGCCTTCGCGGTTCATGGTGAGCTTTGTGGCCTTTGCCGTAGGAATCACATTGAAGCCTTCCTTTTCAAGCTCCACAAGCGTATCGGTAGCGATGGCTTCCACCTCAGGAACGATGTAGTCCGGACGTTCCTTCTCGATAACTTCGCGGAGGGCCTTGCCATCCAACATATTGATGACATAGGAACGATGAGCCACCTGCATACCAGGAGCGTTGGCGTAGCGGTCCACAGCCACAACTTCCACACCAAGACGCATCATTTCGATAATGACTTCTTTACCGAGTTCGCCTGCACCACAGAAAAGGACCTTGGTGGCAGAAGAACTGAGAGGGGTACCAATTTCGAACATATAAAACTCCTTAACGCCCTATAATGTAATCATTTTAAGAGCCCCAAATTCGCACAATTCTATAAAAAAACGCTGTTTTGTGGTCAAAAATTGTGTATATTGACTGTTGTAATAATTACAAAAACACAACCCATGGAGATTGGAAAATGGCAAACAAATATGCTGGCACACAAACTGAAAAGAATCTGGAAGCAGCCTTCGCTGGCGAATCCCAGGCACGCAACAAGTACACCTACTTTGCATCCAAGGCAAAGAAGGAAGGCTTTGAACAGATTGCAGAACTTTTCCAGAAGACTGCCGACAACGAAAAGGAACACGCCAAGCTCTGGTTCAAGGAACTGAACGGCATTGGTGAAACCGCCGATAACCTGAAGGCTGCCGCCGACGGTGAAAACTATGAATGGACCGACATGTACGAAGGGTTTGCAAAGACCGCCGAAGCGGAAGGCTTTACCGCCCTCGCCAAGAAGTTCCGCATGGTGGCCGCCATCGAAAAGCGCCATGAAGAACGCTACCGCGCCCTCCTGAAGAACGTGGAAACTGCTGCCGTGTTCGAGAAGAGCGAAGTGAAAGTTTGGGAATGCCGTAACTGCGGCCACATCGTGGTTGGCACCAAGGCTCCGGAAGTCTGCCCGGTTTGCGCACACCCGAAGGCCTTCTTCGAAGTGCACATGGACAACTTCTAATTCACGTCAAGTCCATACGAAAAAATCCGGCCCGAAGGTCGGATTTTTTATTACACAATCCGCGGGATTTTTCCGCGGCAGTTTTATATCAATTCTTCTGGAGGAAGATTCCCATCTCCCTCGGGTTCCTGGTAGCAGCTCTCCGGAACCTGCACCTGATTCTGGAAGTAGGCCCTGTGAGCATTGATGACGCGTTCCCGAGCGAAATTCGCATCCTGCCAATCCCCAATCTTCACATCCTTTCCTTCCAATTCCTTGTAGTTCTGGAAGAAGTTCTTGGTAATGCGAAGGAACATCTGGTCCACATCGCAAATGTCCTTGATAGGGCGCGGGTTGAAAACGGGAACGCCCAAAACCTTGTAGTCCTTCTTGCCGCCATCAGTCATGTCGAGGGCACCGATAACGCGACAAGTGCAAACCGTACCCGTCATCATGGAGGCCGGGCTGTAAATCAGCATATCCAAAGCATCGCCATCATCGGCCTTGGTGCTGGGAATAAAACCATAGGTGCAAGGATAACTCATCGAGCTGAGGAGGCAGCGGTCCAGGCGGAACACATGCAGCCGTTCATCGTATTCGTACTTGAGGTTGGTATCCTTGCCGATTTCCACCACGCAATCCACCTCGTAAGGGTACTTTCTGCCAATGGGGAGATCCAGATAATTAATTGCCATTCTAACTCCAAAGGGTTCACCTCGAACCCATCAATCATAGACGTTATTTTGTTAATACAAATTTAACAATTCTAAAAAATATTTCAAGGGATTAGGGGAACGCGGGCACGAGGCCATGCATTTTAGCGACTGCGCCAGCGTGCCGACGTTACCTTGTCAAACAAACCAAAGTAGAAGACCGGCTCCCCGTTGTCGGGGCTGTAACCCACCTCAAAGCGAATGCGGTCCAGCGCCGGAATCACAAGATGAATGCCGCCATAAACTGCGCCCTCATAGTTGTCCCAGCCAGGATGACCTTCATCCCACAAGAGGCTTCCATCCAAGCCGGCCACCAACTGGATGCCATAGAAGAAGTTGATTCCCCAGAGGCTTGCCGCGTGGCGCTCCATCAGTACGAATCGCTCTTCCAGAGTGAGCAATGCCTCGTGAACTCCAAGATGAAGCGAATCCGATTCATGCCCGCGGAAGGTGTTTGCGCCACCATGATAGAAGTAGTCATAAAAGCCCACGTTGCCCGGCCGATAGCGGAGAAGCGCCGTAGCGCCCGTAATAAAGCGCCATACCGGATAGTAGGCACGACTATCGCTTAGGAGTTCCCAGTAGTCATCGCCCTCATACTTTCCGTGTCCCACATGAGTGAGCATGTATTCCTGATAAATTCCCTTGCGGGTGTCCAAAGCGGCATCCCGAAAATCGAAAGCAAAGCCCGCACCCACTTCCGGCAAATGCTGTTCCACATCTTCCATATAGCGGTAGGCACCCGTCATGAGAATGGAGAAATGTTCCTTCAGCTTCCAATCCAAATCCAAGTCCACCAGCCAACTGGCATCCTGGAAATCCCGAATATCATCGTAACTGTTCGTCCGAAGAAACTCGAAATTCCAACCCAAGGGAAGCCCAAGCAAATAAGGCGAACTAGCATAAAACGCATACTCGTTATTGTCAAAAACCGGGTCCACCGATGTGCGGTACTGCACCTCCGCGCGAATATCCTCCCCAGCCACATTCAAGTTGGCAAGGGCAAGGCCAATCATGAGTCCGTCGCGGTCCGTCTTCTTCCCTGCAGGGGACGGAATCCAGCGGAAGATTTCCTTGAAGTGATAGTGAAGCGCCTGGCCAGATTTTGGGTTGGACGAAATTGGCTCACAGCTGGCAGAAACTTCCGTGAACAAATCCAGGTCCTGAAGCCGCAGTTTTTCAGCAGCAAAACTTGCCGCAGAATAGGGTTCGCCCACCTTGTTCAAAAGCTCACGATCTACAACTCTAGGGTTTGTGTGGACCAGTCCCTCGTAATCGATGGAAGCGATGGTCGCCCCATCAACGCAGGCATTTCCCTGATTCCCTGCATCCGCGAAAGCCTCTCCCATTAGCAGGAGCAAGGGCAGGGCAAGCATTTTTTTCGGGGAAAACTTCACAGAACCTCACGCGTTACCCTAAAAGTAGAAAAATAATTGCTATTTTTCCCAGCAAATAGAGGTCCCTATGTTAGATTTTCTTGCCAATAATTGGCCCTATATTCTCGCAGTTGTTCTCGTGGTGCTAGCGGTTTTTGCATTCCGTGGGCTCCGCAAAGCCCTAAAGGAAGGCGGTGGAGCATTTAGCCTCGCCACCATCCGGAAGAATTCTGAGCCCAACTTTGCCGCTCTTAAACAAAAGTCCAAGGCTCTTCTGGCCGATGCCGACATGATTTGCGAAACCAAGGAAAACAGCAATTTCGTGATTCCAAGCAAGGAAGACATGAAGTTCTTCCGTCGCGCCGTTTCTCAAAAGTATAAGCTCGCCATGTTCCTCATTCCAGGTACAAACAAAGTGGTGTACTTCTTCTGCAAAACAGAAGCTGGCCTCCGCCGTCGCATCGAGAACCTGGTCATCAACCAGAAATTCCGCGAAGGTAAGCCGCCCTATATGGATGTGCCCACCGGCGAAAAACTCAAATACCCGAAAGCGTAAGCAATTAACAATTAATAATTCACAATTCAAAATTAATAATTGAGTCTGGCGATGCATCATACCAGAGACCTAATTGTGAATTTTGTCGAGGCGAGTGCAGCGACCAAGCTTGCTCGGGCATTGTACAAGTACCAAACCTGTCGCTTGAAAATAGAAAAGCAAGCTTTTCTACTTTGCTCGCTTATGGGTTTGTGCCGAGCCGAAGTCAAAATGAGTACGAAGTACTAATTGTGAATTTTGAATTTTAAATTTTGAATTGTCATGCTGTCATATCAGAATCTAGCCATTGCGGAGGAAGAGGGTAAGCTTCTCGAGGCTGTCAACACTTCCCGCAATTTGCTGATTGAGGCGCCTACAGGCAGCGGAAAATCCCTTTACCTTCCCTACTTTCTGGAAAATCATTTTTCTGGAAAAATTGTGGTGTTGCAGCCCAGGCGGATTGCGGCGCTCGCTCTTGCTGAATTTTCCGCAAAACTCCATCACGAGCCCTGCGGCAAAACCATCGGTTACCAGTTTCGGCAGGAATCATGCCGCAGCGACGCAACCCGGATTCTGTTCCAAACCTACGGGAACTTTCTTCAGGAAATTCTCCACGGCAAACTTGACGCAGAATGGGTCATCTTCGACGAATACCATGAACGAAAATCCGATATGGATTTGCTGTTCAGCTACCTCACGACACTAAAAAACGGGCCGCGGCTGATAGTAATGTCCGCCAAACTCAACCGGGAAGAAATGGAGAAGGCTCTCGGCGTAAAATGTTTGGAGTTAGGTCACCCTCTCTATCCCGTGCAGGTACTTCACCAGGATCCTGCAACTGGTACTACCCTAGAAACTGAAGTGGTTCGAGCGCTGCGAACTTTGTACCGCAACAACATCTGGCAAACCACGCTGGTGTTTCTCCCGGGCAAAGGAGAAATCGCAAAGTGCCATACTGCCGCCATGGAAGCCCTGGGGCCAAATGTGGCTCAGATGTTCGAGCTCTACGCAGGTCAAAGCCGCGAGGTTCAGAACCAGATTTTTGAAGAGACGGAATCGCCCCGCATCATCTTCACTACCAACATTGCAGAAACTTCCATCACCGTTCCCGGTGTCACAGGCGTTGTAGATTCCGGAGTGGAGCGGATTAGCGAATACGATGACGCCCAGAGAATAAACGTTCTTCGCACGGTGCAGATTTCCAAGCAGAATTCCATCCAGCGGGCAGGCCGTGCAGGCCGTACACAGAATGGCGTATGCATCCAGCTGTGGAATGAGGCTACCGACAAGCGGATGCCTGCGGGAATCATTCCCGAAGTGACGCAAATCGAGCCCTCGGAATTCATTTTGCAAAAGGCGGCACTGGAATACCATTTAGAGAAAAATGCCTTAGCAAATGACGACGCTAATTGGGGCGCAAAAAATGTGCCAAATACATTGCAATTGCCCACCGCAATTCCTGCTGCTAGAGAGCAGGCTGCTCTTGCCAAACTCAATCGCCTCAAAATGTTAGCCCAGGCTAACATTACGGAATTGGGTTTGAAAGCCGTACAATCACCCATCTCCGACGTAAGCCTTTCCCAGATTCTCTTTTCCGGCGAACCCCTTTCCTGCCTCACCTTAATGGCTATGGCCTGGATTCATTCCGGCACGGAATCGCTCCAAAAAAACAAGAATCCCGTCAACCTCATCACTTTGGCCGAAGATTCTCTAAGTGACAGGGCGGAGCTCCCGCGGGAGGTGCAGTGGACATTCCGTCAGTTAAAGGATTACTGTAAGAACACCGGAATATTATTGGCGACAGACACCTCGCAAGCCACAAAAAAAGCCTTGCTTCAAGCCTACCCCGATTGCCTAGCCACAACTTCTGGCACCAACGGCAATACAGTTACATACAAATTAAGTAATCAAAATGCAATCCGTTTGCAAACTGACGAGCCTCCCTACGCCATTCTCGCCATCCAAATGCTCCGCACAGGAACAGCAAGCAAAGTGGAGCTGCGACTCAATCTCTACGTCCCTCTAGAAGAAAGCCTCCTGAATAACGGGACTGAAGAAGCTCATTATGAGCTTTTATGGCGAAATGGACAGGAACGTTTCATTGGCATAGAAGTAACGCCTTTCAGCCGAAAGGAAATTTTACCGCAAGAGGCTTCGCCAAAAGTTTTGAACGCGTTGAAGGAACTTACCGCAACCGCCTGGAAGGAAAAACTTGAAAAGGAAAACTGGAATGGTCGTTTCCAGACAGAGGCAGTTCAGACGCTCCTCATCAAGATGCGTTTGGCGGCAAAGCTGTATCCCGAATTCGGATTGCCAGAATTCAATGAGGAGGACATGGCCCTCATTCTGGAAGATTTCGTCAGCGGCGTATTTATGCTGCGAGACATTAGTGAAGACCGCTACCGCGCCATTCTGGAGGACTACTTCGGAAAATCCATGCTGCCCTGGCTTGCAAAGACATTTCCGGACCACTACCAGCTCCCTAACGGGAAGCGAGCCCGCTACAGCTATCAGGCGGTAGCCGAGGGCAGCACCCGCGAAACTGCGGGGAATAGCCGCGGCCAAATTGTGCAAAGTGCCGCCGGCGTCCTGGTAGAAATTTCCGCCCGCATTGAAGACCTCATGGAACTTCGGGGCGAGCACTTCATCGCCGACAAAAAACTGAAAGTCCGCTATGACATTCTAGCGCCAAACTTCAGGACGATTCAGAAGACTTGGGACCTGACGGGATTCTGGGAGAACACATATCCCGAAGTCAGGAAGGAACTGCGCGGTCGCTACCCCAAGCACCCCTGGCCCGAGAAAGTTGTATAAAATTCTTATTTGCCACCGCAATCCGCAGCAGTACTTAATTTCTGTTCTCTAGCCAGTGAGCAAGCACTGTAATATCTGCAGGGCGAACTCCGGGAATGCGACTGGCCTGGCCTAGCGTCAAAGGCTTTTGGGCGTTCAAGCGCTGGCGGCTTTCAATGCTCACCGCCGTAATGGACATGTAGTCTAAATCCGCAGGGAGCCGTACCATGTCGTATTTCTTCTGCTCTTCGATTTCCTTTTCCTGGCGTTCAAAGAAGCCGGAATAAATCTCTTCCGCAAAAAGATACCACTGGTCTCGTCGCGGCAATTCCACATCGGGCGTTGCTGTTTTGAAGAACAACTCCGGATTGATTCCCGGGCGACGCAGCACGTTTATCCAGCGAGTGCGTTCTGTTGCCGGAGCCTGTCCGCCTGGGGCCAAAATCTTGTTGGCTTCTTCTGGCGTTGCGGATTCTTCCGCCAAGCGACGCTTCACTGCCTGCATGGTTTCCTCGCGATTCATCCAAGCCGCCCAATCGCGGTCATCAATCATGCCAATCTTTCGGGCCTTCTCTTTCAGACGCGCTTCCGCATTATCACTCCGGAGGAACAGGCGGTATTCCGCACGACTGGTGAACATGCGGTAAGGTTCGTCTAGCAGGACGTTCACCAGATCATCCACCATGACACCGAGATAGCTTTCCGAACGCCCGAGAATAAAGGGCTCCTCCCCCTTCACCTTCAAAGCGGCGTTGATGCCCGCCATAAGGCCCTGGCCCGCCGCTTCTTCATAACCGCTAGTGCCACAAACCTGGCCCGCAAAATAAAGGCCCGGGACTTTCTTACATTCAAAGGTAGGGTAAAGCTGCGTCGCATCTACGGAATCGTACTCCACCGCATACCCAATCTGCAAAACTTTCGCCCGCATGAGGCCCGGAATAGTGTGGATTGCAGAGAGCTGAATATCCGCCGGCAAACTGGAACTGAAGCCGTTGATGTAAACGCGACCAATATCCGCTTGTTCCGGCTCCAAGAAAAGCTGATGGCCATCCCTATCACCAAAACGGTTTATTTTGTCTTCAATGCTGGGGCAATAGCGGGGTCCCTTTCCGTGAATACGCCCACTGAACATGGGGCTATCCTTGAAACCACTGCGCAAAATATCGTGAGTCTTGATGTTGGTGCGGGTAATCCAGCAAACGCAATCATTGCGAACCGTTTTATTCGCGCGGTCACCATAAAAGCGGTCATCTGTATGGCGGTCGCTAAATGGCCACGGGAATTCATCACCCCGCTGCACTTCGCACTCGTTAAAATCAATACTGTCCGGATCCAAACGGCTGGGCGTTCCCGTCTTCAAACGCCGTAGGCTAATTCCCGCAGCCGCTAGGCAAGCAGAAAGTTTATCAGAACTGGGTTCCCCTACTCGCCCACCAATGCTGGTTTCAAGCCCCGTAAACATCTTGGAAGCAAGGAAGGTTCCGCTAGTCACCACAATTGCGCGGGTGATATAGCGGTTTCCATTCAGCAATGTGATTTCCAAGCGACCATCAGGCATGCGCTCAAAAGCAGCCAACTCGCCTTCAATCAAATCGAGACCAGGAAGACTCTCCATAGTCTCCCGCGCCACCTCGCTGTAAAACTTCATATCGCACTGAGCCCGTGGGCCCCAGACTGCAGGTCCCTTGCTCATATTGAGCATCCGGAACTGAATGCCCGCACGGTCCGTCAGCAGCCCCATGAGGCCACCAAGTGCATCTATGTCGCGAACTATCTGCCCTTTGGCAACACCGCCTACAGCGGGATTGCAAGACATGCGACCAATGGCCCTCAAGTCCATGGTCAGCATGGCGGTTTTAACGCCTAATTTCCATGCGGCGTGGGTGGCTTCAATGCCTGCGTGGCCACCACCCACCACAACTACATCATATTCTGCGAGAATCACTTTGCAGGTGCTGCGGGAGCAGCTGGAGCTTCAGCCTTGGCAGGTGCAGCAGGCGCAACAGGCGCAGCCGTATCAACTGGAGCCGGAGCATCCAATTTCCAAACCACATTCTGCCCCTTCATCAAGGCAGCAATATCCGCCTTCATCTCAGGCTTGTCCTTCTCGAAAGAGGCATACTGCTTGTAAGTACCATCGGGGTTCACCAGATAAACCTTGGGAACATAGCCATCGCTATAAAGTTCACCAAACTGACGGGATTCATCAAACATCACGTTGACGGTTTCATCCCACTTGGCGTTGTCCATAAACTTGCGGATGCCAGACTTGGAGTTTCCACCGCTGCTGATTGCCAGGGTGGTAAGGCCCTGAGGCGCAAATTCCTTGGCCATTTCAAGAATGGACGGCGCGGCGTGAGCGCAATGTCCGCATGTAGCAGAGAAGTAGAAAATTAGGAGAGGCTTACCCGCAAAGGCTTCAATGGTTTCACCCTTCACTGTGATTCCCGTAGCCTTCACCTTGAAGTTGATCTTTGCCGGCATTCCATTCACCAAAGTGTCACCGCGAAGAGCATTCACTTCAGCCTTCAGTTTTTCCATTTCTTCCTGCTGTTTCTTCATGGCAGCTTCACGAATGGTTTTCATTTTCTCGTTGAAGCGTTCACCAACAGCCTTCAAGGAATCTTCCGGCAATTGGAGCGTCTTCGTAGTATCACGAACCTTGACACCAGCATCGCGAACACCCAGCACAAAATAATTCACATCAAATTCTGTTTCAAACTGGTTTCCGATAGCCACGAACTGGTTGCCAAACTGGAGACCGATGAGGTAGGAGAACTTTTGATTGTCCGTGGAATTTGCGTCAAGCTTAACAGGGGCGTTCGTTACCGGAGTCGCAGGAGCCATAGGTAGAGACTTGTTCACAGAATCCACATAGGCCCGCATCTTAGCCTGGTCGCCAGCGAAAGAAGCCATAGTGGCACTATCCGGACGAGTCTTATTCATGCGTTCACGAGCAATGTTGGAATAGCGAGCCCCCACAGCCTGGAGCGTATCATCAGAAAGCTGGACCTTGAAAGTCGTATCCTTGTTCGCCTTTTGCACATCCAAAACAGCCTGGACCACCACATCTTCATCCAGCGGCTCACCTACCTGGCGAGGCAGGGCCACAAAGTTCTGGCCACCAAACTGGGCCCCCAGCATATAGGCGAACTTCTGGTCATCCGTAGAATTTGGAGAAATAGCCGCAGACTTCGCTTGCATATCGCAAGCCGTCATAGCGAGAGCGGCAACACCGACTGCAATAATTTTGGATTTCATTTTCAACTTCCTTTTGATAAATCTTTGGTTTACACCATCTTTTTACTATAAATTAGCAAAATTTTGTCTATCCCAGAATCTGGAGCGCCGCATATTTGAGGATAATGGTGCGTTCCATGTTATCTCCATTAAAGCGGACATCCACGCGAGCATTTTCCCCCGTTCCATAGCAGCGGGTAATGGTCCCCACACCGTATTTGCTATGACGCACCCGAACGCCTGGGCGGTAGGGATTTTCGCTGTACTCATCGTAAACAATTCGCGGGCCCGAAGGTACCTCGGCCTGCACCTTGACGGGATTGCGATAGACGATACGCTGATCGTTCTTGCGGACAGAGGATGGAATTGAACGAGAGCCGAATCCAGAACTCGAAAAACTAGAACTGCGGCCACCCGAACTAAATCCGCCAAAATTGCTAGATCCGCCAAATCCACCATTTCCACCAAACCGACTAGAGCCACCAAATCCGCTACTGGATCTGCGAGCAAACGCTGGAGCCTGATGGTAAACGGGTTGTTCATCAATACAAGGTGTAAATTCCACTACAGACGGGTCCAATTCCTTCAAAAATCTGGATGGCGCAAAGGGACGGATAGTTCCCTGATGAAAGCGGCGACCGGCATGGTACAAAAACAGCTTTTTCTCTGCACGAGTGCAGCCCACATAGAACAAACGACGTTCTTCCTCCATCTGCTCCTGGGCTTCTTTGCTACTAGTCAAGAGAGAGCCGCGAACCAACGGGAAAATTTCCTCATCGCAACCGGCAATGTGAACCGTATTGAATTCCAAGCCCTTCGCCATGTGAATGGTCATCAAGGTCACCTGACCCTGAGACGCATCTACCTTCTTGTCCGCGTCTGTCAAAAGAGAAATATCCTGCAAGAAGGCATCCAAGGTAGCACCGGGATGTTCTTCGTCAAATTCACGAATGGCGTTAATCATTTCGTCCAGGTTGGCAATGCGTTCATCCGCAGTGAGTTCGTCATCCTTCCTGAGGAATTCCTTGTAGTTCACATCGGCGATGACCTGCTCCACAAAGATAGGGAGCGGAGTTTCGCCCTCTGCTAAAAGTTTCTTCCAATTCAGAACCAAGTCCGTAAAAGGTTTCAGCTTTGCTGCCGCGCGGCCAGTACCTTCCACCTCAGCTAAAAGCATCTCCCAGAAAGTGCCGCTTCCCGCACGAACCTTTTCCAAGATGCCTTCCACCGTTGTCTTTCCGATGGCACGAGGCGGCGTATTGATAACCCGCAAATAAGCGGCATCGTCCTTCTCGTTAGCGAGAAGCCGCAAGTAAGCCAGAATATCCTTCACTTCCTTGCGGTCCCAGAACCGCGTACCGCCAAAAATCACCGAAGGAATGCGGCTATCGTTCAGCGCCTTTTCAATAACGCGGGATTGAGCGTTGGTGCGGTAGAAGACCGCCGTCTTAGAATAGAATTCCGGGCCTGCTGCTGCGATATATTCCGCAATCTGGCTCGCTTCCGTGCGGTCGTCCATCATGTGTCGCACACGAATCAAATCCCCAGCCTCTTCCTTAGAGAAAACCTTCTTCTCCATCTCCGCCGGACGGATATTGTGAGCAATGACAGAACCTGCACCCTTCACGATGTTACTGGTGGAGCGATAATTCCGCTCGAGCTTCACAATGGTCACGGGAGCAAAATCCCGATGGAAATTCCGGATGATTTTGATGTTGGCGCCACGCCAGCCATAGATGCTCTGGTCATCATCACCCACCACCGTCACATTCTTATTCTCGTTGATGAGGAGCTTCAGAAGTTCATACTGGACATCGTTGGTATCCTGATATTCGTCCACCACCACATACTGGAAGCGGTTAGCCAGTTGCTCCGCCAAATGAGGAACCTTCTGGAGCATGTAAACCGTATTGAACAGCAAGTCGTCAAAATCCATGGCATTGGATTCCAGAAGACGCTGCTGGTATTCCTTGTAAAGGCGAGCATAGCGCTCCTGGTCTGCAAATTCCGCCTGGGCCAAGGCCACATCGGGAGTTTGCAATACCGCCGTTTTTCCATGATAGAGAATAGTGTTCTTGTAATGGGAAATGGCACCGTGAACCTTCTTCACCTCCGCCGCATCGTATTCCTCACCCAATTCCGTCTTCAGAATATCCTTCAAGACCCGTTTCTGGTCCTCGTCATCATAAATGGAGAAATTGGAGTCGTACCAAGGCCCGCCCAGTTCGCGAATCACGAAATCCTTGGCGAGGCACATCTTCAAAAATTTGAGACAAACGGAGTGGAAAGTCCCCATCCAGAAAAACGGCACATAGCAGCCCAGCAATTTCTGAATGCGGTCCTTCATTTCGCGGGCAGCCTTGTTGGTGAACGTCACCGCAAGAATCCGCTCCGATTCGATGTGATGGAACGAGACGAGATGTGCGATTTTGTAAGTGATGGCGCGAGTCTTTCCCGAACCTGCCCCCGCAAGAATGAGCATAGGCCCATCAATCTTTTTTGCAGCAGCCGCCTGCTCGGGATTCAGTTCCCTATCCAATACCCCAAAATCAACAACATTCGCCATACAAAAACCTTAATTTCCGTTTTGAAAAATAGTAAATTTCACTCCATGAAAACGCCCGACAGCCGATTTTTCATTCCCGAGATTTCCGTAGGAAATTTCACACTGGATGAGAACGAAAGTACTCATGCAGTGCGGGTGTGTCGTGCTGCAATCGGCGATATTCTGCAACTCTCTGATGGCAAAGGACATTACGCCGACGCCATCATCACGAGGGCCGATGCGAAAGCCTGCGAAGTCCGGATCGACAAGTTTGAAACTGCCGAAGGCCCCGCGCCCCACATCAATCTCGCCATCGCTTGCCTCAAGGATGACGCCTTGGAAGAAGTGGTGTTTCACGCAGCACAAACCGAAGTCAATACCATCTATTTTCTCCGGACGGAATTTTCCCAGGAGCCCAAGAATTCCGACTTAAACAAGCTGGTACGGCGCTCCGAACTCAAAAGCCTCGTGAGCCTAAAACAATCCAAGAAGCCCTGGCTCACTAAAATCGAAGGGCCTGTTGAATTTTCGGAATGGCTCTCCCGCTATGAGGGCGATTTAATCCTCTGCGATGTGGATGGAGAAAAGGGGTTGGAAGCGGACGTCACCGCTGGCGATAAGCCGCTTACACTTCTGGTCGGTCCCGAGGGCGGATTCTCCCCGAAAGAAATTGCCGCAATAAAAGCATTTACCAAAGGCAAAGTTCATCTTTTGAACCTAGGGAACACGAGACTTCGGGCCAGAACCGCAGCCATCATCGCCCTCGGAAAAGTAGTCTGCTAATTTCAGGCGTTTAAGCAGCCCGCACCATTTCAAGCGTTCAAATTGCCCGCGCTGTTTCGGGCGCTATTTCTTCACGAGCCGCAGAATTCCCTGGCGGTTGAACTCCGGAGCGTCTTTCGCAAAAGGACTTTTCAGTTCCTGACGAAGCGTCCACACGCCCACATCACCGCCATCTACTTCCGTTCCTGATTTTGCAGTAATTCCATCCATAAACAGGCTATCGGCAACCACGCTTAAAATGTCCTGAGGGTCGTCGCCAGAAGTTGCTGCAGATTTCGAGATGCAAATGTCCGGAAGTCCGAAAGTTTCCATCCCGAGAGAGAACAAGGTTTCTCCATTTTCCAGATAATTCAGCCAAGGATCCATGGGGAATTCAGCATCCCCGAGAATCTCGCGGAATCGTGCCGCGGTCCAGGCGGTTCCCGATTGCTGCATATAGACGCCCAGAGCGCCCGCAGAAAGCATTTTCAAAATGGCATTATTCACCATCCGCAAATCTTCCCCACTTTTCAGCGAGCCTAATAAAAACAGCAAAGACTTGTGAGCATTCAAAGCAGCTGTTTCTTCTGCAGAAAGCGGCTCATGCTCATTAAAAAGTTGGGCGAGGCCTTCAGTCGCCCCGTTCCAAACAACAGAAAATTCAATGATGCAACCGGGAATGATGACTTTCTTTGTATCTGCCGTAATCTTTACATTTTCAGTAATGGCAAATTCAGTGGCACTGTTTTTAGCAGGGCAATCCACATTCAAGGGGAAAGCAAGAACAAACTGGTTCATACACGACCTTTCAAAGATGCGACTGCATCTTTCAGTAAAGAATTATTGGGAGGAACAGGAAGTTTTACCTGCCGAGAAAAAGCCGCTTGCAACGAGTCTGCCGTCAGTTGATTTGCAGGGATGCAAACTCCATATCCCGATTGGTCCAGCGACTTCCCTAGCACAATCTGTTCATACTGCCCAGGTGTGGGAACAACAATGCTCTTTGCTCCAAGAACAGCCATATCCATGATGGTGCTGTAGCCGCCGCGGGAAACCACCCATTCTGCATTTCGAACAACTTCTGCAAAAGTTTCCGTAGGCAAATGATGATGGAATTCCACATTGCCTTCTTGCCAAGATTTCTCACCGGCAGAAGGTTTCCCTAGAATCATGACATGCTGGCCTGGAATTTGCGGCAGGATTTCCCGAAGTTTTGCTTCAAACTGGGAGCGGGCGGGCTCAACGCCAGAAATAACGGCAACGACGCCATACTTTTTTGAAGGGCCGGCGGCATTATCGTCAGCGCTAAACCGTGAAAGCGGTCCCACGAACTTTACGGGAACAGGCGTTTTTTTCACATGAGACATTGCCCCCGCATAGCCCGGCTCTTCCTCCAAATCCGGCACCCAGACTTCATTAAAATGTTTTATGCGAGAGTTATGCCATGCCTCGCCAACCCCTTCCAATTTCGAGAAACCCTCTGGGAAGGCGATGCGTCGCTGATGCGTCATGTAAATGCTGTAGGCATTTTTAGAATAGAAAGCAAAACGATTGTCCGAAAGCAAAACATCATAATGATTCTTTTGAACCATCTCTTCAGCAAATCGTTGTTCCGCGTTCATCACAGAACTCAAATGTGCCGCATTTTTCAGGAGCCAAAGTCCCATATTGGAACCATGCTTTGGATAAACGATTCCGTAGGAAGGCGCATTAAACTGCTTTAACTGCGGAAAAAATTCCTTCAAAAGAGCGGCATTCTGCTCCACAACGGCCAAATCCACTTCGGCACCCTGGCGTAAAAATTCTTGAATTACAGGCACGCAACGAGTCGCATGCCCCAGCCCCCAATCCAGCGGGGCTACAAGGATTTTCACGGATTAACCTCCAACCAGGCATTAGCCCAATCACCATGGTCGCAATCTTTATCTTTGCCCATATCCAGAATCAATGTGAGAATCTTAGCGTGGTTCACATCCAAATGGAGTTCTTCCTTCTCCAGGGAATACATTTTCTTCGAGCGATAGATTTCATTGCCATCTGTCTGCACGATAAAGCTGGCTCCATCTCCGCAATGACTTTCATCATCCAACCCAATCGTCACATGGAAGGTATTGTAATTCCGAGGCAAGCGATATTCGATTTTTGAATTCGCGTGGCTTCCGATTCCGTAACGGAAAGGCTCCCCATCCAAAGTCAGAGTATGGTGCTCTACAGTTTCGTTCTTTTGCGGGCTTCCCCAATCCTGTGTCGAAGAAATCATATCCATTGCGGAAAGTAGCGCCACCGTGGGAGTGTTCTTGAAGAAATCCTTATGAACTTGCAAGGAATCACCATCGGGCATCACGCAGTTGAACTGCGCACGATTGAGTCCCTGGCGAACCACAGTAGAATCCAACGCCAGAGTGTCCGTTTCCTGGTTCAAAAGCAATTCTGCCTGTTTTTCACCATTGATGGAAAATTCGCAGGGAACGGAACCGTCAAACCGCTTCTTCAAAACGAATCCGTCATTTTCGTAATCGGAAATCACGAAATTTTGTGCAAAAGCCGATTTGCCCTTCATGGCGATAATCTTGTAAATCACCAACGGATAGCCGAAAGTTTTGTTGTCCAAAAATACGCGTTCATTCTTGTAGGAATCGAGAATTTTGTCAATCTGGTCAGTCGTCTTAAAGCCCACCACGCGGGAATTTCTATTCACGGAACCATATCCATCCTGGCCGCGGACCAGATAGATATTGCCATCCGACTTTTCCATCCAGCTGGCAAAGGTTTCCACACTCCAACCCTCGAAAGAGCGTTCACTAAAGGCGCTGTGCCCAGAAGCCAGCATCTGCCATGGACGTGCGTAAATAAAGATGGAATTTTTAGGATAGTTCTTCAGTTCCGTATTCAGCATGTCCTCTTCTCCAAGAAGTTTATTCTTGTAGTAGAGCATGTTCGCCTTATAGCTGGGAGCGTGGAACATCATAAGGCCCACACTCAGAATGCATGCCACCACAGCCACAATTCCAGCGGCGGCATCCGGTTTCATCTTGGTAGAGAACTGCAAAGCATCGTAAAGACCAAGCGCCATAATGAGGGCAAAAAGCGGGAGCGCCACCAGCACGTAGCGCTGGTTGATATCGATGGTAAATGTTCCTGACACGTTCAGAAGAATCACAAAAATCTGGAAGCAAAAGAAAATGCCCAGAACAAAACCCTTCACATAACGCTTGGAGTAAATCAGGCGGAACAAGAGCCAAAGCGTTGCCGCAAACAAAATGATAGTGAACATGGTATAGAAGGGATTGTCCAGAATACCGCCCATGGCAGCATCCTTTTCCAAATTCAGCATCACCTCGATATTGGTCTTCAAGTTAAACCAGAAATTTTCTAGAGAATGAGCTGCATGCTCTCCACCCTGGAAATCATAGCCGCGGTAGGCCGCCATAGTATTCACAGAAGGCCAACTCACCGCAATAACGCTCGCTACAAACAGCGGAAGTCTGTGAGATTTTTCCAGGAAATACTTGTAGTAGTACAGAGCGAAAGGAATAAAGGCAAACACCGTTTCTTGGCGGGTCTGAGCAAAGAAACCCAGCAGTGGAACGGTAAGCAGGAAATGTTTCCAAGTCACCTTGTTCGCCGGAACAAAGGCATACCAGGCCATCAAAACCGTAAGTAGCACAATGTAGAGCACTTCCGTAGAGGCAGAACGGGCCTGCAAAAGGTAGATAGGCATACCACCCAAAAACGCAACCGCCGCCAAGGCCACTTTTTCACTCTTAAACCACTTGGAAAGAGCAAGGAAGAAGAAAAGTAAACTCAAAATGTAGAAGGGATAATTCACCAAAAGCGTGGTATCGCGGTTGGGATCCATGAAATTGAAGACAATGGAATAGACAAATCCCAAAGCCTTTCCCTTAAAGTTGTTGACCTCCGTCTTGCAGTCCAGATTGCCATCCGTCCAAATGCCCTCATTGCAAACGCCGCCCGTATGGTCGAAATACATCTGGAGGCCCATGGATTCCCAGCTGGTCTCGTCGCTCAAAACGCGGTGGGTATTGCTGATATTTTGGAACATGAATACCGAGAATACAATCATCAATATGGCGAGAATGCAGAAAGATTTGCCAGAAGGCAGATAGCTCTTGATATTTTTGCTAATGAATGGAATGTTGACCACAATTCCCGCAATCAAGAGAATGAATGTGAGAAGAATGGCAAAATAGCCGTATTTGATATCCCAGCTACGGGCAAAAGAGACGGAACTTCCATTGAATATCAGGAAAGAGACCACAAGAACCACCAACGTGGCAATCAAGGCCAATCCCTGAACCTTTCCCAGATTCAACGACTTAAACTTTTCTACGAGAGTCAAAGATTTTTCTTTTTTCATATCATCAATAATAGGTTTTTACAAACTTTTAGGATGGAAACTTTTACGATGGGCAGGGCAAAAGCCCTGTTTGCGGATTCCGTCCAAATGAATCTTAGTGCCGTAACCCGCATTTTTTTCAAATCCGTAGCCTGGATAGGTTTCGCCAAGTTTGTCCATATAGCGGTCACGGAAAACCTTTGCCAGAATGGAAGCCGCAGAAATGCTGGCCACCAAACCATCGCCCTTAATGATTGGAATCTGCATTTCATCAGGGACGCCGTGAATTTTTAGGTTACCATCAACAGCGATTAAAATATTTTGACAGGCAAAGGAGCCCTTCACCTCCACAGGCATCTCGGGAGCCGGGGCTTCCAACCCCTTCATACCAAGTGCCGTCAAAGCGCGGCGCATGGCCAAAAAATCAGCCTCCAGAATATTCATCTCATCAATTTCTTCAACGCTGGCACTGGCAATGGCGTAGCAGGCACACGCCTCCTTCACCGCATCAAACATGGCCTCACGCTTCGGGCGCGTGAGCTTTTTGGAATCATTCAATTCCGGCATGATATCGGGAGCTTTAAGTACCGCAGCGCATGCCACCACTGGACCAGCCAGCGGGCCACGGCCAACCTCGTCAATGCCAACCACAATCACATTTTCACGCGGAGTGGTTTTCGCAAACAAATCACAAGTTCCTGTAGAATCGAATGCACCAGGGTTCGTTGCAAATTTGCGAATCGCAATTTCACCTTCTATCGGGGTTTTCACCCCCTCCATAAACCCAGGCGTCTTAAATTTCATGAAAAATCCTTTGCTTCCACTCTCCACAATGTAGAAAAGTATGTTTTCCCAATCCTTCGATTTGCCGCTTTGAATGACAAACTCGCGCAAAGTGCCATTGCAATTTTTGCAAAAATGCTACTATTTTCTCCGTAAATTTAACCCTCCATCTCATGGATTTATTATGAGCACAAAAGAATATCTCGCCGGCGCAAAGATGTCCGGTTCCGTCCAGAAACTCATGACCCCAGGCCTTGCTGTTGAATTCATCCAGCCCTGGTATACCCCGCTTTCAACCACGCCCTCCACCACTGGTATTGCAGTGGGCGGCATCGGCTCCACTTTCACGGCAACTCCCGCTGGCACCACACCCGTGATGAACGTGATGCCCGGCGTTCAAGTCCGCACGGAAAAGCCGGAAGACCTCCGCTTCAACAACTTCTTCTTCCGCGAATCCGTCATCAACGCCAAGTCCCCGCTGGTCATCTTCAATCAGGCAAGTTTCGGCACCCATCTCGGCAAGTACGCGCTTACCACCGCGAACGGTGAAGTCCTCTTTGGCGCAGCTGAAATCGCTGACCAGAAGAAGGCGGAAGCCAAGCTCAACAAAACGCTTTCTGACAAGTCCTTCTTTGGCGCCAACAAGGCCGCCTTTGAACGCTGGCACATCCAGTGGAGCGACCGCACCGCAGCCCTCATGGCAAAGAAAGGCGTTAAGGTCGAAGAACTGAACCGCAACCTCCTCATCGACTTCTTTGATGGCGTTGTGGGCGAAAAGATTGCAAACAAGAGAGCCCTCACTGCCGCCTGGGCAAACGACACCAAGTTCCTGGGCGAAGACGGCTTTGACGCTGCGAAAATGCAATACACGGCCCTCTATCCGGTAAGCGAAACCAAGTACCAGAGCAAAGGCGTGCAAATCACCAAGACCCAGTCCAGCTATGTGACTCCCGGCGATGAACGCCTCTCCAGCCTGCCAGTGAACGCTACAGTTTTCACCCTCGAAAACACGACGAAGGATACCCGCGAAATCACCATTGTGCAGGTGCAGGACAACCTCTGCGGCTACTACGCTCGCAAAGACCGCCAGGGCGTGCAGGATTCCAGTTTTGTGTTGGTGCCCATGGCCAAGAACCCGAAGGCTGTGCAGTTTGATAAGAAGATTAGCGACGGACGTCAGGTCCGCGGCATTGAGTACTTCAACGAGAAGCCTCTCGCCGAAAGTGACTTCAACGGCTGCATGGGCATAAGCGTCGCCTGGAACCCGAAGGACAACCTCTGCGTTTCCACCAAGCCCGTTTTCTATCAGGCCGATTCCGCCAGCATCGTGAAGGGCGCACTCCAGAGTGGCCGCCTCTCCGGCACCTTCGTGAAGAACGTCTATAGCGGTCGCGAAACCATCGCTGGCGCCATTGCCGCAACTGTAGTCCTCAAGCCAAAGCAGAAGGTCAGCTTCCAGTTCAACATGGTGCTGGACTTCCCCGAAATCAAGCTGGTAAAACTCACCAGCCAGAAGAAGTACACCGCCTTCTATCCAGAACCATACGGTCGTGTTACCGCCATGCTTCTGGAAGCTCTCGCCGCCGACAAGAAGTTCGATGCTCGCCTAAAGGCTTTTGAAGCTCTCGTCCCGAAGGCAAAGGCTGCAAAGCTCTACAAATCCGCCGCAAAGCAAGCGGAATTCAAGAGCCTCGCTATCAATACCCTCAGCTTCCTCGCCGAAGCCACCGTGTGGGATAAGGAAGACCGCTTCCTCGTCCGCGAATGCGCCGACTATCCCTTTTTCAACTCTCTGGACGTTTACTTCTACGGCAGTTTCAGCCTTCTCGCCTTGATGCCCCGCCTGGACGGCATCACCATGAAGCGCTTTGGCGACGCCATTCTCGCCGTCAATAAGAACCGCCGCCGCCACCACGAATTTGTGAACCACCCCTTCGCCGATCTCCCGGACCCAAAACTGGAAGGTCCCCGTGCCGTCTATGGCGCCGTGATTCACGATTTGGGCAGCCCCTTCGATGCTGAACCCGATGCCTATGATTGGCATAACGTGAAGGAATGGAAGGATTTGGCTCCCAAATATGTGCTCATGGTGCTCCGCCACTATGTGACCACCAAGAATCTTCAGGTGCTGAAGGATTGCAAGGAAGCCGTTTACGCATCCATGGAATACCTGGAAAAGATGGTGAACGAGGGCGAAAACTTCCCCCTCACCCACGGCACAGACGACACCTTCGACAATCTCTGCAGCTACGGCATTTCCGTCTATTGCGGTTCCCTCTGGATTGCAGGCCTCCGCGCTGCGGCAAAGATTGCAGAACTCCTCGGCGACAAGAAGCAGGCCGATCGCTGGAACTCCATGTCCGACGCCGCCAACAAGGAATTCGATGACGCCCTCTGGGATGAAAAGGGCGGCTACTTCCACTTCTTCGTGACCCCTATGGAAATGAAGGATGTGAATGTAGACAAGTTGCCGAAATTGGCAGCGGCCGTCAAAGGCACACTGGAACTTCCCGAATGCCCCAAGGGCGCAGTGAAGGCCATCAACGCCTGGCTCAATTCCGCCGACATTCCCTCTGACGTGGAACTTTCCAAGAATGAGCTCCGCGGTCTCAAAAAGGCTTGGCTCACCGCTCAGTGCAAGGAAGCCTTCACCAAATCTTGGGAAGCGAAAGTCAGTAACGACTGCGATGACGTCTTCGCCGACACTATGCTGGCAGACACTTATCTCCGTCTCCTTGGCCTCAAGCCCATTACCGATGGCAAGAAGGCCAAGAAGAATCTTGAAGTTGTGTTCAAGACAAACTATAAGGCAAACAGCCCGCTCATTGGCGCCGCAAACCTGGTCCGTAAGGACGGCCAACCTCTGGACGAATTCAACTTCCAGGCGCACGACGTTTGGATTGGCATCCAATACAGCATTATGACCGCCTGCATGATGCACGGCATGGTGTCTGAAGCCGCTGCTCTCGGCGATTCCATGATTACAAACCTCTACGACGAAGCCCGCATTCCGTTCGCCGCACCAGAGGGATTCAACGGCTCCTGCCGCCTCCATCCGGAAGCGCTCACGAAGGCCTTCGGGCTCTCCGCAGCTGCAGCCGCCAAGATGCACAAGGAACTTCTCGCAAAGGGCGCTCTCCAAGTGGATAGCCGCATCAGCCCCAAGCTTCCGCGCACCGTGCCTGCATTTGCAAAGGCCTTCGGGTCGATTGCCAAGGCAAACAAGGTGGATGTGGAGGCATTGTTCACGCTGATGCACAGCACTGCGCTAAAGTATACCGCGGGCAAGTACTTCCGCCCTGGCATGGTTTTCGCTCTGTTGTATAAGTAGCCGCAGGCTATGGCGTGGAGCAAGCTTGCACGCAAAACGGGTCCTCGACCACTTCGGGTCGTTGCGGATTGTTTGGCTTAGCAACTTGCTTCCACTTCTTAAATCTTGCTGCAGCTTCTTATACCACCCGTATTTTCAGGTTTCGCTCTGTTGTATAAGTAGCCGCAGGCTATGGCGTGGAGCAAGCTTGCACGCAAAACGGGTCCTCGACCACTTCGGGTCGTTGCGGATTGTTTGGCTTAGCAACTTGCTTCCACTTCTTAAATCTTGCTGCAGCTTCTTATACCACCCGTTTCCCGGGCTTGATATCTAGTGCTACTGCAAGCACTTGGCGGCTTTCACCGCTATATCCAACTCAAACTTGTCTTCCGAAGTGAAGACAGCCTTCATCATGGATTCCACGGTGTAATCCTTCTTGATTTCCTGCAGCACGCACTGGCAGGTGGCCTTGTTGGCCTTCGCCTCATCGGTGCATTCCCGAATAAAAGCCTTTTCCATTTCCGGCGTAAACTGTTTTGGCAGGCAGGGGGCAATAATCTCATAACCCCATCTTTCAAAATCATCAGCCTCACCCTTGGCGTTTGTGGCACCCGTCAGCAAATGCACCAGGGAATCGTTCTTCATCAGATTATCGTAGGCGCACTCGCAGGACTTTTTCGCCTGCTTCTTTCCGAACCAATCGTCCACCTCGTCGGCACACTCTTCCGCAAAACTGTTCTTGAACATTTTGCTCTGCAGCATAGCCTTCAGAATCTCCATTTCTTCCGGAGAGATGGAGAAACCCGCGATGCCACTGCCCGTGACGCCACTGCCCGCAGCAGTCCCAGAACCCGAAGCAGCACCCGACGCAACAGTGCCCGATACAACCGCCGCGGTACTGAACGAAGCTCCCATGCAACTGGTCGTAGACTCCACAATAAAATTCACGTAGTTCGGGTCTTCCTTTCCCTGATTCAGTTCCCCTTCCAAACGCTTGAAGGTCGCCTCGTCATACTTCCCTTCCAACTTTTTCAGCACGCATTCGCAAGTGGGCTTTTCCACGCCTTCCATGCAACTCTTCAAAAATTCCGTGCGAGTCGGCTCGCTATAACCCTTTCCACTAGCTTTTGCCACAATGGACGCCGCACCACCTGCAGCACTTGCACAAACCGCGGCCAACGACACAAGGGCGGCCATACATTTCAAGCAATTCATAACTTATTCTCCATCAACAAGTTAGCACTAAAATATAAAATAATGGGTTGACATGAACGGCATATCACACAAAAACCTTCCCATTCGCTCCACTAGCAAATATCTACCCTTTTTTCTAAATTAACAAACACTATGAGTTTAAAATTTGATACCCCGATTACTGAAGTTCCGCTGTTCCACCAGGGCAAGGTACGCGACATGTACGACCTGGGCGACAGCTTCCTGATGGTCGCCAGCGACCGTCTTTCCGCTTTTGACGTGGTCCTCCCCACCCCCATTCCAGGGAAGGGCAAGATCCTGAACCAGCTGTCCCTCTTCTGGTTCCAGCACCTCGGCATGAAGAACCACCTCATCACCGCCGACGTTAACGAATACCCGGAAGTGCTCAAGAAACACGCCGACTACCTCCGCGGCCGCTCCATGATTGTGAAGAAGGCCAACCGCCACTCCGTGGAATGCATCGTCCGCGGCTACATCGTGGGTTCCGGCTGGAAGGACTACCAGAAGACGGGCCGCATCTGCGGTCACGTGCTCCCCAGCAACATGCAGCTCTGTCAGAAGCTGGAAAAGCCGCTCTACACGCCCAGCACCAAGCCGGATGTGGGTCACGACGAAAACATCAGCTTCGAGCAGACCTTCGACATCGTTGGCGAAAAGGTGGCAACAACCCTTCGCGACATGTCTCTCGAAATCTACACCAAGGCCCGCGACTATGCCGCCTCCAAGGGCATCATCCTCGCCGACACCAAGTTCGAATTCGGCGAAATCGATGGCGAAACCATCCTCATCGACGAAGTGCTTACTCCGGACTCCAGCCGCTACTGGCCGGCAGACAAGTACCAGGTCGGCAAGAACCAGGAAAGCTTCGACAAGCAGTACATCCGCGACTGGCTCGAAACTCTCGACTGGGGCAAGTGCTATCCGGGTCCGGAAATCCCTGCCGACGTGGTGAAGAACACCCTCGACAAGTACATCGAGATTTTCGTGCGCCTCACCGGCAAGCAGCCCGAACTCTAATCCAGGCCGGTGGGTCGCCCTAATAGGGAGCCCGTGCGATAACTGCGCAACGCAGTAATTGCGCAAAGCCTCGGCTACTGTCAGAAGAAATCTACATACAAGACCCGGATTTTTCCGGGTCTTTTTTTCATGGTATTTTGCAAACGATTGTTGGAATATTTTGCAAATTCTGGTTTTGATGACATGTTGTTGCTAGATTTTGCCGCAATGAACAAAAGTTCGTTTGGCCAGCGTGGTGGTGAGTGCCACTCGTATTGATTTATACCATCGCTCTTTAATGTAGCGATAGGAGAAATTATGAAAAGATACGAAGACCTGGACATCACCGACAACTTTATGTTCTCGAAGGTGTTCAGCAACGAGGACGTAGCGAAGGACTTTCTGCAAGATGTCCTGAAAATCAAAATTGATAGGATTACCGTGGTTGGAGAAGCCACGACACAGGAGGACCCCTTCCACAAAGGGGTGCGTTTTGATGTAGCCGTAAAAGAAGATGTTGTAGATGAGTCGGGCAACACCAAAATTGGAAGATATTTCGATATCGAGCTGCAAATGATTGATACTGGCGAACTCCCCAAACGTGCTCGCTACTACCAGGGAATGTGCGACTTGGATGTTCTTGCCAGGGGAGTAAGTTATACCAAACTTCAGGAACAATACATCCTGTTCATTTGCCCCGAAGACATTTTTGGCAAGGGCAAGTCTGTATACTGTTTCCAGAATCGCGAGGAATCCAACCCAAACATTTCGATGGGAGATCTCTGCTACAAAAATTACTATATATTTAACAAGTACAGCGATATTGAAGACGATTCTACTCGCGAGTATATGCGGTATTTTGCCACCAAGAACGGTGAATCCGAAAAGATGGAGAGGATTCGCGAACTTGTGGAGATGTACCGCAGGGACCCCATCACAAAGAAGGCGTATATGACTCTGGAACAGGAACTCAATCTTCGGTACGAGAAAGGCCATGAAAAAGGTCATGCTGAAGGCGTTGCAGAGGGTGCCGATTCTACGAAAAGGGAACTTGCCAAGGCCTTCCGGGACGAAGGGATTTCGCTCGATATCATCTCAAAGCGAACAGGTCTCTCTCCAGAAGAAATCAAGGCGCTGTAGGCAATGCGCAGTGCGCAATTTTCCTTAGTCACTTTCGTGTTTCATGGGCTTATGATGACAAACGTCATTCCGGGGGGTGTAACCCCGCGGCAATATCGATTAGTTTGTTTGTAACAGTACTATTCCCCCAAGTTGGAAAGCCACTAAGGTGCACTTCGCTACGAATTGGTAGTGTCAGTTTGCTTGCAAATATGACCGCCTGCAGCGGTCACCTTTCCCTGGGGCTTCGCCCTTGGGGAAAGGTGGGATTGAAGCCCCCGCCCTTGGGGCTGGGGCTTGCTAGTGGCGCTACGCGCCTCTAGTTGGAGTGGCACATAGTGCACAACAGTTCGGCTCACCTATACAGAAATGCAAGCATTTCTGTGCAGGGTTCGCCTCCTAGTTGTTCAGGAGGCAACGGACAGAGAACGCGTAGAGCTTAGTGCTGCCGTCCAGGTAGGCATCCTCGTGGTAGTTGTACAAGTACATGCTGTAGGCGTTGTTGCTACCGCTCTCGCTAGACGACCAGAAATAGGCGTCGCTGCCGGCATAGCCGAAACTGCCATCGCGGTATCTGATGCCTGCAGGGAGAGCGGAAATGCCGTAGTAGTCGATACCCTTGGTTGACTCGGAGTAATATTTCCATCCTTCCTCCGACTTCAACATTCTACCAGCAACATTTTTTCCTCCAACGTTCGTGAACAAAGTGTTCCATTCTGCGTATGTCGGCAGGTGCCAGCCTTCAGGGCAAATACCCTGAGTACCTTCGTAACTGTTGTTGCAAGATCCTCCATAGCCGCAACCAGCCTTGTCCATGGCCACTTCCCAGGTGTACAGGCGACCGTACTTGGAACATAAGTCCGCCTTACCGCCATAACAGCCACTCCAGGCATAATAGCCCAAGGAGCGCACATGATTTTCGTCTGGCGCATAGTTCAAGTTCTGTGCCATCCAGGTCTGGGTACCGATGGTCACCACCTTGTACACCTGGTCGTCGCGGGTGTCCTCCAATCTTCCATAATTTTCAACAGTTTCTCCCATTTTGCAGTACTGTATTTCCAAGTCGTACGTTTTTCCGCCACACAAATCATAAACTTTACCCTCCAAGCAGAATGCCTTCGCTGGGTCATACGGTTTAATGCCGCACACGGCCTTGTAGAGAGTCGTCGTTGTAGCGTCGTCACCTTCACCGCAGGTGACCGTCACCGTGCCATCGCCCTCGTCGTTAACAGAGCAACCAACGCCGTTCTCACCGTCGTTGCCATCATCACCATCTTCGCCGTTCCATATCGTGCCAACGACGGTCTTGCCGCAAGTCACTTCAAGGCCCTCGAGACCAGCATCGTTCTCCACCGACTTCGCAGTACAACTCGCACCGTCGTTGCCATCCATGCCATCCTCGCCCGGTTTGCCACTCCAAATCGTACCGACGACTGTTTCGCCACAAGTCACTTCAAGACCTTCGAGGCCTGCATCGTTCTTCACCGGCTTTGCCGTGCAACTCTCGCCATCATCACCATCGTCGCCGTCTGCGCCCGGAAGGCCATCTTTTCCATTTGCACCGTTCTTGATTGTGCCGACACTCTTGCCGCCACACACAAGGTCAAAATCGCCATCCTTATTCACACTTGCCGTGCAACTCGTGCCATCGTTACCGTTGTCGCCATTTTCACCCGGTTTGCCATCAGCGCCCTTGAGCGTCTGCCATGTCTTTCCATCGCAGACAAATACTTCGCTGGAATCCGCCACAAACAGCATCTCACCCACATTCGACGTATCGCATTTCTGCTTCGAAAGTTCTAGGCCGGCATCAAGTACGGCCATACCTTCCTGGTGGATTTCATTGACTTCAGTCACCTCGGTAACGTCGTCACCGCAGGCAACAAAAACCGCGAAAGTCGCAATAAAGGCTGTAGAAAGGAGGAACTTTTTCATAACTCAATCCCTTTTGTATGAATTCTGTAAGGAAATGTAGCAAAACTGCTAGAACCGCACGCCCACGAAGGCACGCAAAATCCACAGGTCCACTTCGTAGTCCAAATCGTCGCCCTTGCTCAATGTCTGCCGAGCAAAGAAGCTGTTCATGCCGGCAAAGAAATTCTTGTAATTGTAGTTGAGGGAATTGCGGAACATCCAGATAATCTGGATTTCATCATTGGTGATGTCGTCCCAAAGCCAGTTGGTCTCATTGGTTGTAGAATCCCTAAAGGATTCATCTTCCTGGATTTTTTCATAGTGGTCGTCGTAGTAATTCCACACCGTCACAAGAGGCACCAGGGAGAAGTGGAATAGAAGATAATGTTCCGCCCCCAATCTGTACGCAAAGTTGTATCCATAGCCCGCGCCCAAAGCCGCCTCCCGAATAGAAAAGTGGTCAAGACCGCCCCAGATATATTGCAAAGCCGGGTTCCGCACCGATGTTCCACTATAAACATAGCCACCCCCCAGAATAATACTCCCCGCACTTTTTTTCTGCAAATGGGAATAGCCCAAAGCCGCCGGGAAGGAAAATTTTTCGTCATTCAGCACCACGTAGAAATCCGTCAATACGTTATAGTAGCTCATGTCGCTGCCTTCCACGTCCACATCCGTATTCACCAGTCCATACAATTCCTCTTCAAGTTCAAGCCAGTTGTAGATGGAAAGCGGACCATGCATGGACTTGGTCCGGTTGAACAGGATTTCCCCACCAAAAACATTTCCGTAATAGTTGAACATCATGCTCATGTCCTGATGGTCCATGTCGTAGGTGTAAGTGTAGCCCAATCCGCGGAAAGCCACCGATCCCGCCAAATGGAGCCTTGTTTCCGCATTGAGGTTTCCTTCCACACCATACATGGGTTCAAAGGAACGCACGTTCATGTTCGTGTTGCTAAAGGAATTGATATAGGCAATGCGCCACCACTGCTTGTGGGGCATCACATAGTTGGTATCAAGGCTTGCAAGTTCGCAAGAATCCATCCAATCCAAAAAACCGTTCAATGCAGAAATGGGGCCCGCAAAAGCAAGCCCGCAAAAAAACATTGTAAAAAGGAACAGCCGCCGTATATTTACCAACATAACAGCGGCCTTCACCTTACTTCTGTTCCGTAGCAACAGGAGCAACAGACGAATCAGCAGCAACAGCGGCAGAATCCGGCGCAGGTTCACCGACCTTCATAGTGGCAATCTGCTTCCACGCTTCAACATCGTCACCCACCAAAAGCATGGGACCGTTGTATTCCTGAATAGCCTTCACAGCCTTCGCCGTATCACCATCCTTCAAGTCAAGCTTTGCATCTGCAAGCAAATCCTTCATGAGGGTGCGCTTGTCAGTAATTTCACCCAAGCGGTTCTGGCGCAGCACTTCCATGGAATCACTGACAAAGCCCAAGTTCCAAGTGCTATCGTAGCAGGCTTCAGCTTCTAAGAGCATTTCCGGTTTTTCAGCCGCAGCCACATAGTGGGCGTCGCAGCGAGCAAAAGTCTCTGCGCTTTTCGCCTTGGAATACTGGTAGTATTCGTAACCGCCCACAATGAGGGCGATAACTACCAAGAGGAAGACGCCATCCTGCCAACCCATGGCCGGAGCCTTAGGAAGCTTGGGGCGGCCATTCACCACCTCGCCTGCTTCCAATTTTTCTTCCGCCTCATCAAAAGGGCTTTTTCCATTCAAGAAACTGAACATAGCTTACCTACTTTTTGCTAATGGCGTCAAAGACGCGTGCATACAAATAAATCTGTTTCAAAAGACTCGCAAATCCATTGGAACGGGTTGGCGAGAGACCCACATTCAAGCCAATCTGCTGAAAGAATGCTGGATCCACAGCAAGAATCTCTGCAGGGGCGGTGTCGTTATAGACCCGGAGCGCCAAGGCGCCCAGCCCACGGCTAATCAGAGGGTTCGTAGTTCCCCCTTCCACATCCATCTCGAAGTGGATTTTTCCGTCCAAGTACTTAGGCACGAGGTACATGGTGGAGGCACAACCCTGGATGATGAACTTTTCCGCCTTCAACGCGGCATCCATTCCCTGATGGGCGCGGGCCAAGTCCAGCAAGTATTTCCACTTGTCGTCCGGATCCCCGAAAGAAGCAAACTTCTCCCGAATCTCATTCAAACGATTTTCAATCTCACTCGCCATACCAGGAACTCTAATGCAAGAAGGAGCGCATCTTCCAAATGAGGGACGGACAGCTCCAGAGAACGGTCCAGAAGATGCGAATCAAGGTCTGCTTTTCCCGCGGAAGTTTGGACAACTTCTCGGCGGCGCGGTCAAACTGCTTGTCGGTAATGGAATTGAAACCGGGCTTCGCGCGGGCAATCTGCAAATGGGATTTTCCGAGAGCACCCATCCAGCGCTTCAGGGCCGATTCCTCAGCGGCCTTGCGGCCTTCTGCAGAGGTCGCCTCCAGCCATTCCTTGGCGGACTCTGCCACAACCTTACCGCAGAGGAGTGCCTCCACAATGCCGGAACGGCTGATGGGGTTCACGCAGCTGGCGGCATCACCGGCCTTGAACAGGCCGGACCGAGCCAAAGGCTTGGTGGATTGCCCACAGGCAATCATGCCGCCATACACAGCCTTGACCTTCGCCTCCGGATAGTGCGTCCCGATAAACTCCTGCAGTTTCTCCCGCAAGGATTTTCCAAGCTTCACATCCTTCCCCAGCACAAAGCCGATATTGACTTCCACACCGTCCCGCGGGAAAATCCAGCCGTAGCCCGAAGGGAACTCACTTCCAAAGAATAGTTCAATATGCTCCCGGCTGTGCTGGATGCCTTCCGCCACCGCAAAAATAGCGGGCTCCAAATCCGTATCTCCGGATTCAATACCTTCCAGCTCGGGAATTCCGTGGGTGAGTCTGGAACCGGGGCCCGTAGCGTCAACCACCACTCTGGCCTGCAGTTCCTCTTCCTCGCCTTCCACAGAAACTTTTAGGGTCCAATCTCCCGATTCCAAGCGATTCAGAGATTTCACTAGCCCGCGGAACTGGCACTCCACGCCAGCAGCGGCACATCCATCCGCCAGTGCCCGATGGAACTTGGAACGGTCCAGCAAAGAACCGCAATCCTTGCTGTAAAACTCAGCCCGATGCCCCTTTGGAGAGGTAAAGTATATTCCAGAGATTGATCCTCGAACCCAAGACCCATCTATGGGCCACAAAGCGTTCAAGCGGTCCGTCGAAACCGCCTCCGCGCAAAAAATCGGTTCTTTCCAGGGGTCCTTCTTGTCCAAAAGCAACACATTTTTCGCCCCCCCCGTCAACCGGGCAAGGGTACAAGCCGCCATCAAACCTGCAGGGCCAGCCCCACAAACTATGGCATCATACGCTTTGGACTTGAAATTGGACATTTTCCCCTAAAAATTAGCATTAAAACAGTAGATTATCTTCTTTTTTCACTCAAAATCCGCATTTCCTTCGTTTTTTTGTCTTTTTTCCATGGTTAACCGAAATTTACCCATGTTTTTTTGCTTTTCTGGCATTTTATGGACTTTTTTTAGTTATTTTAGGTATATCCGTTATTTGGTCAAATCCATAAAAGGGAATACTATGAATATGATGAAGATTTCAAAGTTTGGGCTTTGCCTCATCGGTGCTCTTGCCATTAGTGGCTTTGCACAGGGTGACTATTCCGGCCAGGAGCTCAACACTTCTTTCCGCGACAAACGTATCGATGGTTTTAACTTCACTAACGCAAAAGCCGTTAAGAATGTGACCGACTTCCAGCGTGCTGCCGGTGATGCCCCAAATTTCACAGGTGCCGAGCTCTCTGGAGTCTCTTTCCAGAATGCCGTTATCAGTAACGCAAAGTTTAAGGATGCCGACCTGAGAAAAGCCACCATCAGTGGTGCCGATATTCGTAGTTCCTCCTTCAAGGGTGCCGACATGGAAGAGGCAAACCTCTATCGTGCCACCCTTCTGGATAGCGAATTTCCTGAAGCCAATTTGAAGAATGCCCGCCTGGACGCAATGAAGGTTTCCGACCAGGTGAACTTCACCAAGGCTGACCTCACTCAGGCCTCTGTGATGGACGTGGACCTGACCAGCGCCGATTTCAGCAAGACCAACCTGAGCGGTGCAAACTTCTCCCGTTCCTTGATTGCTAATTCCGACTTCCGCAAGGCCATCCTCGTGAAGACCGACTTTACGGCTTGCAACCTCATTGCCGCAAACTTCAAGGGCGCTGACTTTGACAACGTGAATTTCTCCAAGGCCGGTCTTTCCCAGGCCAACTTCAGTGGCGTTAAGTTCAACAATGTGAACCTTCAGGATGCAGACCTCTCCCTGACGGAATTCAACGACGTGGACCTTTCCAAGACACAGCTCCAGAGGGCCAAGTTCGCCCAGGCCACCGTCAAGAACATGCAGTTCGGTGGTCAGGACCTAACTGGCGTGGTGTTCGATAAGAGCGAAGTCGCCAAGAACAACTTTGAAAAGACCAAGTTGGACAAGGCCTCCTTCTATGACGCTTCCGTTGAAAAGAACATCTTCAAAGAAGCCATCATGATGAAGTCCGTCTTTGATGGTGCCTACATCTTCAAGAGCATCTTCGATAAGGCCGACTTGACCAAGGCAAACTTCGCCAACTCCACCATCGAACGCTCCGACTTCAACCTGGCCCAAATGTCTGGTGTGAGCCTCGCTGGTGCAAAGCTCATCAAGGTGAGCTTCCTCAACGCCAACATGCAGGGCGTGAAGATTGACGCCGATACCAAGATGGAAGACGTGGACTTCTCTGGCGCAGACCTCTCTAAGGCAAAGATTGAAAAGTGCACTGCCAAGCGTGTCATCTACGACAACAAGACCAAGTTCCCGAACGGTTTCGAACCTCGCGCATACGGTTTCACCAAGCGTGGCGAAAAGGCTGCTGAAGTGGTTGTAGAAAAGAAGAAGAAGGAATCTAAGGTAGCAGACGATGCTATGCCTAAGAAGAAAAAGAAGAAAAAGAAAAAGAAAGTCGCCGATGATGACGACGACGAATAGTCTCCCCTTCTAACGGATATAAGCAAGGCTCCTCAACGAGGAGCCTTCTTTTTTTCAATGATTTCTGCGGGATTAATCCACTGCACGCAACATCAGCGGAAATGCTAAAACCTATTTCAGGAGAGACATAGCCTCGTCGTGCAAAAGTCCATTGGTAGCAATACTGGAAAAGCCTTCATAAATCGGAGCGACCGGTTTGCCATCCGCACCAAACAATTCAGTCTTTCCGTCGAGAGTAGAGAACGCTCCCCCAGCCTCGCGCATCAATAGCGGGTAAGCCGCAATGTCCCAGAGACTCACCACCGGGTCAAGCATCACCTCGGCCCGACCGGTAGCAATCAGGTAATAGCCGTAGCAGTCGCCCCAGCCGCGGTAGAGTTTTGCACTGCGACGCAGGCGGTTAAATCCGTCGCCATAGCCTGCAGTTTCCATCGTGTTGACCGTACCAGAAAGCACAAGGGCATCCTTCATCTGGTCAACCTTGGAGCAGTGCGTCGGGTGGCCATCCAGGAAGGCGCCGCCACCGTTCACCGCCCACACCGCGGTATTCATCGCCGGAATGCGAATCACGGAACAAACGGGAATGTTCCGCTTGTATAGCGCAATGAGCGTCCCGAACAGCGGAACCCCATGCACAAAGGACTTGGTACCGTCAATGGGGTCTATAACCCACTGGTACTCGGCATCCGGACTTTCAATCCCGAACTCTTCGCCAATCACGCCAAAGCCAGGCGTTTCCTTGGCCCAAAAGTTGCGTGCAATTTCTTCGGAGCTCTTGTCGGCGATGGTCACCGGCGTTTTGTCGGTCTTCCATTCCACGCCCACATCAGTCTGGAAGTACTTGAGGATGTTCTCCTGAGCAAGTTCCGCCGTCTTTAAGGCAATCTTTAAAAGTTCCTGATTTTCCATCGTCGTATATCGCCTTTCTCTTTTCGTTTGAACTAGCCTTTAACCCACTGTTTTACCAGAGCTACCAGCAGTTCGTTTTCTTCAGGCTTGCCAATCGTCACGCGGATGTGTTCTGGCAGACCAAAGCTTGCAAGGCCGCGCACAATCATTCCCTTCGATTCCAGGAAGTTCACCAGATCCTTGGCTAGGTCTCCAATATGCACGCAAATAAAATTGCCCTGTGTCGAGAGCACCTTAAAGCCAAAGCCTTCAAACGCGGCTGTCAGGACCTTGATACCTGCAGCGTTCATCGCGCGAGTCGCCTCAACGTGTTCCGTATCGCCTAACGCAGCAATGGCCGCCACTTGAGCTGCCTGATTCACATCAAAGGGGGGCTTGATTTTCCACATGGCGCGAACAACGTCTTCGCTTGCCATGGCATAGCCCACACGTAATCCGGCCAACCCATAAATCTTACTGAAGGTACGATTCACAAACAGGTTCGGAAATTCCGCAAGGAGCTTTGTGGAATCAGGATAATCAGGCGCCGTAGCAAATTCCGCGTATGCCTCGTCCAAAAACACGAGCACATTTGCCGGAACCTTCTTCAAAAACGCGCGGAGTTCCTCTTCGCTATAGTAAAGGCCCGTCGGGTTGTTCGGGTTGCAAACAAAAGCCACGCGAGTCTTGTCGTTGATGGCACTGGCAAGGTCATCCAAGCTCGTCTTGGCGTCTCCTGCACCAACGCCCACAAAGTCCGCACCGTTTGAGAGCGTCGTGAACTTGTAAACCGAGAATGTAGGCGTAATGCCCACGCAGTTGTCACCCTGGCGAATGAAGGCCTTACCCACCATATCGATGATTTCGTCGGAGCCATTGCCAATGATAATCTGCGAGGTCTTCACGCCAAACTTTTTAGCAATCGCATTAATGAGCTTCGGGGCATCGCCACGCGGGTACAAGTGCAAACTGTCTGCAATCTCGTGGAATGCAGCCACCGCCTTCGGGGAAGCCCCCAGCGGGTTCTCGTTACTTGCCAATTTCACGACCTTGTCAAGCCCAAAGCGTTCGCGGATTTCTTCGATGGATTTTCCGGGAACATAATCGCTAAGTTTTGAAAGTTCTGGACGGGGTTCGACCATAAATACCTCTTTTCACATCCAAATTTAGCATATTCAATGGCAATAATTTAAATTTGAATCGTATGAAGCGCCTCTCCCTCCTCCTGTTGCTATTAGCGATTAATGTTTTCGCTTTGGACCCCATGTGGGACATGCGCTACACCTTCGGCCCCGACAGCAGACCTTCCCCGAAACTTGGTTTTGGCATTGGAGCCCGGTCCGACTTTGGCGATGATATGCTTTTTCCCGTAAATATCGTCAGTTCCATAACCCGGGATTTTGATATTGGCGCAAAATTGGACTTGAATTCCTATGACGAAATGGACCACATCCGAGCATCGGCGGATTTGGGTGGGCGTTATAGGTTCAATCCGACCATGTATATTGAATTGGATGGTTATTTTGGACTCAACCGAAACAATGCCAGCGCTGTGATTTTTACCTATGGGCATGAGCAGTTCATCGCAAAATGTTTTTCCAACTTGTATGAACTTCGAGCCGGTTTCTTGGACGGTGCCACCGGTGAAGATGGATACGCCAAGTTTGCCGCAGGCATGACACCCACGCTCCACTTCGGAAAGGTATTTCAATTGCGCATTGAAATCATCACGTCTGCTAGTGCCGGCCACTTGACAGACGACTTTATGATTGACATCATTCCGAAAATGGAACTGGATGTTGGTCCCGCCCGCATCAGGCTTGACTTTGATATCGGCACCATGCAAGAAAAGAACAACGATCAGAAGACCGTCGCTCTTTACCTCATGACTGCGCTGTAAGCCTCGCGCGCCCCAGTTACTTTATCACAAATCCAGCACCGTCGTAATCGATGACCGCGGATTTTGCGCTGCTGACTTCGCCCGCCAATATGGCATGGGCAAGCACGCGTTCCACATTGCGTTCCAAATAGCGCTGGATGGGGCGCGCGCCGAATTCCGGCTGGTAGGCACCATCGGCAATCGCGTCAAGTGCAGTTTCAGACAACGTAATTTCAAGACCCTGACGGGCGGCACGCTTGGCAAGGCCCGCAAACTTGAGTTTCACGATATCCTTAATCTGTGGCTTGGTGAGGCTCTGGAACACAAGCGTTTCGTCCAGGCGGTTCAGGAATTCCGGACGGAAGAAGTGTCGCAAATCAGCCTCGACATCCGCAATCGTCACTGGTGCGACGTTCCCGCCAGAAGTGCCCGCGACATTACCTGCTGCGCCATCCGCAGTAGAATCGGATGCGGCGCGAGCAGCGCGGTCGCGGAACTTTTCAGCACCCAGGTTCGATGTCATCAAAATCAAGGTGTTCTTGAAGTTCACGGTGCGGCCCTTGCCATCGGTCAGGCGCCCGTCATCGAGTACTTGCAACAAAGTATTGAACACGTCCGGATGCGCCTTCTCGATTTCGTCCAAAAGAATCACGCAGTACGGATGCGTACGCACGGCTTCGGTGAGCTGCCCACCTTCCTCGTAGCCCACGTATCCCGGAGGCGCGCCAATCAAACGGCTCACGCTATGCTTTTCCATGTACTCGCTCATGTCGATACGGACCAGAGCATTTTCGCTATCGAAAAGTTCAACGGCCAAGGCCTTCGCGAGTTCAGTCTTGCCTACACCTGTTGGGCCCAAGAACAAGAAACTTCCGATGGGAGCATTTTCGCGACTTAGGCCGCTGCGATTCCGCAGAATCGCTTCCGAAACAGCTTCCACGGCTTCGTCCTGGCCAATCACGCGGGCATGCAGGCGTTCATCGAGTTTCAAAAGTTTCGCCTTTTCGCCTTCGCAAAGCTTAGTCACAGGGACTCCCGTCCAGCGGCTCACCACCAAGGCTATCGTCTCTTCGGTCACCTCTTCGCTCAAGTCGTTTGCATCAGCGGACTTCGAAAGAGCGGCCGTCTTTTCGGCAATTTCCTTTTCGATTTTCACAATCTTGTTGTACTTCAGCTCGGCCGCACGGTTCAAGTCGTAGCGGGCTTCGGCCTGTTCCATTTCGTCCTTCGCCGCCTTCAAGGATTTTTTCAAGTCCTGGACTTCGGCAAATGCGGCACGGCGATCCTGCCAGCGGGCCTGCATCGCCTTCACGGCGGCCCCCGTCAGCGCAAGCTCCTCGCGCAGTTCCTTCAGGCGGCGTACAGAAACTTCATCCGTTTCTTTCGAAAGCGCCTGCTCCTCGATTTTCATCTGGAGTTCCTTCCGCTGCAAAGTATCCAAAGCTTCCGGCACAGTGTCCATCTGCGTCTTCACAAGGCTCGCCGCCTCGTCAATCAGGTCAATCGCCTTGTCCGGCAAAAAACGGTCGCTGATATAGCGGTTCGAAAGTTTCACCGCAGCCACAAGCGCATTGTCGTGCAAGCGCACACCGTGGTGGGCGTCAAAACCATCCTTGATGCCGCGCAAAATGGAAATCGCCTCGTCTTCCGAAGGTTCCGTCACCTGCACCGGCTGGAACCTACGTTCAAGTGCGGAATCCTTCTCGATGTACTTGCGGTATTCCTGGGTCGTCGTTGCACCAATGCAGTGCAGTTCACCACGCGCAAGCTTCGGCTTGAGCATATTGCCCAAGTCCATGGAGCCTTCCGTTTTGCCAGCCCCCACGATGTTGTGAAGTTCGTCGATGAACATGATCGTGTTGCCGTCTTCTTCAATCGCGTCAATCACGGACTTGAGGCGTTCCTCGAAATCGCCACGATACTTGGCGCCCGCCATCAGGGCGGACAAATCCAAGGCAAAAAGCTTTTTCCCCTTCAGGGCATCGGGCACGTCGCCGCGGTAAATACGTTCGGCAAGGCCTTCCACAATGGCGGTCTTCCCCACGCCCGGCTCGCCCACCAGGCACGGATTGTTCTTCGTCTTACGACTTAAAATCAGAATCACGCGGCGGATTTCTTCCTCACGGCCAATCACCGGCGAAAGTTTTCCGTCGGCGGCCATTTCCACGAGTTCGCGACCGAACTGCTTCAATGGCGACTGCTCCTCGGCATTCGCGGCACCCGCAAACGGGTCCGAAAGCCACGTTTCCACCACCTCGGCAGAACCCAGCGCATCCTCGAAAATCTTCGCAAGCGCGCGATCACCCGTAAACTTCATGAGTGCTATCAGCATGTCGCCCGGGGAAACCATGCGGTTCACCTGCCTTGCCGCCTGCAACGCCGCACGCAAAATACGGTTCAAATCGCTGTCCGGCTGCGCATCCGGATTCACGCCCGTACTGCGCGGCACCTTCTGCACGAACGGCTCCAGGCACCCGCGAATATCGCCAGCCTTCGCATTCTTGCTCTTGAAAAGCTTCTTGAGAGTCGCATCAGGGGCTTCCACGAGTCCAACCGCCAAATGCGCCGCCCCCAGGTAAATGTTGGAATTCCGGTCCATCAAACTCTGGGCCTTCGCAAGCACTTTTTCTGCATCAAAAGAATAATCAGACATATTAACCTCATTTGCGTCGGGTACACTTTTTTTTCCGCCCCACTGTTGCGAAAACCGTGCCAAAACGCCGAAACCGGTACGAATTTCGCTACAATTCAGCCAAAAGCCCCTGATTCGGCCTTTTTACCCCTTATTATATCGGATTTACGCGTCATTTTGCAATACCCAAATTCCAAAAAGAATCGAAACAAAAGGTCATTTTGAAACTATCAAAATGACCATCCCAAAAGATAGGCTTCATCAAAATGTTTTGAAACTACCTTCCACCTACGAGAATCTGGTCCACCTTGATGGAGGGCTGCCCAACAGTCACAGGTACAGAACCAGAACCGGCTCCACACATACCTGCGGCCATTTCAAAATCATTCCCCACCATACTGATGCGCGGCATGATTTCATGACCCTTGCCAATCAAAGTTGCTCCGCGCACAGGCTCGCAAATTTTGCCATTACGAATAACGTAACCTTCATCCACCGCAAAGTTGAATTCACCCGTCGCAGGGTTTACAGAACCACCTGCCATTCGAGCTGCATATAGCCCGTTATCCACACTTGCAATCATGGAATCCAGCGTATCCTTGCCAGGGGCAATGAAGGTATTCCGCATGCGGCTTACAGGTGCGTACTTGTAGCTTTCACGGCGGGCACTTCCCGTGCGGGCAATTCCAACCTCTATAGCACCAACACGGTCGCTCATATAGGTTTTCAGAATCCCATTCTCAATCAAAGTGGTGCGCTCCGTCGGAGTTCCCTCGTCATCGTACTTGAGACTCCCCCACACACCATCCAAAGTTCCATCATCAATCGCGGTCAAGCATGGCTGACCAATCGCTTCGCCGATTTTTCCGCAGAAGGGACTCGCATTACGGCGAATGGATTCCGTTTCCAGCGGATGACCGCAGGCCTCGTGAAAAATCACGCCGCCAAAGCCATTGCCCATCACCACAGGCATCTGCCCGCCGGCAATGTAGCCCGCATCAAGCATCCGCAGCACACGTTCGCCGCCAATAGTCGCAAGCTTTTCCGGAGAATAGTTCTCTAGCAGTTCATAACCGCCCAAGGCACCGGGAGCCTCATGCGTAGACAAGCGTTCGGTTCCGTCAGTAGCCGTGACGCCAACATTCACACGCAGGCGACCGCGGGTCATTTCCAAATGCAGGCCTTCGCTGTTCATGAGTGTAATTGCAGAACAGCTGTCCGTCACGCTGGCGCCCACCTGGACAATCTTTGACGAAAGCGCACGAGCCGCCTTATCCGCACGGAATAAAAAATCCTGCTTTACCGCCTGCCCCAAAACTCTGGGGTCCTTGTAGGCCGAGGCATTGAAATCGCAAACCCGTTTTTCAGGTGCGAATTCCACTGGCACGACTTTTGCGCCAGCCACAGCAGACATAGCGGAGTCAGCCGTTGCAGCACCAGCAGCCGCGACGCCACTAGCGTCATTCATCCCAGCAATTCGTCCAAAAGCAAGAGTCTTCACCAACTTGATGAGGGATTCTTCCCTATCGTCGCTGGTAAAGCCGTATAAAACCTCGGTCCCGTACAGCAGCCGCACGCCAATGCCGTATTCCGTCCCTGCGGTAGCCGTATCAATCTGGCCACTGCGAAGCCCCAGGCAAGAACTGCGGGTTTCTTCTTCAAAAATTTCTACAAAGTCGGCTCCGGCGCGGTACCCCGCCTCAAACACCTTGAACGCAACTTCCGGATTCATCTACACATCCCCGCCAAGCTTCTTGCGCACAGGGATTCCCGCATCCAGCATGGCCTTCTTGATGCCGGGAACAGTGTAATCCCCAAAGTGGACCATGGAAGCCACCAAAGCAGCATCGGCGCTTGTCTTATGGAACAAATCAATAATGTGGTCAGGAGTTCCTGCGCCACCGCTTGCAATCACGGGCACCTGCACCGCTTTTGCAATCATGTCCGTAATATTCAGTTCGTAGCCGCCCTTCACACCATCAGCATCAATGGAATTCAGGCAGATTTCACCAACACCGAGCTCTTCCGCCTTTTTCGCCCACTGCACCGCATCAATGCCCATCGGCGTGCGACCACCGCGAATAAAGACTTCATAACCGCTGGGAATCTTTTCAGAAACGCCCACAAACTTCGCATCCATGCCAAGCACAATGCACTGGCGACCAAAAGCCTTGGCTCCTTCCGCAATAATTTCCGGATGGAGTACCGCAAGGCTGTTCACGCTCACCTTTTCTGCACCGGCCAGCAAAGCCTGATGCATGTCGTCCAGGTTCCGGATTCCGCCACCAACAGCAAACGGAATAAACACCCGCTTTGCAATCTGGCGGATCATCTCCATATCGCAGGGGCGATTCTCCGCACTGGCGGTAATGTCATAAAAAACAAGCTCATCCACGCCATCGGCACTATACTGGGCGCCCATTTCCACCGGGTCGCCAATATCGATATTGCCTTTAAACTTCACACCCTTCGTCACCTTCCGGTTACGAACATCCAAGCATACAATCAAACGTTTCGTGAGCATGCTCAAAAGATAGAAAAAGCCCACCAGCGGCGGGCAGTTCCATTAAGGATTGCGATAAAACAACGCACTTACAGGTTGTTGTCCAGAACACCCTTCAGGGTAGTCTTGGGCACAGCGCCCACCACATTGCGCACTTCCACGCCGTTCTTGAAGAACTTCATGTTGGGGATGTTGGTGATGCCGAAGCGGCGGCAAATATCCTTCACGCCCTCCTCGTCCACATCCATCTTGGCAATGATGGCACGGCCTTCGTATTCATCGGCCAGTTCGTCCACAATGGGGCCCATCATCTGGCACGGGCGGCACCAGGTGGCCCAGAAATCCACGAAAACCAGCTGTCCACAGCTGATTACCTTATCAAATTCCGCAGCAGTCAAATGTCTTGCAGCCATAATTCCTCCAATCCATTCCAAATATAGCAACAACTAGAAGGCATAGCCCATAGTAAAATTCATGTCCCAGCCAAAACCGACAGACGAAAAGCCTGTATCCACATCATCCTCCTCGTCATCCGTTGCTATAGTGTACAAATAACCATAGCCCACATCAAAGGAAGTGGTAAAGTGGTTCTTCACGTACTTATGCCCCACCACCAGAGTGAATCCAAAGGCTTCTGCACTGGCGGAATAATCGTCTTCGCGATCATCTGACGGCCAGTCGCTGGCGTAATGATGCTCATAATCAAGGCCGTAGTGCCTGTAATCAAACTCCGGCTCTACATAGAGGCCCCAGGGGTGGTCGTTGAAGTAGAATCGCAAACCCTCCGTCAATCCAAAAACGTAAAGGTCGACCGCGGTGGAAGCCCCATCAGAGGAATTATCCGCATCTTCATCAAAATAGAAGAACATGGGTCGAGTAATCACAGAAAAATGGTTGGAAATGCACCCTTCAAAAGTCAAGTAAACCATCGGGGCATCAATCAAAGAGAAAATGAATAGAGATATGGGATGGAGAGACAAGTAGAAAATGGGGTCCGAGCTTTTCACCTCATTAATATTCACAACGGGCGTTTCTGGAGCAGGGGCACCAGAAGTGTAAGCGGACACATCCTCATACTGGGTTTCCGTAGGGGCTGGTGCAGCCACATCCTGAGCAAACAGAGCACTCACCGCAACCGCAAGAACAACAGCAATCTTTTTAATCATAAACTCTCCTATCACTATCAAATATAAAAAAATACCGCCAGCCTAAAGCCAGCGGTAAAAAGCAAAGGACTTCTTAACGATTAGTATATCAATCGCATCTCATCTACGTATAGCGTAGCTCCAACAGATCCTTTGTAAAGATTGCCTGCAGCACTTGAAGCCATGACAACACGAATGTGTGTTACATTAAAATCATCTGGTGTTTTCGTAGTGACCAATGAATTGTTGATCCCGTCAGAATGAAGTAAAGACGTTGCAAAGACCCGCGAATTAAATATCGGAGACCCGGAATTAGGTTCACCATACTTAAATTCCAACCGAATCGTTTTATACCCACTTCGTTTTGCATTTTCTATAGAGACTACATCCGGCAGACTGGTGTCTTCCACTGTCGTAGAACGATACCAAGCAGAGGCAACCAGTGTATTCTTATCCGTAGACGTCCTAAACTGATTACGGCCTTCATTTGCAGTTCGCGTTCTATTCTCTAAAAGGACATACAAGTCACACGAATCTTTCTTACCCTCATACTTCACATCAAATTCCACATACCTTGGTCGACCATTAAACGGCCTACCAAAATCAATCAATTCATTTCCATCATCATATTCTGTCAACTTTAGAGTCTTTACATTTTTGGGGTTAAAATATGCCACAAGCATATTTCCGCTTGCAAATCGGCCTATTCCGAGAACTTTAGCATCCACAGATTCCATTTTCACAACTTCTTTATTTTCATTTACGGTCAATAATTTGGTAGATGACAAAGCATCATTGTTTCCGTTATCCCAACCATTCACGTCATTTTCATTGCCAAAATCATCCCTAGACCATGAATTAAAATCGCTATTTGGGTACTGGTAACCCGCTTGCAGCGTATAAGTTTTTGTTTCTCCTACTACATTCGTCACAACCACATTTTTTTCAAAAGCGAAATTGTATGCGGAACCCACAGAGATATCTGCAGTGGCGCCATTAGAAAGTTCCAGTTCCTTAACTACAAGGGAAACCAAATTCGTATCCATCAAATAACTCATGTCAAAAAATACTTTGCCACTATTTTCATCAATTACTCCCGTAACAGAGCCCTTTCCTACCTTAATAGTCTTGATAGCAGGAAGGGAAATAACCTGAGCAGACAATGTCCAATCCTTTGTAAATTTTCCATCATCAGAAGACACCGTAAACGTCATAGGATTGTTCAAATCAACCCCAGACATGGCAAGATCCGAAACCGAACCTTCCGGCAAAACAAGTTCATTAATCTTTACAGAGTTCAAATCTCCGGCATTTCTAAAGAACAAATCAATCGTTTTTGCGGCATCATTAATCCTAGCAGGTCCAATCTCCTTTTCTGCAGAAATGGAAAGGACATCTGTTACCGAAGCAACCGACAATGCAACATTCCATTCTTTTTTTGTCCCATTTTCCGCAACAACAGTAAATTTTTGAGGCTTTGACCAATCCGTCACACTTTCTGGCGAAGGTTCAATGGTAGCCTTTTCACCAACACTCCACTGAGACAATACCGCCTTAGAAAGGTCAAATCCCTCAGGGAATTTTACGACTATGTCACTTTGCAAAACATCAACTCGTAATTGTCCATCAAACGCCATAGACAAACTCGTATCGGCAGAAAGATCCCCCGTTGTTCCCTGATTATTTTCGCCACCAGAAGCACCGGGGTCGCTAGGGATTTCAGGATCATCAACATCATCCTCGGCCTCTACACCAGGAATGGCGAAAGCTATATTCCAAATAGAAGAAATATCACTTTCAGATACAACCACCACATTTATATTTAAGCTTTTGGGTAATTTAATCTTTGTTCCTTTCTTAATTTTTTCACTTGAAAAAGCGACTACCTTCGCCAACGAATCTAACGTCACAGAGTCCGAAGGAAAATCCTTGAACTTACTCTCTACCAAATGAAGGTCCGCCATGTGGCTAACGCTGACATCATCCACAGTTAATGAATCCCAACTCTTTCCCTGATCCACGGGAGGCAAAAGATTTATAGAAATCTTATGCTCTTCCGGGAAAATCGAAGCCGGCCCATCCTGCTCCACAAACGATATATCGTTGAAATCACGATAATCCGACGATCCAAAAGTATCATAATCTGCAGAGCATCCCAAAAGGAATAAAACCACCGCAATAAATGGAATGAGATGTTTCAACATATAACTTTCCACCTTGTTAGTAGTTCAGCCTAAATTGTTCAATAGTCAAAGAAGAGCCCTCTCCGCCAAGATAATCAGACTCACCACTAACCACCACATGGGCACGCGCAGATGAAGCAAACATTACGCGAATATAAGCAACCTCATTCGTCCCATCACCATGAGCCAAGTCTCCTGTTCCCACATATCCTGAGGATATTAGACCAGAGTCGCTTCCATCATAAACAAGGTCAATTTCTTTCTCTTTAGATTCATCCGCAGTCATTTTTACGGCACCAGATGCTACAATTGTTTTATTGTCTTCTGCCAAAAGCACTACATAAATCAGCCCCATTTGTGTATCATTTTCATTCTTCTTATGAACATAATCATATTTCACATGGAATGATGCCGGGCGAGCGGCAAATTTTTTGCCAAATGTCATATCTAAAGAAATGTCGGAAGCATCAGTTCCCGGAGTTCCACTAGTATAACCCCGCTCATAAATATGTACAGCGCTATTAGACTTCGGATATGTCCCCGTATAATAGAAACCTCCAGCCAGTTTTTTGCCGCCCACAATTCCAATAAAGCTTGCATTAACCAACTCTGATGAAACAGTCAATTTTCCATTGGATAGGAACATATTTTTTTTCGATTCAACTTTATCCACAAACATACCTATTTTATAGATATCATCAGATACCGTCCCCATAGCATCGCTGGTGGTCGCCCAAATGCTATCCACTCTTGCATTGAAATCTGAGCCGGGCAATTGCATTCCCGCTACAACGGAATAGGTTTGCAAGGCTCCAGAAGCATCCACAAACTCCATCTCGACAGGTCGGGTCAAATCGGCTACAGTATTCATAGGTAAAACCTTTATAGCGGTAAGATCCGTTCCATAGGGAACTTCCACGTATATTTTTGAATTCTCAATGGAAATTGTACTATTCTCCACCCCTACCTTAAAATCACCTAATGCAATATTTTGGGTAAGATTTTCAGATGACGAACTTTCATAGCTAGAAGACGAGATATCTTCCTTTGAAGACGACGATACGGCTGGCAACACAGAAGAAGAACTTGCCGTTTCGCTGCTAACCTTCAGCTCCTGAGATGAAGAAGAGGCTTCTTCTACTACAGGCATCTTTATTTCCCAAACAGCAACAACTCTATTTTTATCATCCAAAATAACAATAGCAATAGATGAAGCATCTTTCACAGAGATTCTGCTTCCATCTTGCAACGGAGCATCCCAATTTACAATATCTGGATCTTCCATATCAGTCGTATTCGCCAAGAATACTTTCGTACCATTTGAAGCCGCCAATAAATCTGCAACGGAATTAATAGTTAACGAATCCTGATTCTCCCCTTCTGGAGTCACATAGATTGCATGATTGTCATTATCTAGGGAATCTACCGTAAATCCCCCCAGATCTAGTTGATTCGGAAACAGATCAACATTTGGAGCAACTTCCGAACCACTATCGCATGCCACCAAGGCAATCAAAAACAACATGAAAATCCACAACCGTTTCATACCATCTCCCTAGAAGAAGTATACCAAGGAAAAGTCCAAGGCCAACAAATTAATGGTAAAATTCACAATATTGTACACGAATTCGCTATGAGTCTCCCCATTTTCTTCCAATTCCATCACGCTGGAACTAAGGCCAAGCAAGCCAACCGAAGTTTCAAAGGCAAAGCGGTTCAGCACCATGATGCAAATACCCGGATTAATGCCAACATCAATAGACCAGCCCTTGTTTCTAGACTTACTCATATCCTCCCCATCATCCGATTGGGAAATGCCATAGGAATACTCCACCGTAACAGACGTTTCATTAAAGAAATAGAAATTGCGGCTATTAAATACTTTCAGATAATTTTTAAGAAAGGGCTGGACAAAGAATCCATTGCTTACATACTTTCTCTCTTCTGCCACATCTAACAAATCTTCCATCAGCGCAAAATCTATGCTGAACCATGTGCGAGAATAGCCAGCATGCATACCTAAAGCCATGGCATCCTTGATAAAGTAACCTCCAAAAGCCTCCACGGTGAACATATAACCATATCCATCGTACACATCTCCTATCAAGATATTCAAGGCATCATCATCCGTGTTCCCTTGAATCAAGGATAAGGTTGTTCCTCCAAAGATTCTCCCCTTTGCAATGGCTTCATCGGGCGCCACAGGATACAACGCATCCAAAAGTCCTCCCTTACTTTCAGAAGACTTTTCTAATACAACTTCTTTTTGTGACGAGGACGACTCAACAATTGGCTCTTGGGCAAAAACTGAAATAAAACTCAAAAATAGCGCAAAAAAGACCTTCTTCATACCCTTAAAGATAGAAAAAAGCGCATCCTTTCTGGAAGCCCTTTATCGCCCATAATTGCGTAATATCACGCTGTATTACCACTTAATCCAGCCTATTTTTTCTTAAACCGAACAAAAAGCCCTTCCGCATCGGCAGAAAAGCCCCTAAAAAGAGTCAAACCATCTAATTTATCCGCAAAATATTCCACATCCAGGGTTCTATTTTTTACACCGGAACCATCCATATCGACCGTCATGAGGATATTGTGCAAGGGATCCCAAACGGCGATTACGAGCATGGAATATTCACTAATCGCAGGAACAACTGGATACGCCACCAAAAAATCTAAAACCAGACGGCCATCCTTATTCTTTGCCGAAAATTTTTCTATTCCCTTCGCCCTTAAGAAGTTTGCTCCTGACAAAACGTGGTTGAAGCAATCCGCCTCCATGAAAGGAGCAAGAACCTCATTCTTAAGCAATTCACTTTCATTCAACGAAAATCTGCCATCACCATCTTCATCGGCAACAGCCAGCATTTCACGTGAGTACACCTCATCAAATGACCATATATTTTGCACACCCACAAACCCTTTTTCATCAAAAACCGCGTTTATTTTCACATCGGCATAAAGATCGGAATGGGCATTAGCAAATGACGTACAAACGAAAAGAAGTGCCACAAAAAGCACTTCTCGTTTTATTTTAAGGGGAAAAAACTTCATACCTCTAGCTAAAAAGCAAGCACAAAGCCCGTCACTAAAAGTCCTGCTCCTATGGCTCCAAGGCCAATGGCTACGCCACACTTGATATCGCCACTATCATTCAGGTCGTGATTCTTTTTGACCATCTTTTGCGTATCCTTGCTTTCAAAAGCAGACAGCCCATAAGCACGCTTTTTATCAGCAGCATCGCTCCAATCCCGTTCCGCTAGATACCACATAACACCCGCCGCAACAAATGGGGCTATAGAACTCCACAGAAGGCCTCGACCAACACGACGCTTTGCGCGTTCCGCATTATATGCATTTTGTTCTTCAATGAAATCCAAATCATCTAGCACTGGTTCCATTTCTACATTTATCAAATTGGGCATGAAAGCTTTGATTTCTGTAGTGATTGTAGTATCCCTATACCCAACCTTACGGAAATAAATGCTCACTTGAGGTTGAGGTCTAACCCCATCAACAACAATGTCCGTCATATAATGGGGCATGATATTTACTGTCGGGGCCTCATTGACATAAACTTCCACAGCTTCCGGGTCCGTATTTAAAGTCAATCGCGTGGAAGGCCTCAATACAGGTATTTCCACTTTATTCAAGCTGTCTGCGTTGATCTTGACCACAGCAGATCCCCACCATTCCACATCCTTCAAAACCTGCATAACAGAAATGGTGTACTTACCAGGCTTAATGTTCTTGATAGTATCTGGGGCCACCTGATGTATGGGGACTCCATTCACATATAAAGAGCATGACGCAGGGGATGAATATACAAGGAGGTTGGCCCTTCCCGGCGGATAGAGTTCTATCTCATCCTCTTCATCCTTTACCACAGGAACCACATAATTGGAGAGAGACAGATCTATCATCTCTTCATCTTCCATATTGTAAAGGCGCTTCAAATCAAGGCGATAAATTTTGATAAAGGGATTTGCAGAATCAGCCGCAATACTATCCTGAATTTCGCGCTGGCGGATTTCCTCTTCCACTTTTGCGATTTCCTCAAGCTTCATGCGAGTATCTTCTTTCGCCAAAGCTGTTTCGAAATCATCATCTTCCCCTTCATCCTCTGGAGGGACTTCTGCTACGGGTTCTGCAGGTTCCGCTTGAGAAGCTTCAGCCTCTTTTTTCACGGCTTCTGTCATAATGACTTCTGCAGCGGGCTGTTTTACATCTTCTTCCGCGTCTTCAGGTTCATCCTCTACCTTCTGACCATTTGTTTCCTGCAGAGCTGCATTTTGTGCATCTGCAATTTTGTCAATCTGCTTCTGCTCTGCCTCGTTTGGACGTTTTAAATAAACCGTATCCTTCTCTATTTTAACGAAAATTGCTTCCAATTCGGCAGAATCACCCACAACCCAATAACGAACAGGAACTTCTCTACTTTCTACAGGAGCTGGTTCTGCAGGCCCAGATTCCGTCTGAACCACAGCGGGAGCAATCGGAGCAGTCGAATCCGCCGGATTCGCCGAAGTTTCAGCCACCGCAGGTGCCGAATTTTGCTCTACAACAGGTGCCGGTTCTTGGACAACTGCGGGTGTGGGTTCCTCCACATCCCAATCATCCTCCTGAGCCCACAAAGTGGTCCCCGCAGAAAGAGCAAGCATCAATGCAAACACGCGTTTGAACATACTTCAAAGATAAATAAATTTACGAGGAAAACCGCAAAAATTCAAAAATTAAGCCGATTTCTTCCGCAATCGAGCACAATAAATAGGACCAGAGCCTTTAGCCTTATCAGGCAATATGTGAACGCCACACTCTGTTCTATCCGCACCCTCAGGAATATCCTTGATAAAGTCAAGTTCCATCGAAGGACGCTTCTTTAAAATCTTCGAAACAACAGCATCATTTTCCAACGGAGAAAGAGCACAGGTGCCATACACAAGAACTCCCCCTAGGCGCAGTGCATCCACCGCAGAAGCAAGTAATGCGCCCTGCTCTACAGAAAGTCGCTTCACTCGTTTGCTAGACCATTCCTTCAAATACTGCGGAGCATTCAACACATGGCGGTCAGAAGAACAGGGGGCATCCAAAAGAATCCGGTCATAAGATTCCTTCTTGTGGAGGCCAAACTTCATTCCATCATAACCCGTCACACGGATGATGTTGCGCCAAGATTCCGGCAAGGAATTCTCGATAACATGCTGGAGTCGCAGTCTACGATCGGGAGAGCGGTCGTTACTTTGTAAAGAACCCTCCCCCTGTAATTTCGAGGCAAGCACCAAGGTCTTACCTCCAGGAGCAGCACACATGTCTAGGACTTCCATTCCCGGCTCAACCTGCAAGCATTCCGCCGCGAAAATAGAAGCTTCATCTAAAAAATAGGGTTCCAGATTTTCTCCAAAGCGAAGTTCTGCTGCACAGCCTTCACCCTTCAACGCCTCCAGTAAAGCCGGCCAGCGGTCGCCATAAATTCCTTCGAAATAATCAAAAAACTCCATAACTACATCGAAAATAAAAAGAAAAAACGCTTTGGAATCTTCAAAAAAAGAAAAGCCTCTCTTAGAGAGGCTTCGTTGAGCTACCAGGATTCGAACCTAGACAAACAGAGTCAGAATCTGTTGTGCTACCATTACACCATAGCTCAATAATCCGCAAATTTGAGCCAAAACTCAAATAAGCGTTGCCAAATGTAGCAAAACTCCTTAATTCGGCAAGGGGTTTTTGCCATTATTTTAGGGTTGGAGGGGTATAGGTGATCCCCTGATATTCCAAAGCCCCACCCTTGGGTAAATCCACGTTAATAAGGGTAACGTACCAATCCATTGGCGTTTTCTGCTGTTTTAGGGTAGAAACCACCTTTGAATCACCTGTGTAAAGCACCAGTTCCGCACCCCCGGCAGGGATGTCATTCAGAATTACGGGATTACAAGTCACCTCGCGGACAAAATGTGCGGTTCCCTTAACTCCAATCACCACACTATTAACCATGCAATTTGAGCCATTGTTCTCTTCAGGAACAACCAAACTTACCACACTCAGCAAACCTGACGGAGCCGTCAATACCACCGAATCCAATTGAAGGGTGTCCCGATCCTTCAGCACAGCCGCATCCCAATACTTGGAAAGACCCATCGCCGTCACCTCGCCCTCGGATTTCATGCGGATTTCCACCCTAAATGTATCGTTCGGGAGGTTGGTAGGAGCCGGTAACCACCAGCGACCAAGACTGTCCGTCCGAGTATAAGAGGTAAATGTCGTAGAATCTCCCTCTACAAAGTTGAAGCCGTAGAGATCCGTTATCACCATGACCTCAGCTCCATAGCAAGGGCCCGAATCACACATGGCAACACCCGTAATCCAAGAGATTTCCTCTATTTTTTTCATCAGGGTGTCAATTTCCTTCTCCGGACTCCAGAGGAACGGGCCCGCGGTTACAGTATCTCCCTTTTCAACGGAATCCGTCATTTCCCAGGAACGATAGATGTGGTCTTTCTCTAAACCGGATTCCTCTAGTTTTGCGACGATATGGGGATCTCCAGGACAGAAGGTAAACCACCAGGTTCCAGAAGGAATAAGGACCGCAAAGCTATCCCCGGCAAAGACATTCTGGAAGAACGGCGTTCCAGGAACAAAAACTTTGAAATGAGAACCAACCGCCACCTCAAGTTCAGCATCCTTATCGTAATAAAGAACTCCCTCAAATACAGCTGCAGGCTCCAACTGGATGAGTTCATATTCACTAGACTCCGCCGAAACCCTAGGTAGATAGGACAATTCCCGCGTTTCCTCGTCGATGACCGCCAACTGGAAGGTATCCGCAATTGCAGAACCAAAGGAGAACCTACCCTCCTCGTCAGTATTCGTCTCAATGTACTCGGGCAAGCGGAGGGAATCCGCCTCATCCAAAACTTTTGCCATGCGCACACGAGCCATCATCGCCACAGACCCGTCGGCATGAGTCACAAGGCCAGCAACAGTATTTTCCGTCTGGGTGGCCGTACCCGCCACATCTTCACTTTCGCTGCAAGCAAAAAGCACGGCAAGCAAAGAGGCTATAACCACCCTCAAATAAATTGGAGTTACGCCAAATTTTCTCATTTCCCATCCTCCCCCTTATCTTCTGCACACTTTTCCTTGCTCAAGGGGAAAAACTGCACATTCAACTCACACAGAATCGTCTCACCATTGTCGGAATGGACAATATCCAAAATCTCCTTCTGGAACATATCGATTTTTCGGATAATCCGCTCCAGCCCATCGGCAGAAACGCTCATGGTGGTTGTAGAGATATTTCGCCTTGCCGTTGTGTAATGGTCCAAGGCGTCCTTTGCCAAATCAATCATCTGCTTCTGGAACTGGTGCACAAAAAGAGGCGCCACTTCGCGACCACTGGTAACGGTCTTATTCACAGACTTGTAGAAGCCATCCGTTTTTTCTATAAGGCCAAGATCCAAGAGTAGCTGTATGGCCTGTTTTGCCTGAGGCAGAGAAATTTTTGGGCTGAGGAACAGCGCCAACTCCTGAATGTTTCCCTCATTTATATTCAGGACCGACAGCGCCTCGCGAGCCGCCACATAATACCACTTGCTGTAATATTCCTGCTGATTCTTCGTAAGGGTCTTCACCGCCCGAGGAAGGAGCGCAGACATCTGGTCAAAAATCTGCTGCTTGGATGCAGGCGTCGTAGCGTGCGTAAAATCCACCATCAGGGTGAAATAGCGAGCCTCCTTCTCGTTCAAGCCCAAAGCGGCAATGAACTTGGGAAGCATTTGGGGCGTCAAAGACTTTCGACCCCGAATCAAATCCAGGTAAAAGCCCGAGGAGGAGTATCCGGCCTTGCGGGCAAAAGACCTGTAGGAGAAATACCGCTGTACAGATTTGCGGTACTCGTAGTAGTCCTGCAGATACTTTCGATAGTTATAATAGGCGTATACATTCATCAATGTAAAAGATAATTTTATTTAATTACGAGAACATATTGAATAACAGAAATCGGCCTAAAAATGTGATTATCCGCTAATTTTCGTTAAAAAAGAACACATTGAGAACACTTTTAATTCGAACACCCCTACTATTTAGCAAAATTTTTGTCTAATTTTAGGGAACACCCAATCCCATCCCTCGAACCTCCGTTGTAAATCAGCGGAGGTTCTTTTTTACATCCCCATTTCGCCCGCACCTTTCTAAATTCTAGGTATGGAATTCAAGAAAAACCTCCTCGGCTTCTTTTCCCGAATTTTACGCTTTCTGGGAATCATCGCATTACTCTATGTGAGCATGATGTTCTACCTCGCCCTCACAGAACGGAGGAACGCCTACCCGAGAGCCATCAGCCACAACGAAGCCAGAGCCGCAATCCAGAATTTCGCCAAAAGCATTTCTTGCACTCTTGAAGACGGAACCATCCTCAATGGTTTTATCGCCGGCGATAAAACAGCCCCATTACTATTCTACTATCCTGATGCCGACGAAGATGGCGCACAGTTTATCGCCGAGGTGCAAAACATTCCAGATGTTGCCCTAGTCACCTTCAATTACCGAGGAAGTGCTGATAACAAAGGGACTCCCGAGCACAAGACTTTCGAACCCGACGCTAAGGAGATTTGGGAATGCGCAACACAGATTAGCGGGACCCAACCGGCATTCGCCGTCGGACGTGGAACAGGAGCAATTCTTGCTGCAGAACAGGGTGATGCAAAAACAAAATTCATTCTCATTGACCCCGTTCTAAGTATCGCCGATGCAATATCTGCCAAATACAGGATTCTCTATCCCAAATTTTTAGTTCGAGCTTCCGAGCAACTCCCTTTAGAAACACTGAGCAAGTATCACAACAACGTGCACATCGTTCTAGACCGCAAATTTGTCGAAGAACGAGCTCAGCAAGTTGTTCAAAAACTTTCAACAGCCCAAGTAGAAGCCCGAGACGGGAACAGCCTGCAGCAAACATTGATAACGGTCATTCAAAAATCCCATACAAACGATTAGACTGTATACAAAACAGAGCTACAATTCTTTTCGCGTTGCCACAAAACCGTAATTTTTCTAATTTGTCGTCACTGGGATTCTATCCAAACTAAAAAAAGAGGTGTAATTCAAATGGATAAATTTGTTGTAAAGATGGACATTCGTGGTTTCATTCGTTTTAATGAAGAAACTTCTAAGGAACTCAAGCTTGAAAAGATGCCTTATGCCGATATCGAGGTGGACAAGGCTGGAAAGCGCATTGCAGTGACTCCGTCTAAGGTTTTGAAAACTACTTCCTATCGTTTTATGGCCAATGGTGCTGGTTATATTCTTTATTTCAAGGGTGCCCTGAATGCAGTCGGTTCCAAAATTGAAACCGGCGCTTACACAATGACAAAGGAAGGCACAAAGTTCGTGTTTACAGGAAAGGCTCCTGCCAAAAAGAAAGGCGCTTGGGAAATTCTCCCCTGTCGTAATTCTGCTGGCCTCACCATGCTTTCCATTGACTCTCGTGGAACCATTATTTTTGACAAGCGCACCTGCACTGCCATGGAAACCGTGAAGAACAACACCATGACCGCAGAATTCGATGCCGCCAAGAAAACCTTCAAGTTGACCTTTGGCAAGAAGGGCTTTATTAACGTGCGCACCATCGCTAGCCACGCCAACGCTTCTTTCATGGGAACGCTTTCCTCTAACGGAATCGCCCTTCCCAAGCAAAGCTTCCGCACCGATTGCAAGGTAGACGGAAAATCCTTGACCTTCAATGTCGCATCGCTCCTCTCCGCTCAGAAGGCCGGTGCAAAAAACACAAAAAAAAGCAAGAAAGGTTAAACAATGATTGATGTTTTAAAAGCTTTCTACACCATCCACTACAACTTTGCAGCAGTCAGCATTCTGCTCTTGTTGTTGCTCATCGTTCTTCTCTCCAAGAAGAATGTCAAATTCGGCATCGTTGTGCTCGCCATCCTGGTGGTGTTCAATGTCGCCCTCTTCAAGCGTACCGATGGCAAGTCCTGGACGCTTACCCAAGAAGAAACCAAGGATGAATACGGCATCATCCACACTCCCGAATCCATGACCTTCTCTGCCGACACCAACTGGGTGAACGACAAGGGCATTATCATGGGTGCTGACACCATCCATCACTGGTGCTGGATGGACCAGAAGTGGGCGGAATTTGCCAGCATGGACCTAGTGGCAAAGATCTGGGGTGAAAACAGCAGCAAGAAGATGATCAAGGCCTCTGAAGGCCACGGATCCTTCTAATTCTCTAGGGATTTTAGCGAAAGTTCTCCATTCTCCATTTGGAGGTAGGAGGGCTTCCAGATCCATTCCCCAGGAGAAGCCACCACTCCGTTATCTACCTTCCAAATACCGGAAAGATGGTGATGGCCATGAATGCAATATTGGCATTTTTCCTGGGCCAGAGCTTGATTTCCCCATTCAAGATACTCTTCAAGGCGAATCTCTCGAGATTCGCCTATTTTTCTGCTATTGCGACCGACGAACCGAGCCAGAGCCATTCCCCAATCCGGGTGCAACTGCCGAAACAGGAAGCGGTTTAACGGGAAATCCAGAATTTTACGAAGGAAGCGGTAGCCCGAATCTGAATGGGCCACGCCATCCCCATGGTGGAAAAACACCCGTTTGCCCTGAATCTCCAGCACCAGCGACTTGTGAACCTGAATTCCCAACATCTCCGGGAAAAAATCTCCATAGGCAAAATCATGATTTCCACACAAGAGGTGGACTTCCGCACCACTTTGGCGAAGATTCCACAAGGCATTCAGCAGAGGAAAATGACTTTTTGCAACATAATAGCGGTATTCATACCAGAATTCAAAAAGATCGCCCACAATGACTACATGGGAAGCCTTGCCGCACCACTGGTTCAACAATTCCACCAGCTTCGCTTCCCTATCGGGAGTCGAACCGGCAGGATCAATGCCAAGGTGGGCATCTGATATAAAATAGGCGACTTGTTGCATCTCACCCCGGAAAATAGAAAAAAGGGCGTAAAAGAGCCCGAAATTCTTCTACATTTAGACCATGGATTTCCGAAAAGGGCTTTTATTTGCGACTTTTAGTATCGCACTGTGCTTTACAGGGTGCAGTACTCGGTTGACAACAGCCCAAATTTCAGGCCAGGCCAGCCAAGCCACACCCACAACCGCCTTTGACGCAATCCCTGTATTTTATGGTGGAGACACCTTATATTTAGACAAAAAACTGCAAAATGCATACGGGAACGCATTGGGAGATGCTTTTGCAAACGGCGGTCAATGCCGTGGGGAAGCAAAAATTCGCATAATTGTGGTGGAGAATTCCGCCAAAAGCGCGTGGACGCTGCCCCTCGCCTTCATCCCCTTCTGGCCCATCATGCCGGTTGACGAGGCCTGGCAGGTTTCTTTCGAGGCGAGTATTTTTTGCGAGAATACTCTGGTAAGCCACGTTCAGTTTGAAGAAGAGGAGCGGGTTCACGCAACGATTTATGGCAGATTGCGGAGCGATTTGGCAAACCGGGCTATGGAAGAAATTCACCGCAAGCTGACCCAAAGGCTTTCTTTTGAGGTAAAGCAGGAACGCCCTGCCGACCTGAACAGCGTCCAGGACTACACCCTCTACTAGCCTTCCAGAATTTCAGACAAATTCATAAGATGGGGTATGTGGTAGTCCACCCATTCCGGAGTTTTTACTAAGGGATTTACAAAGATTGTCGTCCAGCCACGCTTGTGCGCCGGCTCCAGATTCCGGAGGGAATCTTCCAAGAGAACGATATCACTATTTTGCGAGACGGTTCTCCCCAAAAAAGTTTCCATTTTCTCATAGGCACTTTCGTGAGGCTTTCCTACCCAGTCCATTTGCTTCAAATCAAATACCGCATCCATCACATCCAGAAAACCCATTGACCTCATGCCAGCCTCGCTCCAGTCGTGGCGGCCGTTGGTAAAAACAATTCGGCGGCCATTTAGGGAGAGAAGAAGTTCACGCTTTTGAGGCGATTCCTTCGGGTATATCAAGAACTCCGGTTCATGGATGAAATCGAAGAAGTCCTCGGGATTGACCCCATGCATGGCCTGCAAACCCGCGAGAGTGGTTCCGAAGCGAAGAAGATAGTCACGACGAATTTCGCTGGCCTGTTCAAAAGTTCCGCCCACCGTTTTCTGGACATAGAGGGCGATACGCTTGTCCAAAGAATTCAGGACATAGCGTTCCTCTTCGCCATAAAGCGTGAGGTCGTAATCAAAAAGCCAAATTTTATTCGCCGCATTTTTAAGCACTGGCCCAATAATAGCTTTCTCCCACCCACTTTTAAGTATATTTGAGCAAGAAATTAGACTATTTAAAGAATGAGCCGAAAATTTCATTCCAACGGTGGGAACATGGAAGAGAGCAAGAAGGAAACAAAAAAAGAAAAGGCTTCAAAGTTTTTAAGGGAAAAGGCAACCAGCATTCTCTTTGACTTGATTACCGACATTCCGGAATCCATCCATGCCAAAGACCAGACGCCCGAGGCTAAGGCCCAGCTGTTGACGCAACGGGCCGCGTTAAAGGCTGCCACCATCAGCGCGACGCTCTCCATTCCCGCGGGACTTACCGGGATTCTCACAGCAGTGCCCGACATTGCAGCCATCTGGAAAGTGCAGGCCCAGCTTGTGGCAGACATTGCAGCCACCTATGGAAAACTGGCGCTTCTCAGCCGGGAGGCCATGATTTGGTGCTTGTTCCGCCATAGCGCAGGGCAGCTTCTGCGTGACATTGCAGTACGAACCGGAAGTAGAATTGTCATTCAAAAGGTCTCCTTCGCTACCCTCAGCAAGATTCTCCAGAAAATCGGGATGAAGGTTTCCTCCAAATTTTTAGGGAAAACCATCCTGAAGGCAATTCCCGCTTTGGGAGCCCTCGGCAACGGCGCTTACACCTACTACGACACAAACGAGGTGGGGAAAACCGCCACGAACTATTTCAAGGCTCTGGCAGACACCAAAGACACGACTGTTACAGACGCGAAAATTGTTGAAGACAAGTCATAAAAACGGCGAAACTCCATTCCTACATACTTGAATGGGCATAAAATTTTTCTACATTTGCGCCCAACAAAACAATTAACATCAACTCCAATCGTGGAATAAACATATGAATAACATTGAAAAGCACAGAAATATTGGTATTTCTGCCCACATCGACTCTGGTAAGACCACTCTTACTGAACGTATCCTCTACTTCACAAAGCGTATTCACGCTATTCACGAAGTCCGTGGCAAGGACGGCGTCGGTGCCACGATGGACTCCATGGAACTTGAACGCGAACGCGGCATCACGATTCAGTCCGCCGCCACCTTCGCAAACTGGACCCACACCAAGAGCGGCGAAGCCGACTCCATCAACATCATCGATACCCCGGGGCACGTGGACTTCACTATCGAAGTGGAACGTTCTCTCCGTGTGCTGGACGGCGCTATCCTGGTGCTCACCGGCGTGGAAGGTGTTCAGTCCCAATCTATTACCGTTGACCGCCAGATGAAGCGCTATCATGTACCGCGCGTCGTGTTCGTGAACAAGTGCGACCGTTCTGGCGCAAACCCGCTCCGCGTGGCTGTCATGCTCAAGGAAAAGCTGAACCATAAGCCCTGCGTGATGCAGATTCCTATAGGTTTGGAAGACCAACTGAAGGGTGTGGTCGACCTCGTCGAAATGAAGGCCTACTACTTTGAAGGCGCTAACGGCGACGACATGATCGAGAAGGAAATCCCGGCTGAACTCGCTGACCAGGCCCAGGAATACCGCGAAAAGCTCATTGACTGCTGCGCCGACTACTCTGACGAAATTATGGAAAAGGCCATGGAAGGCCAGTATGGCGTCGACGAAATCGACAAGGCTCTCATCAAGAAGACCATCCGCGAAGCTACCATCCGCCTGGACATCACTCCGGTGTTCATGGGTTCCGCTCACAAGAACGTGGGTGTGCAGAAGCTCTTGGACGGCGTCATTGACTACCTCCCCTGCCCGACCGATGTGGAAAACAAGTGCCTTGACCTCGACGACAACGAAGCCGAAGTGGTTCTCAAGTCCGAAGACAATGCTCCTCTCGTTTGCTACGCATTTAAGCTGGTGAACGACCGCTATGGTCAGCTCACCTACGTCCGCGTTTATCAGGGTAAACTCAAGAAGGGCGACATGATCACCAACATGGCAACCGGTAAGAAGGTTTCCGTTGGCCGTCTCGTCCGTATGCACGCCGATGAAATGGTGGATATCACCGAAGCCGGCGCTGGCGACATTGTGGCTCTGTTCGGTATCGACTGCGCCTCTGGTACGACCTTCACCGATGGTACGAACCACTACAACATGACCTCCATGCACGTTCCTAACCCGGTGATTGAGCTCGTGATCGAAGCTAAGAACCGCGATGACCTGGCCAACCTTTCCAAGGCTCTGAACCGCTTTACGAAGGAAGACCCCACATTCCAGGTGGAAGTGGACAAGGAATCCGGCGAAACCATCATCAAGGGTATGGGTGAACTTCACCTTGACGTGTACATCGAACGTATGCGTCGTGAATACCACGTGGACGTCCAGACGGGTGCTCCTCAGGTGGCATACCGCGAAACCATTACTCGCGAAGCCAAGTTCGAATACACCCACAAGAAGCAGACCGGTGGTTCTGGCCAGTTCGCTAAGATGTCTGGCATTATGCGCCCCATGGCTGTGGAAGGCGATTCCGAAAAGGTTTACAACTTTGTGAACTCTGTGGTCGGCGGCCGTATTCCTAAGGAATACATCCCGTCTTGCGACAAGGGCTTCCAGAGCTGCATGGAATCCGGTTCCCTCATCGGCTTCCCGGTGGTGGGTATCGAAATGGAAGTTCAAGATGGTGCTTTCCACCCGGTGGACTCCTCTGACATGGCCTTCCAGATTTGCGCTCGCATGGCCTTCCGTGAAGCCTTCGAAAAGGCTGGTGCCCAGATTCTCGAACCTATCATGAAGGTTGAAATCCAGACTCCGACCGAATTCCAGGGTAACGTTGTGGGTAACGTGTCCCAGCGTCGTGGTGCCATCACTGGTACTAACGAAGAACAGGGCATGACCACCATTCTCGCTGAAGTTCCGCTTTCCGAAATGTTCGGTTATGCTACGGACCTCCGCTCCATGACCCAGGGTAAGGCTGAGTTCACCATGGAATTCTGCAAGTACTCTCCGGTACCGCGCAACATCCAGGAAGAACTCATCAAGAAGTACGGCGACAAGGCCAAGGCCCGCGCCTAGTAAGACTAGGAGAGGCTTCGCCCCTCCTAATACCTTCCTTCTCCATACGCTCTATGGATTTGAAAGAGGACTCGCGAAAGCGAGTCCTTTTTTGATGAAGGCGCTACAGCAAGTCGCAACATCGTCGGGCATTGAGCCTCATTTCAAAAGAAAAACCGCAGGCCCGAAGACCTGCGGTATGTACTCCAAGTATGTCCTACCCTGCGGTTCGATCCGGCATCCCTTCTCTAGAACCAGAACTTACTGGAAGCACATCTATAATATAACGCTCTTTGCAGACAAATGTACAACCATTCCCGAAATTTCATATTCCAAACGAAAATATGCCAAAAGGGATGATGTCAAATTCGTCAACAAACCATGACGCTGGCAATAAACTGCGCCGAGGCCGTGCCGCTACCCCTCTTTTTTAGCCTCTTTCCAAAGCTTTTGCAGACCTTCCAAACCCACCTCGGGCATGGTTTTGCCCTTCTCTTTCACCCTGGTCTCCACAATCCGAAAGCGTTTTTCGAACTTGGAGTTGGCCCGCTGCAAGGCGGTATTGGCGTTGATGCCCACATGCCGCGCCACATTCACGAGGGAGAACAGGATATCGCCGAATTCATCTTCCAGGCGGTCATAGTTTGGATTTTCTTTCGTGATTGCTTGCATTTCGGTGCGAAATTCTGTAAATTCTTCCTGAGCCTTTTCAAATACAGGTTCTGAGTCACTCCAGTTGAAGCCCACTTTTTCGGCACGACGGATGATGTCTTGGGCCCGGGCGAGCGTCGGCATGCTCTTGCTTACTTTGTCCATAACGGAGCAGCCCGCAGTTTTTTGATTGTTCTTCTCTGAGGCTTTTATCCGCTCCCAACGACGGCTTACATCTGCTGCGGTGTCCGCTTTTGCATCCCCGAATACATGTGGGTGACGGCGAATCATCTTCTCGCAGATACCTTGCACCACATCGTCGATGTTGAAATCGCCCTGTTCCTTGCAGACCTGGGCATGAAACACCACCTGAAGGAGCACGTCCCCCAATTCTTCGCACATGTGGTCCTTGTCCCCATCCTGGGCGGCATCGATGAATTCGCTGCTTTCCTCCACCAAATACGGGAGAAGAGAACGAGTGTCCTGGGCTCTATCCCAAGGGCAGCCGTTTGGGGCGCGAAGCCTTTCCAATATCTTTACCAAATCATCAAAGGAATATTTCATAAAATGAACGATAGAAAATACACCCGACTTTTGCCACCCGATTTTCCCCTTTTGCTGAAGGAGTCCAAATTTATGCCACCGCAGCTCTATGTGGCAGGGCGGCTTCCCCAATCAGACGCAATCGGAGTTGCCATGGTAGGAACCCGAAGGCCTTCCAATTCCGCCCGCGAACTTTGCCGGAGGCTAGTGAATTCTTTGCGTGGGACTAAGGCTGTTGTCGTGTCTGGACTAGCCCAAGGCATCGACAGTTTATGCCATGAGGCGGCGCTGGAAGCAGGCATCCCCACCATCGCAGTACTCGCCCAAGGGCTAGACACACATATAGAGGGAAGCCGTGGCGAGCTAGCCACACGAATTCTAAAAGCGGGCGGTGCGGTGGTGTCGGAATTTGAGCCAGACGAACCCGCCTACAAGAGCCATTTCCCGGCCCGAAATCGCATTATCGCTGGCTTGTCTCAAGCAACCATCGTAGTGCAAAGCAAGGAAAAAGGTGGCGCATTGCTCACTGCCGATTTCTGCAGGAAAGAGGGACGAATGCTGGTGGCTATTCCAGGAAATTTCGACAACGAGGTGGCTCAAGGGCCCAACGTTTTACTAGACGGAGGCCTCGCCAAACCCGTTTTCATTCCTGAAAATCTTCATCAGATTTTAGGGTTGCCCCGGGATTCGGCTCCCCGTTTTGAGGATATGCACCAAATAGGAATAGGGCTTTCCGATGCTGCCGAAAAAATGCTCCGCAAAAACAGCGGCTTCAAGAAAACTTTTACCGAACTGGAGTCAGAAAATAAACTGAAGCCAGAAGCGATTTTAGCTATATTAACAGAGCTGGAACTTGCAGGTTTTGTCGAGACCCAGGACAACTTTCAATTCTATTTCAACGGAGCCATCTAAATTGCACAAAAGAATCTACATCGCCTTAGCCGTTGTGTTATTCTTGGTGGCAGTAATGGTGTCTCAACTGCTTTTTGGGGACAATAGCATTCCCCGTCAAAGGCAGGTAGCAAACCAGATTGTAATCTACCAAAAACAGATTGACTCCCTAGAGCAGGTCATCGACAACCACAAACTGGAAATCGAACGTTTGAAGCACGACTCCCTGTACAAGGAGCAAATTCTCCGCACCCGTTACGGCATGAGCCGCAAAGGGGAAAAAGTCTTTCAACAAGTCAAATAAAGAAGTATCACTATGAAATCTGTACCTATTACGCTCCTCACCGGTTACCTTGGAGCCGGAAAGACCACCCTTCTGAATTATGTATTGAACAATCAGCAGGGCTACCATGTGGCAGTTATCGTCAATGACATCGGCGAAGTGAACATCGACCAGACCTTGATTGAAAAAGGCGGAAACATCACCAAGGAAGATTCCGGAAAGGTGGTTCCCCTCTCCAACGGTTGCATCTGCTGCTCCCTGAAGGCCGATTTGCTGGAGCAGATTGCCGAAATTCTGGAGCTCGGAAAATTTGACTACATCTTGATTGAAGCTAGCGGCATCTGCGAACCCGTGCCTATCGCACAAACCATCTGCATGGCCGGAAGCCAATTGCAGGGCAAGAAGGGACAGCGCCTCGCCTGTCATTTGGATAACATCGTGGCGGTGGTGGACGTGCTCCGCTTGGCAGACGAATTTGCCGGCGGTGAGCACCTTTTGAAGAAGGACTTGAAGGAAGAGGATATTGCAAACCTTCTCATCCAACAGATTGAATTCTGCAATACCATCATCATGAACAAGGTGGATTGCCTGAAGCAGGGCGATTTGGAGCACGTGAAGGCGGTGGTTCGCGCTTTGCAACCTAAAGCCAAGATGATTGAGACCAATTTTGGCAAGGTGGAGATGAAGGATATTCTCGATACCAAACAGTTCGATTTCGACAGTGTAGCCGAATCTGCCACCTGGGCTGTAAAATTGAATGAAGAAGGTCATGACAACCACGATGACGACGATGATGACGAGGACGAACACGAGCATCATCACCATCATGACGAAGACGAGCATGAGGAGCACGAGCATCAACACCATCACGATGATGATGATGACGATGATCATGACCATGAAGATCACAGCCACTGTGATCATGAACACGGCATTTGCCACTGCGGCCATCATCATGATAAGGACCATCCCCATGGTGACGAATACGGCATCAGCACTTTTGTGTATGAGACCCATCGCCCGCTGAACCGCATGAAGTTTGAACGCTTTTTGGACGACTACCCAAACAGCATCATCCGCACCAAAGGGCTCCTGTGGTTCAGTGATGAACGCAGCGAGAGCTACCTGTTTGAACAGGCAGGAAAGCAGGCCAGCGCCCAAAATTTCGGCAGGTGGTTTGCAGCAGAAGATGAACGCACGCAGCGGCAGATTCTCGCTGAAAATCCGCAACTCCAGAAAGTGTGGGATGAGAAATATGGGGACCGCATCGTGCGACTCGTATTCATCGGCCAGCACATGGAAAAGAAGAAAATCATCGCTGTGATGAACGACTGTTTGGACGATTAACTTTTAACAATCAACCCCTAATTTGAGGTTCTTATGCTTTTTAATTTCGACATGATTCAAAAGGTCTATGCGCGCATGCCTGGCCGCATCGAAGCCGCCCGCAAACAGCTTAGCCGCCCACTCACCTTGGCCGAGAAGATTATCTACACGCACTTGATTGATGGTGCCGAGAACAAACTTTACAAGCGTGGCACTGATTTTGCCGAATTTCACCCAGACCGCGTGGCCATGCAGGACGCTACCGCCCAAATGGCACTTTTGCAGTTCACCACGGCAGGCAAGGCCCGCGTGGCAGTGCCGAGTTCCGTACATTGCGACCACTTGATTATCGCCAAGGAAGGCGTTGAAGTTGACCTTCCGAAGGCAAAGCAAGACAGCAAGGAAGTTTACGACTTCCTCCAGTCCGTTTCTGCAAAGTACGGCATTGACTGCTGGCTCCCGGGCGCAGGCATTATTCACCAGGTGGTTCTCGAAAACTACGCATTCCCCGGCGGCATGATGATCGGTACCGACTCCCACACTGTGAACGCAGGCGGTCTCGGCATGCTGGCTATCGGCGTTGGCGGTGCAGACGCTGTGGACGCCATGGTTGGCCTCCCCTGGGAACTCAAGTACCCGAAGATGATCGGCGTAAAGCTCACCGGCAAGCTCCAGGGCTTCGCAACTGCCAAGGACATTATCCTGAAGCTGGCAGGCATCCTTACCGTTAAGGGTGGCACCAACGCCATTATCGAATACTTCGGCGAAGGCGCTCGCAGCCTTTCTGCTACCGGCAAGGCAACCATCGCCAACATGGGTGCAGAAGTGGGCGCAACCTGCTCCACCTTCAGCTACGACGACTCCATGAGCCGCTACCTCAAGATTACCGGCCGCGCGGATGTCGCCGCCGCTGCCGACAAGATTGCCGACTGCCTCAAGGCCGACCCGGAAGTTGAAGCCAACCCGGAAAAGTTCTTCGACCGCGTCGTGGAAATCAACCTCTCCGAACTCGTGCCGCACTTCAACGGCCCGTTCAGCCCGGACCGCGCATTCGCCATTTCTGACATGGCTGAATCCATCAAGGCCACTGAAACCAAGCCGGAATCTACCCCGGTGGTTTCCGCAGCCCTCATCGGTTCTTGCACCAACTCCAGCTACGAAGATTTGTTCATGGCAGCAAGCATGATCAAGCAGGCTCTGGCCAAGGGTCTTACCCCCAAGTGCCCGCTCATCATCAACCCGGGTTCCGAACAGGTCCGCTACACTGCTGAACGCGACGGCCTCATTGACTTGTTCAAGCAGTTTGGCGCTACCATCATGACCAACGCCTGCGGTCCTTGCATTGGCCGTTGGGACCGTGCCGGCGCCGACAAGAAGGAACTGAACACCATCGTTCACTCCTTCAACCGTAACTTTGCAAAGCGTGCCGATGGCAACCCCAACACACACGCCTTCGTCGCTTCCCCGCTGATGGCCGTGATTGCGGCCCTCTCCGGCGACATCCGCTTCAACCCCATGACCGACACCCTCGTGAACATGGAAGGCAAGGCTGTTAAGCTGGATCCTCCTGAGCAGTGCGAACTGCCGCCCAACGGCTTCGATGTGAAGGACGCCGGCTACCAGGCTCCCGCAGAAGACGGTTCCTCCATCACCGTTTCCATCAACCCCGAAAGCAAGCGCCTCCAGGTTCTGGCTCCCTTCGCCGCATGGGACGGTAAGGACATCATGGGCGCCCCGATTCTCATCAAGGCCAAGGGCAAGTGCACTACCGACCACATCTCTATGGCTGGTCCGTGGCTCAACTACCGCGGTCACTTGGAAAACATTTCCAACAACATGCTCA
>JAKSIK010000007.1 GCA_024398835.1 Fibrobacter sp.
GGTCCGTGGCTCAACTACCGCGGTCACTTGGAAAACATTTCCAACAACATGCTCATCGGTGCTGTAAACGCATTCAACGGCGAAACCAACAAGGTTCTCTGCCAGTGCGGCGAATACAAGGAAGTTCCGGAACTTGCCAAGGTTTACAAGAACAAGGGCATCGGCTCCATCGTTATCGGTGACGAAAACTACGGTGAAGGCTCCAGCCGCGAACACGCCGCTATGGAACCCCGCTTCCTGGGCGTCAAGGCCGTGATCGTGAAGAGCTTCGCCCGTATTCACGAAACCAACCTGAAGAAGCAGGGCATGTTGGCCCTCACCTTCGCAAATCCAGCCGACTACGACAAGATTCAGGAACAGGACGTGTTCGACATTCTCGGCCTCACCGAATTTGCGACCGGCAAGCCCTTGACTCTCGCTATCCACCACAAGGATGGCTCTGAAGAAAAGATCCAGCTGAACCACACCTACAACGAACAGCAGTGGGCATGGTTCAAAGCAGGCTCTGCCCTCAACTTGATTAAGACCGCTCAGGCTTAGTCAGAAACGGAGCGAAACACCTATGGAAGATATCAAGTTCGGTACCTTTACAGACCCTCGCGATGGACACCAATATCGCACCGTAAAAATCGGCAAACAGGAATGGTTTGCCGAGAATCTCTGCTATAAAACCGTAGGCGGAAACGCTGACGACGGCAAGGGAAGCTTTGTCTACGAGAACAAGCCCGAAAACGAGGCCAAATTCGGACGGCTCTACACTTGGGCGGCAGCCATGGACCTTCCCTATGCATTTTCGAACAAAGTAGCCTTCGAAACTCGGCAGGAAAAAGATGCTGTTCACCGCGGTATCGCACCCGAAGGCTGGCACATCCCGAGCGATGAAGAATGGAAGGAAATGATCAAGTTCGTCCACCAACACTCTGAAATGGATTCCGGCACCGCCCTAAAATCCAGGGAAGGTTGGAAAGAAGACCCTGAAGGTTGCCCTGCCGGCACTGACGAATTCGGTTTTTGCATTCTTCCTGCCGGCCGCAGGCAAGGCGATCAGTTTCTCTATCTCAATAAGGGAGGTCATTTCTGGACTTCCACCGAAAAAGACGCAGTCTATGCTGACCGCTGGGGCATCACCTACACCGGCATGCGCATTGAAGTTTTCGAAAACTTCAAAGGAAACGCCCTCCCCATCCGTTGCGTAAAAGATCGCTAGCTACGACGCAACCTGCGCAACACACAATTTGAGATCTAAGCCGCTAGGAATTCCCTAGCGGTTTTCTTCCATATTGCGAGGAATCTTTCCATACTGGATTTCTCGTACTTGCTGCTGTCATAATCCAAATACACTATACATCCATTCGCAGTTTCAAGGACTTCTACATCCAAAATATTCTGGTTTTTTGCAGCATTTTTTCGAGCATCCACTCGTCCACAAACCAAGCCCTCTAGCGTATGACTGCTGCGAATCGTCCCCTGATACAGCAAACAAACGCAATCGCAAGGCTGATAATCATTCTTGTACAAAACATACTGGCAATTTGCATGAGCGATGCCTTTTTCAATCTGCCCAGCCACGCTTTTTACCAGAGAAAGAGGCTCCATTTTTCCTTCCAGAACAACTGGCAAGCAGGCATAAAACGGCCCAACAGTGCAATCTTCTTGCACTGTGTCTCGATTTTTATACACCCAATTGACAAGTACATTCTCCGTGCCATTATATAGAGCAATGGCCTTCAGTGTCACCGCTGTAAAAAACTCATTACGGCTAGCACCATTAGTCTTTAACCATTGATCCATCGCAGCATCATCCAACTCAGCCGGAGACATCAATTCGCCTTCGTTCAGTTCAGCAGAATCAGAATCCACCCTGGGGCACATATCCCAAGTTTTATTTCCAATTACACTCTCAAAATGCGCAAGAGAATCCCTAAACGAGCCATCATTTACCTGCTTCAGCTTTTTCAAAAGCACAGACTCGTAATCTTCTTCAATGCATTCTTCGTCCCGATACAAAGTTTCAATATCCCTATAGAGAATCTGGAGCGACGACCCGTCAAACACAATGTGATGGACATCCATAAACAGGAAAGCCTGCTCGTCAACCTTAAAAATGCGAATCCTATACAAGGGATCGTTCAGCAAATCAAAGGGTTGGACGAGTTGGTTCCTGATTTCACTAAAAGCGTTCAAATCGCAGGATTCTATCTCCACCGAGACTTCATCCTCAGAAATGCGCTGCACTATTTGGCCCTTTGCATTTTCTTCAAAAGTCGTGAGCAACGCCCGATGTTTCCGAACTGCATTTTTGATGGCCACAGCAAGACGTTCCAAATCAACTTCTTTCCGCAACTCAAAAAAACTGTAGATGTTGTACATCGTCGATTGCGGTTTACGCATCTGAAAATTCCATATATAGCGCTGCGTCGGAAGTAACGGATAACTCGTTTGATGATGGCGTGGAGTTTCCTCCAACAGAGCATGATGCAGCAACTTTAAGATTTTTTCCGGAGTATGCCCTTGATATATGTGATGGATGCCAAGGCCCTCTAAATCACACTGAGCAACCACTCTCATGGCGGAAACAGAGGTTCCTCCCAATTGGAAGAAATCCGTGGTGAGTCCCACATTCTCTACATTCAAGACTTCGCCCATCGTCTTGCACAGAGTCCTTTCTTCTTCTGTTTTCGGAGGAACGAAGGACGCATTTTCCTCCTCCAGCGAGGGCAATGGCAACGCCAATTTATTCAACTTGCCATTAGCATTTTTGGGAATGGAATCAATGTGGATGTAATGGGTTGGAACCATGTAGTAAGGCAAGAGAAGGCTTATCTTTTTTTGCACCGACTCTTGAGAAAAGCTGATGTCATCCACATAATAAACACAGATGGAAACGGCATTTCGCTCATTCTTGACCACCCGAACACACGCCCAAGAAACCCCTAAAACTTTTTTGACAGCCGACTCAATTTCTCCAGGTTCAACGCGGTTTCCGTCAATTTTCACCATCTCATTTTTTCGGCCGACAATGGTTAAATCACCATCTAGCGTCCGTTGAGCAATGTCTCCCAGATAAATCCAACCCTCCTTAAAAACAATGGCGTTTTCTACTTCATTATTGATATATCCGCGAGCGTACGGATTATAAACGCGAACCTCTCCATCTTCCAGCGTTTCCACCTTTACGGGTCCAAAGTCCTTTCCGATGGGAGTGTTCTCCATCGAGCCTTTCATGGCAAAGGTCGTCACCATGGTTCCAAATTCGGTGGAGCCATACATATTCAAAAGTTCCACGCCATTGAACCAAATATTCTTCACAATTTCCGCGGCTAAAATGACGCAGCGGATGGATGGGGGGAATTTTTCAAACAGGGCAGCATAGGTAGGTGTAATGAAAAGAACGGAAATCTTTTTTGCATCCACATAAAGCTGCATTTCCTTCAAATTTTTCGTCTTCTCATAAGGGACAAGGGAGCAAGCAGCACCAACACTCATGCTCCAGACAAAAAGAAAATAGGAAGGCAGATAGTTCATGGGGCAGGTAATAGCCACATTATCCAAAGTTTTGATGATAGCCTCACCCTTTTCGTTCTTCACATTACTCAGGGCCATGTATTCCAAAGTTCCGTACTCGTGAAGGGCCCCCTTAGGGTTGCCCGTAGATCCAGATGTGTAGACGACGAAAGCCCCGTCATGCAAGTCTCGCGGTTCGTAACCTTCGCGATAATCACTATCAAAAACTTCCTTTAGATTTCCTTCATGAATTACAATCTTTGGAGAACAATTCCTGCGGATAAATGATTCTCTTTCTTGAGGTTCCTCGTCCTCCAAACCGGCAAGGACGGCTCCTGCCCGCCAAATGCCCACCATGCAGGCATAGAATTCTATGCGACGGTGCAGTTTGACAAAAACCACATCTTCACGTCCCACGCGATGAGCTTTCAAAAAACCGTAAACACGTCCAGACAACGCTTCCAGCTGACCATAGGTCAAACTGTCTGGATCGCCATAAATCGCCACCTGATCAGGATTTACAGACGCTTTTCGGAATATATTTTCAAGAACCGAAAACATTACCCTCTAAAAATAATAATTTTGGGCATACCGCTAAGAAAAGTATTTTGCAATGGCCGTAAACAAGATATTCTGTGAAGCAAAATTCAAAACCATGCTGGGTGCTTCCACCATGGGAATGGTCATTCCTATCCTCACAATGATAGCCAATGCCGTCATTGTGGGAAACATTCTTGGAGAAAAAGCACTTTCTGCAATGAATGTCTTCACGCCCCTCCTCACTTTTTTCATAGGGCTAAGCGACATCGTAAGCATTGGTACCTGCTACATCTACTCCTTCAAAATAGGTCAGGCAAAAAAGCAGGAAGCCAACCAAATTTTTGGGGAGGGCTTAATTATTTCCCTCTTCCTAAGCGTCTTCGCCTACATCCTTTCCAACTTATCCATCAATACCTACTTAAGCTTTTTGGGAACCAGCCCAGAAATCACGCAGTACTCATTAGAATGCTTCCGGTACTATCAGTATGTCATCGCGCTTTATCCCGTCTATTTCCTTCTTTCTGACCTGGTCCTCACCGATGGCGATGAATTCTGCACCTACCTTTCCAACATCATTCTTCTCATCGGAAACATCGGCATCTCCATTATCGCATGCCACAAAATGGGAATCGCAGGCGTTGGCCTTGGGGCTTTTATCGGAACAGCAGGAGCCACCCTTGCCCTGGGGATTCACTTCTTCAAGAAATCAAACTCTCTCCGGCCAGAGCTTTTCTTTTCTCTAAAAAGTGTCGCAGAGCTCATCAAGTTCAGCATCATTGACGCAGGCCTCTATCTCTACATCGGCATCCAGACATTCATTCTAGATAAGTTCGTCATTCAGGAGTTCGGGGATTTCTACCTTCCCGTCCTCACCCTCGTCATCAATGTCATCCAGATTACCATCATCTTTGATGGAATCGGGCAAGCCATGACGCCGCTTGTCAATGTCTACCTCGGCGAAAAGAATAACCCTGGCATAAAAAAGGTGATGGGAATCTCCACCAAGACGGCCATTGCAGAAGGCCTTATCGCAACCATGATTCTGTTTGCTTTTGCAGGTCTCATTCCTCACGCCTTCGACATCAATTCCACCGAACTGCAACAATGTTCCACCACGGCACTCCGCATTATATGTCCCACCCTCTTCTGCACATCGCTCCTTTTCCTCTTCTCCTCGTACTATCTTGTAAAACAGTTGTTCAAGCACACCATGTTCCTCTGCTTCATCAAAGACCTAGCCGCCCCCATCACCTGTGCGATGGTATGCCGCGACATCTGGGGTTTTAATGGCTTATGGATCGGCCTTGCCATAGCTCCCGTTTTCACCATCATCGTAGGATTCATATCAACAAAACTGGTTTTCCCCAAAAAACAATTCCCTCTTCTTTTAGAAAATAACGAAGCAATCATCCACTCCTTCGACATTATCCTAAATCCAGAGAACATCATCACCGTCCAGAGAAAGATTGAAGAAATTTTGGAACAGAGTAACGCATCTCTAAAAACCCGTATCCAACTTTCACTGCTTATTGAAGAACTCTGCATGCTCATCATGGAAAAAAATGGAAACCAGGAAATTCTCTCCGAAATTTCCGTTTTTATAGACAAAGATGTAAAGCTAATCATTCGGGACAACGGCGTCATTTTCGACATTACCAGCGAAAACAGCGCCATGGATTCCTTCCGAGGCTACTTTGTCAAGAACATGATGCAGCACCAAGAAGACAAAATGAATCTCACAACCACAAGCTACAATCGGAATTTTTTTATATTACCACTGTAAAGTAGGCTTCATGAAAATTGAAATAAACAAATCGGGTTCAAACCTCAATCTGGCAATAGATGATATTCTAGATGCCAATTCCGCTCCTCGTTTTACAGAAGAAGTGGAAAAACATCTTGATTCCATAAAAGTTCTAGAACTGGACCTGAAAGAATTGAAGCACATTTCTTCGGCGGGTTTGCGAGCGCTGCTCCACACCCAGAAAATGCTTAGTGAAAAGAACATCCAATTCACCATTCTGAATGTATCCAACATGATTATGGAAACAATCCGTATTGTTGGATTTGACGGCATACTGAATATTCAGAATCAATAAAGGGAAAAAATGGCTGATCATTACTTTAGCGAATCAACAAAACTGCTATTTAAGGAAAACGAGAACCGAGCAAACAGACTCATCTCCAAATCCTTTCTAATTCTTGCCGCCATCTATCTGATTATCGCCATCTGCACCATCACAGAAGTCTTCGCTATGACTTTTGATGAAGGCCTCTACTTCTTCGGTGGCCAGACCCTGATATTTGTCCTGCTTTCCTTCTTTATAAAAAACAAGGCCGACAAATCCTACACAAAATACATCGCCATTATTTCTTTATTGATTGCTATTGGAGCCTACACCACGCTCTATTCCTACGGCGTGGAGTTGATGTTCGCCATTCCCATTGTTTTAAGTTGCCGCTATTATTCCAAGAGAGTGACGCGCAACATTTCCATTTGCACCCTTACCATCTACATCATCGCGAAGTTACTCTCATCTATCTACGGAATTTGGGATTTGAACATGATTAACTTCACGTCGCCCACAGTGCTGAACATTGACCCCAGTGTAGATGCAACCCCCTATACAGCAATCGACTCCGCCATTAGCGCCCTCAGCGAACAAGACTTCTCTCAGTTCTTGTATCTGTATAACCGGGACAATTTCTTCTACTGCCTTGACACAAACATTTTCTTCCTGTTGGTAATCATTCTTGCAAGTTTCATCATGACGAAACGCATGCAAGAGATGGTGCATACACAGGCCGATATTTCCAGTAAGAAAGCTGCCGTAGAATCCGAACTCAAGATGGGGACGTCCATTCAAATCAACATGCTCCCCCACAATTTTCCCACCAATGAAAATGTTTCGTTGTTTGCCACGATGACCCCCGCTAAAGAGGTAGGTGGAGACTTCTACGACTTTTTCTTCATCGATGAAACCCATTTGGGCGTAGTCATGGCGGATGTTTCCGGGAAGGGAGTTCCTGCCGCACTCTTTATGGTCATCGCAAAGACTCTCATTAAGGACCACGCCCAATTGGGTCTTTCTCCAGTAGATGTATTCAACAATGTAAACCAGAAACTCTGCGAAAGCGAAGAAGATGACATGTTCGTTACCGCCTGGTTTGGAAATCTGGATACCACAACCGGCCAACTTGATTACGTTAACGCAGGTCACAACCCGCCGCTTCTATGCAAGAACGGCGGAAAATTCGAATACCTCGTATCCACTAAAAAGCGCCTTCCGCTAGCCGCCATGAGTTCCCTGAAATACACTCAGGAAAGCATTTCGTTGAATGCAGGGGACCAATTGTTCCTCTACACTGATGGCGTTACAGAAGCAACCAATACCGCTTACGAATTCTATGGTGAAAATCGTTTGCAGCAGTTTGCAGACGCAAACTCCCAAAATGATCTCCATGGATTTTTGCATGGTTTGAAAGCCAACATCGACAAATTTGCCGACAAATGCCCTCAAGCAGACGATATTACCATGATGCTCGTCCGCTACAATGCCCCCAAGGCATCCTAATTTTTCTATTTTTTTGCTCAAGAGAGGACAAACATGAGCATTAAGAATCGTCTTGAAGAACTGGGAATCTCCCTTCCTGAATGCCCCGCACCACTTGCGGCCTACATTCCTGCTGTGCGCTCCGGCAACACCATTACGGTTTCCGGGCAGCTGCCCTCCGTCAAGGGAGATTTTTCTCAATTCTGCGGTGCAGTTCCCACTCAAATCTCTGCGGAAAAGGCTGCGGAAGCGGCTCGCATCTGCTTCATGAACAATTTGGCTGCAGCACTTTCCCTTGTGGAATCTGGCGAGACGCTGATGATGATTCAGATGCAGGGATTTGTGCAGTCTGCTCCCGATTTTCACGAACAGCCCTCTGTGCTGAACGGAGCCAGCGAGCTTGCCGTGCAGATTCTTGGCGAGAACGGAAAACATGCCCGCACAGCAGTTGGCGTTTCTGCTTTACCCAAAAACGCCGCTGTAGAAATAAGCTGCACGTTCAGAGTCATTCCTGAACCAGCAAGTTTCACAGGACGCTACAGCTGGATTGAAACGATTTAAAACCGGAAATTGCGAATCCACTCCCGATGGTGGAAGACGGAAATGCCCGCGGCACTTAGCCTGCGGGCAATTTTCTTACCCGCCTCTGTGGCCATTTTCCGAGGGTCCGGCGGAATTGCCACCCTGCCTAAATCCAATCGGTCAGCATCATAGCATGTATCAATGGTTGCATCCCCACTGGAACTTTCCCGAGTGTGATTTGCACAGGCGTGATATAGCTTTTCAAACCGTTCATTATCCAATTCAAGCAATTTATTTTCCAGACACCATTTTGCAAATTCCGCACCGCGGGGGCCATGCTCTGCATCATGACCATCTTCAAAACGCTTGGAATCATGAAACAGCGAAAACAGCCGAACGACGGTAATATCCGCCCCCGTTTCCGGAGCCAGAAGAAGACCATTAAACTCCACCTGACGCCAGTGTTCCAGTCCATGAATTTCCGATTCATAAGGCCGTTCTGAAAAAATAAAATCCTGTAAAGAGGCAAAATCCATCTCACTCCCCTATACAAAATAGTTAAAACTGGTTTTCTTCAATTCCTTTACGGAACGAAGAACGCAATATGCAGGGTTGTTTAATTTGTCTACAATTTTCGCAATAGTGGAATTGAGTTGTTCTGCACCAGTTTCGTGAATCATGGCGTAAAAATTATATGGAAAACCATCAAAACTATTCCGCTCATAGCAATGAGACACCTGCGTTTCCGCCGAAAGGAGTTGTCCCGCCTGTTCCACCGCATTTTCGTCCACTTCAAAAACGACCATGGCATTTTCTGCAAAGCCCGCTTTTTGATGGCGGAGTACAGCACCAAAGCGACGGGCTGTTTTAGAATTCAAGTCGCAACGGATTTGAGCAATCACTTGGGATTCCGAGACTTCCTCGGAAATCTCAGACGAAATCTGGGAAGCGATTGTTGCGAAGGGAGTCAGGGTGTGGGGTATGTCACCGGCGAACAGCGCCCGACATTTTCGCAATGCCGGTTGCGAGAGTGGCGAGGCAGGGATCGTTTCGGACACCGTAAAATCCAATTTATGTTCATGAGCCGTTTTTTCGCAAGCGAGTACTTCGTGCGTCCCCGCAATTTTTCCCATCACCGTATTGATTTTAAACATCCGCTTGGAATCCAGAATATGGACATCCGTAAGCGCCGTCCGCTGTTGCAGTTCCTGGACTACGGTGGCAATATCCTCAGCTGATTTTCCGATGACCGTAAACCACACATTGAAGGCATGGTTCCGCACGTAGTTGTGAGTGATAGAAGGCTCGTCTAAAACCGTGGCAGCAAAGGCATCCAATGCCGTTTCCGAAACTTTTCCGCAGCAAAGTCTGGAGGTGAAGCCCAACTTTCGAGAGTCGTACACCGCCCCAATGCGACGAACAACTCCAGACTCCCGAAGGCGTTCCACTGCCAGAAAAACCTCAGTCTCCCCTATGGCACAAAATTCCGCAGGATTTGCCTGTTGGAGAAGCTCCGCCAGCACCTGATACGGGCGGGGTTCCAGCGGGAATTCATCCTGAATAATGTTCAACAGATTTTGTTCCAGAGAGGGTGTCATGGGAGGAAAAATAGCACTTTATTTCAAAAGCGCAAAATCTGCCCTCATTTGTATACGCTTGCAAACAACACTTGGAAAAACACCCTATCCACCACCTCAAAGATTTGCTAAAATTGGCACCGAGAGAAAAAGCCGCATGAAACATGTGCAAAAAGAAGTCAAGGATCGTTCCCTTCTAGGGCTTTCCTGGCCACTGATTCTCACCTTTGCCGTGGGAATGATTCAGCCCATGATGGACAGCTGGTTTCTCTCCCGCACGTCCGAAACTGCGGCGGCTGGCGTTGGAGCCATGATGCCCATCCTAGCGGCACTTTTTACGGCAATCCACGCCTTCAGCCAGTCGGGAGCAAGCATCACATCCCAATACATCGGGGCAAACCAGAAGGCCCATGCCCGCTCCACACAGACCTTAGTGATTTTTGGAAGTTTCCTGCTGGGTGTGGCTTTGACCCTCATCATCTTCCCCATCTCTGGCTACATTCCCCGCTGGATGGGGCTGGAAGGAACTCCCGCGGAATACGCCCGGCAGTTTCTCTGCGTGGTAGCCTTCGGATTTGCCTTCAGGGCGCTTCAATCCACCCTGACTGCACTTATCGCCACCCATGGCATCACCATCTGGAACCTTATCGGGAACGTGCTCACCATCGCTAGCAACGCCGTGATGAATTACATCTTTCTGGAGGGGCTGTTCGGTCTCCCGAAGATGGGCGTCTACGGCGTCGGTCTCGCCACCGCGCTTTCTTGGCTGATTTCCTCCATCATTCTTTGGCTTGCGCTCCGTTTTAAAGCCCAGCATAAGTCTCACCGTCGCGATTTGAAGCGCTCACGCATCATCCTTCCCGACTGGCTTCGCATCGGGCTCCCTGCCGCAGCCGAGCCCATTAGTTTCCAACTTTTCCAGGTGTTCATTACCGCCATGGTGGTTTACGTAGGCACAACGGCCATGACCGCCCGCGTTTTTGCCGGAAATTTTGCAGCCCTCTCCGTCATTCTAGGTGTTGGATTTGGAAGTGGGAACCAGATTCTCATCGGTCATCTCGTAGGCGCCCACGATTTCAAAAAAGCGAGCAAGCGGGCGTATCAAACCATTGCCATCGGCTGCACCAGCGGCCTCATTCTCTCTATCCTCGTGGCCCTCAATGGAGAATTTCTCATCCGCTTCTTCACCGACAATCCGGAAGTCATCCACCTCGGGTGTCTCTGCCTCTGGTGCGATGTGGCGGTACAGCCCTTTAAAGCGGTGAACTTCATCATCACCACTTCCCTCCGTGCCGCGGGCGATTCCAAATTTCCGGCCTTTGTCGGAAGCGGCATGATGTGGACTCTCGGCCTCGCCACCGCCCTCATCCTCGCCTTCGTCCTGGACCTAGGGCTTGTAGGGCTTTGGCTCGGCATGGCAAGCGACGAATTCTACCGCTCCATCGCGAACCTTTGGCGGTGGCGTAGCGGCCGCTGGCAGACCAAAGCTGTAGTGTAAATTGCTACATTGTTGGCATGCCTTTTTACCCCAACGACGTGATTCAGCAGTTGAAGGCACAAGCGGATATTTCCCTTGTGATTCAGCAGTTCTTGCCCCTGAAAAGGACGGGCAATAATCGCTATGCTGGGGTATGCCCTTTCCATGACGACCACTCCCCCTCTATGAGCGTAAATCCGATGCTCGGGATTTACAAATGCTTTGCCTGTGGTGCCGGTGGAGACGTTTTCAAGTTCGTTCAGGAACACGAGAAGATTGATTTTAATGGTGCTGTGGAATGGGTGGCGAACTTTGTAGGCTTTGACCTCCCGAAGTACACGACCAAAGAAAACGCGGAAATTACCGAGGAACGGACCATGGTCCGGAAGCTGAACGAACTGGCCTGTGAATGGTTCGAGCAGCAGCTGACCCTGAGCCCGAAAGCCCTGGATTATCTCCGCAAAAGAAATATATCTGAAGCCACCCGAAAGCAGTTCCATTTCGGTTATGCTCCCGATACCAGGGAAGGTTTCATCAGCTACGCCGCCAAAAACGGATTTTCTCCAAAAGATTGCGTTAAAGCAGGCCTTGCCACCGAAAAGACCAACGGCGGAATTGCGGACAAGTTCCGCGACAGGCTCATGATTGCCATTCAAAACCTGTCTGGTGTAGTGGTTGGGTTTGGCGGTCGCGATTTGGCGCCCAAGAAAGAGGGCTTCGATCGTCCCAAGTACATGAACAGCCCCGATACCGCCCTCTATAACAAGAGCGACATCCTTTTTGGGCTGAACCACAGCCGCGGTGCCATCACGAAAGAGAATGCCGTCATCATCGTGGAAGGCTACTTCGACCTCATCAGCCTTTATCAAGCAGGAGTTCAGAATGTGGTAGCCGCCTCCGGCACTGCCCTCACCGAGACTCACGCCAGCATTCTCTCCCGCTACGCAAAAACCGCTTATCTGGTTTTTGACGGCGATGCCGCGGGCCAGAAAGCCACCCAGCGGTCTCTGGAAATCGTCCTCCCCAAGGGCATCAACCCGCGAATTTTTGCGCTGTCCCGCCCGGACGGCACGAAAATCGACCCGGATAATTTCGTCAACGAACGGGGCGCCGATGCCTTCCGGGCGGAACTGTCTCAAGCCGACGACTGGCTGAACTATCTCGCCAACAAGAAGAACCTCCAGAGCATCGAGGCGAAGGCGGAATTCGTCACCTTCGCCAAGTCCCTCATCAAGAGCATCGAAAATCCAGAGCTGCGGAATCAATACCTAAAACTCATTGCCGAAAGGTTTGACACCAGCCGCTCTCTGAACGGCATCAAGAGCTTGAAGCCCCAGAAGAAGCTACCACCGCGGCCGACATCCGTGGGCCCCGCGGCAAACGCAGCACCAGTTTCCGCCGACGGTAATCCCGTGGATGGAAATTCCGATGTCCCAAATTTTGATGCCGATGGTTTCATGGGCGAGCCAACTCTCCCCGAAGAAGTGCCTCATGTCCCATGGGAAATCCTCTCCCCCATTGAAATCCGGTTTGCGACCCTCCTGCTCCACAACCCAACCCTTTTGGACCGGGCCTGCGAATATTTCGACATGGACTTCGCCGCCAGCGGAATCCAATTTTTCGCCTCCAGCCTTATTGACGAATTCGTCAACACCATTATCGCAAGCTATGCGGAAACGGGTTGTTTCTCTCCCCAGGCGCTGTACGGAACACTTTCTCCAACCCTCCAGCTCTTTATGGAAGGCCTCCCCGAAGAAAGCTGGACTCCGCCCAAGGAAATTCTGGAATTCTACGAGACCCTGATGGTGCTTACCTTCAAGCTGTGCGACCGCTACAAGAAATCCATCTCTCTCGAAACAGTAGAAGGCACTAAGCAGCGCATGGCCCTCAACAAGTTCACCCAAGACATGCAGAAGCTGGACGCGCTGTACAAAAAAGGAACGCTCTCCATCGATTACTTGGCAGACCAGATTATCAAAAGCAAGAAAGTTTTTTTAGGAATTTTAGCCGGAGCCTAAAACACAGAAAGGCACAGGAAAGCACGAAATTGCGCGAGGAATTATGTTATCCATTCAGAATCTAAAAGCAAGCATTGAAGACGGAACCCAAATTTTGAAGGGCATCAACCTGGAAGTGCGTCCAGGGGAAGTCCACGCCATCATGGGCCCCAACGGCAGCGGCAAAAGCACCCTTTCCAAGGTCATCGCCGGCCACCCCGCCTACAAGGTGGATGGCGGTTCCGTGGAACTCGATGGCAAGAACCTGCTCGAAATGGAAATCAGCGAACGGGCCAACTCTGGGCTTTTCATCAGCACCCAGTATCCCACGGAAATTCCCGGCGTGAACAATGTGGAATTTTTGAAGATGGCCTTGAACAGCAAACGCGCCTACCTCGGCCTCCCCGAAATAAACGACGCTGATTTCCACAAACTCTGCGAAGAGAAGATGGAACTTTTAGAAATGGACGCCCGCTACCGCGAAAGAGGCGTGAACGAAGGCTACTCCGGTGGCGAAAAGAAACGTAACGAAATCCTGCAGATGGCCATTCTCGACCCGAAGGTGAGTTTCCTCGACGAAACGGACTCCGGCCTGGACATTGACGCCCTCCGCATTGTGGCTAACGGCATCAACCACATCATGAACCCCGAAAAAGCGGTCATTCTTGTGACCCACTACCAGAGACTTCTAGATTACATCAAGCCCACCTACGTCCATGTGCTCCGGCACGGAAAGATTATTTTGAGTGGCGGACCGGAACTGGCTCTGAAGCTGGAAGAACAAGGCTACGACTGGATCGAGGAAAAGTAATGGACGCACTTTCTCGCATTCAACAACTGGGGATGCCCAAGCGGAATAACGAGCTCTGGACGTTTTTCCCTGTGGCAAAAATTCCCCAACAGGAATTTTTAGAAGTCCGCGACGCTCCCCGGACAGCAACCTTTGACGCAAGCAGCGAAACGGACTTCGCAGCCCTCCTCCCTCTTGCCAAAAACGCCCGCACCATGGTCCGCAACATCGCCGATGGCGAAAGCGAAATGGCCCTCATCAAGTGCAATGACGATTTCGGCCACACCATTTTCAATATCGGGAAAAATGCAAAAGTCTCCCTCGAAATTCTCGACAACAAGGTCCTTCACGAAATAGCCGCGGAGCGCTTTGACTTGAACCTCGCCGAAGGCGCCCAAGTGGAAGTCTTCTTTGCCAATCCGGCAAACGACCTCCCCCTCCGTTTCCGGCACTTCAACATCCAACAGGCTGCAGGCTCATCCCTCCGCTTTTCAAGCATTGAACGCGGGAACGGCATCACCCGCGTGAGCATCGACGACTTTCTTAAAGCCCCCGGCGCCACCTTCGAAATCCGGACCCTGAACCTCCTGGACGGAACCTCCAGCAGCCACCACAGGCTCACCATCCATCACGAGGCGCCGGAAACTACCAGCACCCAGTTCGCCAGGAACCTCCTCAGCGGACACGCTTACGCCAGTTACGACGGCAGCGTCATCGTCGGCGAAAACTGTTCCAAGGTGAATTCCAGCCAATTGGTGAACACCATCCTCCTCTCCGAGGATAGCTCCGTCTCTGTAAAGCCCGTCCTGAAAATCTACCACGACGACGTGGAATGCACCCACGGGAACACCTGCGGAGAGCTCGACGCAGACCAGATGTTCTATCTGGTAAGCCGCGGCATTCCCGAAAAACTGGCAAAGAAAATGCTCACCAGCGCTTTCGCCAGTGAGCTTTTCCAAGCCCTTCCCGATTCACCTGCCCAAAAGAGGCTTTTGCAGGTGCTTCACGAAGTCATCTAAATCTGCTACTTCAGTAGTCCCTTCTTTGCAAAACGCATCAGGTTCTTCACCTGCTTGTTGCTCATGGGCGGAACTTCAGCATCCTGCATGCGGCGAGACTTGGGAGCGCAATCCTCACAGAAGTACTTCGTCACAGTGCCATAGCTGGCAGCTCCATCGCTCACATCCGTTTGGCGCACGCGATAGGACTTCACCAAAGTTTCCTTGTGGCACTTGTCGCAAACACCTTCCTTTGGGGCGGCAGGTTCACGATTCTTCTTCCCTTTGGCCTCTTCCTTATCCATAGACCAGGCACGGCTTTGAGCCGCAATTTTCGCAGCAAAATGATCATCAAACAAGCTCATATCATCTCCTTATATTTTTAACTCTTTCAATATACAATCTTCCAGGAACATTGACAAAAACGTTATGCAAAGAGAAGTGGGATTTCCGTCCTCCGCAAAGAGACTTCTTGCAAATTTACCCCTTTCTGCCTGTTTTTCCTTAAAAATTTCCACTTGAACCGCAAAATCCAGAATTTTCAGCCGTTCCGGGTCCTTCGCAGCCATTTTCCGAATTGCCACATTCATCTCCCCAACCGCCATTGAATCGTCCGGGAACATTTCTGGCGGGAGCGTGAGGACAAACAGTTCCGCCTGAGTTTTGCGAAGCATTTCAAAAACCAGAGACTGCAAGCCCTCAAAAACTTTTTCCCCATTGCCCCGCTCCCTCCGCAACTCATGAAGCCCCAAGGCAAAGATGATGCGCCCCGCCCGCTTCCCGATGATGTCCGCCGAAGACCGGGCCAAAAGTTGCGAAAGCGAAAGCATTGTGGGAGCATTGATGGAAAACTGCATGGGCCGGTTGGGCAAGCGGCAAAGAAGTGACTCCGCAAAACGAGATGCTGCCTCGCCTGCACCACCCAGCATTTCGTCGCCTATGACAAGAATCCTGTTTTCCATACCCTTAATCTACTACTTGTTGGACTTCTTGACCACCTTTAAAATCCAAAAATTTTCTTTTTTCTCTCGCCCCGTGATTTCATGACCATCCGCCACAAGGCTTCCCGGCACATTTTCAATGGGAGCACCATCATCCAGGAAAATCTGGTATTTCTGCCCGGCAGGGGCCCCTGCAAGGAAGAGCCTGGACTGGACGGAATTGTTCGGGCACTTCACACCCCGTAAGTCGAGAACCGTAGGGAACTCCCGTTTCAACGACGCGGGCAAGGGAGCCGCTTTGGATTTCTCACAAAACGCACCAATGGCATCCGCAAATTTTATCGGGTCCTGAAGCCACAGTCCCATGGGGAATCCAGCCTCCACCGCCGACCCAAGAAAGAGGGCGAGAGCCTCATCCGACCCCTTCTTCACCCCATTTTCACGCCGAATCCATTCCGCGCAGGCAAAGGACAACAACCGCACAAGCGATTGCTCAAAATTCTCGGTCCCGCAATTGGCTTCAATCCAACTCGAAATTGGCGTTTTTGTCATAAACTTCTCTGCTTTGTCAAGGGTAAAAATAGACAGAAATTTCAATTTTTTTCAATCAATTCACGGCATTCCTTAATTTTTCTTCAAAAAAAATTCCCATTTGTAGCAAACTAAACAGCACGTTTCTATATTTTAACCAAGCATTCTATTATGCAAAAGGTTTTATCGTGATAAGTAACATACTTCTGAACGCAATGTTCGTGGTCTATGTCATCGCCGGTGTCGGTTTGGTGATTTACGGATTTTCCTGTTATTACAGCGTCTACCTCTTCCTCAAGACCAGCCGCAAGACTCGTCTCGCAGACCGCAAGAACATCCTGAACTTCTATCGTGAACACTCCGTCAATGAGCTCCCTATTGTAACTACCCAGCTTCCCGTGTTTAACGAAGCCAACTGCGTGGAACGACTACTGGAGGCGGTCTGCGCTATTGACTACCCCCGCGACAAGCACGAAATTCAGGTTTTGGACGATTCCACCGACGAATGTTACGAAGTCACCAAGAAGAAGGTGGCAGAAATGGCTGCCCGCGGTTTTGACATTAAGCTCATCCACCGCACCAACCGTAAGGATTTCAAGGCAGGCGCCCTCAAGGAAGGCATGGAAGTCTGCAAGGGCGAATTCATCGCCATCTTTGACGCGGACTTCGTACCGGAGAAGGACTTCCTCCTGAAGACCGTCCCCTATATGGTCATGGACAAGGGAGTCGGTCTTGTGCAAGGTCGTTGGGGCCACTTGAACCGCACGGAATCCGGTCTTACTCTTGCTCAGTCCATCGGTATCGACGGTCACTTTGTCATTGAACAATCCGCCCGTAGCTGGGGCAAGCTCTTCATGAACTTCAATGGTACCGCAGGTATCTGGCGCAAGCAGGCCATTCTCGATGCTGGCGGCTGGGAAGGCGACACCCTGACCGAAGACATGGACCTCTCCTACCGCAGTCAATTAGCTGGCTGGCGCATGAAGTTCGTCTTCGATGTCATCGTTCCTGCAGAACTTCCTAATGACATCAACGCCTTCAAGGCACAGCAGTTCCGCTGGGCCAAAGGCTCCATCCAGACCGCCATCAAGGTACTTCCGAAGGTGCTCCGTGCCAAGGTGCCTCTCCGCGTGAAGATTGGAGCTATTCTCCATACGACGCACTATTCCATCCATCCTTGCATGTTGTTTACAGCCCTCTGTGCTTGGCCGCTTCTCGCCTTCTTTGAACCTGTGGCTCACCTTCCCACCTGGATTTACACGGTAGGTTTCTCCTTTATTCTATTGGCCGCAGTTGCCCCCTCCTTCCTCTACTTCGTAGCCCAACGCTGCTCCGGCTATACCGGCTGGAAGGTTCGCATGCTCTCCCTCCCGGTGCTCATGGCCCTCGGTGTGGGTATTGCCGTCAGCAATTCCAAGGCTGTCTTTGCCGCCGTCACTGGCCGCAAGGGAAGCTTCGTCCGCACCCCCAAGATGGGCGGACACAAAGGCATCAGTCACTACGCTCAGAAGTTCCCCTGGATGGCTTTGATGGAACTCATCGTAGGTGTGTACTGCATCTTCGGTCTTCTGGAATACATTGGCGCCCAGAAGTTCATCATCGGGCCGTTCCTTGCCCTCTATGCCATCGGCTTCCTCTCCGTAAGCGTGCTGAGCTTTATGCACTATTTCGGCAACCTGGCCGAAATGCACCGCGCCCACAAAGAGGCAAAGCTTGCTGCCAAGACTGCCGCCAGCAAGGCCGCTTAATAAACAATCACCCTAAAACAGAATTTTCAAAGGATGTTTGTGATGATCACGGACATCCTTTTTTATTTGCACCAAACGGCTAAAGTATTTAGCAGTTTCTTCATTATATGTCTTTTGCAAATGGCGAAAAGTCTGATGACACCCACCATAGACATTCCAGGCCGTCATAGATAAGATAGCCGCCGCACAAATGGCCACCATCAGTTCCATTAAAGTAAATCCTCTTTTCGTTTGCATTTTACAATCCTTCTCAAGCATAAATCCTCCTTAGGCGACACCATCTCCGACTCCCTCAATGAACTCACGCAAACGTTCAGCCATTCCAGCAAGTAGGCCTCGCCTATGGCTTTCTCCGTCACCCGTAATTTCACACCTTTGCGGGCATGCATTTCCTCCCAAAGGGTATCGCGACAAACGCCAACCGAATCCAAACGGGCTTCCATCTCCTCCACAGCAGTCTCCACCATAAAAGCATTGAGTCTCTCCCGCTCCCAAAGCCGCAGGAACGTATCCACATAATAACGGCACGCCGTTCCCCCAATCATCAAGACCACAAATGCTACGCAGACTTCCAGCAAGGTAAAGCCCCGGCAATCTTTAGCATCACTTTTCATGTAATACCTCCCGCGCCAAGACTACAGGCATTCCCTCATAAAATCGCGGCAGAACCACCATCGCAGAATCCGTCACCGCGCCCGTGAAATAGGCGCCCTGCACCCGAGTTTCTTCCACATCCACCTTCCCTGCCGGGGCGCCCACAACGCCCTCAAAAGAAGCCTTGTCCAAGAGCTCTACGCCCTGCAATCCAAGCCCAAATGAAATCGCAAAACTCGGGAAGAGCGCTTTCGCCTTATCCGCCATCCTAAAATGCTTCGCCGCCACCACAACACCTCGAAAAATCGACTCTCCCGAGAACTCCACCTGGTCTTCGCTAGCCAATTCCCCAAAGCCTATATGGACATTTTCTTCCACTTGGATTTGCCCGGAGGCGTACACCCGCAATGTGTCAAATACGGCATTCCCCCGCAAAAGCACATTCCCTTCCACATAGAAATTCGCCACAGAAATGGAATCCTCGGAATCCAGCCGCAAATTTCCATCTCGGACAAGCAAAGCTCTCTGCTCCAGTACCCCGAAAATCCGTTTATTTCCCGAGACCTGAAAATCCGCAGTTTCTTCAAGCAGCCTCTGCCGCAATCCCGCCTTATAGCGCTCCGCCGGCTGCTGCCAATCTCGAAAAGACTTTTCTCCATAAGAAGAGCCTATCACAACGCACACGAGAGGCGCTACCCTATTTCCCTCTCGCTGCAACTGCGCACATCGTCTTTCCCACGGCCCTGTAACAAGACGCTCCACCGGAGGCAAACCCCTAAAATAGCCCGACGGGAACTGGTTCAAATCCGCCAGTATAGCAGATTCCGCCTCATAGATGGCACGAGCCTCCTCGTACACGGCCCGCCCATAACGCCCCAAAGCCCCCGGCAAAAACAGCAAACTCCCGAACAACACCGAAATGGCAAGAATGATTCCAAGCACCAGCGGAAGAATATAGCCCGTCTTAAATTCTTTCTGCGAGAATTTCATAGCGGTCGCCTCCACACCCGAGAAATACCCGATCCCGACCAATCTCCATCACCCGATAATTCTCTAGCGAATCCCCTAAACGAAACCACCGATTTTCGCCACCTTCCTCATCCACCTGGAAAATTTTCCCAGCCACAATTCCCCGCACCTTAAAATGAAATCCGCCACAATCTGACTGCGAAATCTGCTTATTAAAATGGGTTGGAATGATGGGCTCTATTTCAGGAGCCCCAAGCGCCTCGACATTCGCCATAGCCACCGGAACCGGCGATAATTCTGGGGGAACAACGTCCTCAATTTCCGGCTCATTTTCTTTCCACACCGCAAAATTTAACGATGCGGCCAATCCAAGTATCGCAATAAAAGTTCCGTAGCAGAGACTTTTTCGGTAATCCGGTAAAATTCCTTCACCGTCGAAGCGCAGTTTCTTCCAAAACGGGTCTTTTGCTGCACGCCAAAAATAAGTTTCCCATTCCTTCACCCCATCAAACGTATTTATTCGAACCAGTTCCTTCTTAAATCCTTTCACTCTAGAAAACAAACCATCCTGCTTTAAGAATTCGTCAAAGAGGTCTAATCGGCACTGAACATCTGCATCCAGGACTTCCTCCGCCCAATGGCAGAGCCGACCTTCCCAGAAAACGAGAATGTAGAGCGTGGAACCGCACAAAAAAGCCACCCGAAAATTACCATAGTTCTCTCTTTCCCGCATGAACTTGTCGGCCCACCCATACAATGAAGCTGCAACAGGGAGTATTCGAGAGCATCTTTCCGGCAAGGATTCTTCTGGAAAAATTATCAGATAGCGATGTCTACGACCCTCTGCATCATTAAAGGCAACCATCTCTTGGAAATAAACTTTTTCCTCCACATCGGGAAACTCTGTCCGAAATAACGCCTCCCGCTTTTCTGGAGGGAGTTCCCCTTCAAAAGGAGACACGCACTCCCACGTGCACATGCGGGCTTTACATCCATAAACTCCCTTCACCTTCATGGAGTTACCTCCGGCGTAATGAAGATGGCAAGTTCGCTCTCCTCCTCTTCTTCACTGGTATAACTAAAAATTCTCCCTAGCAGAGGAATACTTCCTAAAAACGGGATTCCCGACCGCACCTCCGAAGTATTCTTCCGGATAAGGCCCCCTAGGCAAAGCGTCTCCCCGTTTTTCAAAACCACAGTCGTTTTCAAGTTCCGCGTGCTAATATCCCGGGGGCCATCGCCGCTGCTACGGCCAGCCGTCTTTATCTCCGGCGAGACTTCCAGCGTAATGCGCCCCTCCTGCGTCACCGATGGCGTAAGTTCCAGAGAAATGCCGTCATTAAAACTCCGGTAATCCGTAATCGGGTAGCCATCAGCAGAAACCTGACTTACCAGATAATAAACCGTATTGGTCACATTCAGTTCCGCCTTGTTGCCATTCAATGTGGTTAGTTTTGGGCGGGCAAGGACTTCGGCCCGATTATTCTCCTCCAAGCTAGCAAGTTCCACTTCAAACCTATCAGGCAAAATACCGATTTTTCCAAAAGCTCCCGAACGAGATACATCCTTTCCTAAAAAATCGTAAAAACCACGCACACCCAAATCATATTCTCCCGTTTTTCGTGTAGAACCGGTATGGAGGCCTATTTCAAAACCCTTACCCCGTTTGATTTCCACTATTATGCACGAAAGCGTCACCTGCAAAGCGGGCACATCAATTTGAGCAAGCAATGATTCCGCGGCCACTATTTCGGCAACAGAACCACCCAACAATATGGCATTCTGCTCTTTCACCTCCGAAGCCACAAAATTTCCTCCTGGCAAAAGTTTTCCCAACTGAGGCAGCACTTTTTCAGAATGAACATGTTTTAGAGGGTACAGTTTTGATGAAGACAGCGCATTTTTAGCACCCCGCTCCGCCACATAAAGCCCCGTAGAATCCAGTGTATAGGCATACCGGCTTCCCTTGAAAACAGACTCTAAAAGTGGACGCAATTTCACCTTTTCAAACTTTAACCACAATTTTTCTTGAAGTTCTCCATACAGGGCTAAATTAAGATTCATTTGACTTGACAGATTCCGCAAGAAGTCCGAAAGGAGAACTCCCTCCAAATTTACCGTCAGCAAAGAATCATCCACAAAAACCTCCATTGTCCTCTGGGAATTTTCTTTTGCTTCCGTCATTTCCACCACCAGTAAATCATCACGTCGACCCACGCGAAAACCTTTGGATTCCATAAACAGGCGAAAAGCCTTCTCTGGCGGTAAGCCTTGAATACTTCCCGTCAATACGCCCTTCACGGCAGGAGCCGCAGAGACATTCAAACCCGTATTCAACCCATATTCCTGAATAAATTCTCCCACATCTTTATCCTGCAATGAGAAACTCACCAAGGAATCCTGAAAGGATATGGAACTGGTTCCTCGTTTTTTCCGTTCCCGGATATGAAAGATTTTTCCTTCCTGAACAATGTCTAAGTTGGAGGCAGAGCACATGGCCGCAAGGCCTTCAAACAAGCCCACACCATCTAAATGGAATGTTATGCGGTTCTCTGCATTTCCATCCACTAAAATAGGGATATCGTAAGCGAGAGATACACTACGGGCTACGTCCTGAATGGGAGAATCCACAAAATCTAGCGATACTAATGTAGTGTCCCGAACATCAGCGTAAGCCGGTTTCGGGCAGCTTTGAAGGATTAATAATAGCGAAATCCAAAGTAGTCTTTGGAGTGTTTTCCAGATATGGATTAAAGGCAAAATTGCCTACCGCAGAAAGCATTTCCCCTTGGGGCCCATGCTTAGGCGATATTTTACCGCCCGATTGGGATTTATCAAAAGCGCTTTATACACTTGCCAGCAATAATTGCCACCGCAAAATAAAAAACGCCTGCCACAAAAGCAAGCGTTTTATGAAATATATTTCAGTCTGATTACATCCAGCCGCGTTCAGAAGTACCGCTAATGCCACGAATCTTAAGATCGAAGTCATCCTTATTGGTAGCGGCATCCATAGCAACTTCCAAGGAAATTTGATCGGTATTGTAGAGCTCCAGCAATGCCTGGTCAAAGGTCTGCGTGCCATACTGCATGTGGCCTTCTGCAATTGCTGTCTCAATCATTTCCATCTTGTTCTTGTCCTGGATGTATTCCTTCACAGCGCCGGTATTCACCAGCACTTCTGCCGCAGGAACACGGCCCTTTCCATCCTTTGTAGGCAAAAGACGGAGGGAAATAATACCTGCCAAGACTTCACCCAACAGCAAACGAATTTCATCATGCTGGTGCGGCGGATACATGGAAAGTACACGCTGAATAGTTTCGGTAGCATTCGTCGTATGGATTGTGGCAAACACCATATGACCCGTATCAGCAGCAGTCATAGCAATCTGCATGGTTTCCAAATCACGGACTTCACCCACCAGGAGCACATCCGGATCCTGACGGAGAGCCGCACGGAGTGCATTTGCATAAGACATGGTATCCGTTCCCAACTCACGCTGAGAAATAATGGACTTATTGTCTTTATACAAGTATTCGATAGGGTCTTCTACCGTAATAATGTTCACCGATTCCTGCTGGTTGATGTAGTCCAACATGGAAGCTAGCGTCGTAGATTTACCGGAACCCGTGGTACCCGTTACAAGAATAAGACCACGACGAGTAAGAGCAAGCTTACGAATCACTTCCGGCAAATGGAGTTCTTCAAAAGCAGGAATCTTCGCCTTAATGTGACGAATAACGATAGCCACAGTGCCGCGCTGGCGAAACACGTTCACACGGAATCGGCCCATGTCACGGCCAGAAATAGCAAAGTCGCATTCCTTATTTTGTTCGAAACGCTGACGCTGATCACGATTCATGATATCATCCAGGAAGGAATCCATCATCACCGGATCAAGACGAATATCAAAAGGCTTTGTCAATTGACCATTAATACGATATACAGGAGGCACGCCCACACGAAGATGCAAGTCGGAAGCCTTGCGGTTCACCATTTCGCGCAAAAGCTGTTCAATGCGAATATCAGCCATCTAAATTGCCTCCGAATTTTTCTTCCGCAATGCGCTTCACTTCAGCCAAACGATTTGCGATATCCTCATTCTCTGGTTCCTTGCGAGCCAGGTCCTGATAGATTTCCAAAGCCTTGCCGTACAGACCCTGTTCGAAATAGATTTCTGCCAGGGTTCTAGTATTCAGGCTATCATCCAAAGAATCATCGCTACCTAAAGAGGCGGTAGGATCCTTGAGGAGTCCTTCAGAAACCTGATCATCACTGTCGCCAGACATGAGGAAATCAACACCCTTGTTGGACGGTGCAGATTCTTCAGGAAGATCGTCGTCATCAGCAAACAATCCCTTGAAGGCGCCAGACACTTCGTCTTCAACAGATTCAACGTCTGCAACAGGCTTTGCCGCAGGAATTTCTACGGGAGCATCGTCATCCCCAAAGAGAGAGTCAAAGGACTTATCCAAATCGGATTTTTCTTCAACTTCTGGCACTACAGTTTCTTCAACAGCGGCACCCGTATCTTCCTCAGACTTGAGTTCGTCATCAGATTCACTTCCAAAGAGACTACCAAAAGCTCCGTCCAGTTCGCTGGTAGATTCTTCAGCCTTGGGCGTTTCCTCCTCCAGCGTCAAAGACTCTTCTGCAACTGGCTCTTCTGCAACTGGTTCTTCCACAGCAGGGGCTTCAAAAGTAACATCCTCTACAGCCGGTTCTTCCAACGATTCCAAAGGTTCTTCCAACGATTCCGTCTGTGCTGGTTCAGCAGGTTTTTCTTCTGGGAGTTCATCCTCACCAAAGATATCGTCAAAAGCGTTGTCTACACTCTGAGGCTTATCCTCAGCCGCAGGAGCCGCTTCAGCAGGCTTCTCCTCTGGAAGTTCATCCTCGCCAAATATATCATCAAAAGCATTGTCTACGCTCTGAGGTTTATCCTCAACTGCAGGTTCAACCGATTTTTCCTCAGGCAATTCGTCAGCACCAAAGATATCATCAAAGGCGCTGTCCACACTCTGGGGTTTATCCGGTTCTACAGAACCGAAAACTTTATCAGCGTTAGTTGCAGCAGCAGGTTCCTCATCCAATGTTTCGGGGACATTCAAGTGGGCAAAAGGCGACTGAGGCGCTTCCGGCTCCAATTCATCATCATCGGACCCAAAGAAATCCGAAAGAGCCGAGCCCACATCGCTTCCCGAAAGCTCATCATCAGCAGAGAAACTATCCTGGCTTGCAGAACTTTCACTAGAAGCCTCTGACAACGCAGATTCCAGAGAAGCTTGCAGGCTATCCATCGTTGCAGAATCTTCAGTATTCTCACTCGGCAAGAGAGAAGAAAGAGAAGCAAATGGATCATCATCTGCTTTTGCACTGGGGCTAGCGAGCCCTGCTGCTTCAAGAGCGGCCGCATCCGGAGTGTTGAAATCTGTATCAAAGCCACTACCAAACGCAGGGGTTTTCTCTTCGGGAGCCTTCCAATCCTCAGGGGTTTTCTCAATAAAGGAGCCATCTCCTCCACCAAGAGAACCCAAATCCAGGCCTCCCTCTGCAGAACCCGAAGAGAAGTCCACATCAGGCATAGAAAGATCCGCATCACTCAAGGCTGCTGCGCCCGCAGCTACGGCTGCGACATCATACTCGTCTTTCCAGAAAGTATCCAACGGATCCATATCGTGGACCTTGCGGTAGCACTTATTACGTTCAGCTTCATTTCCTAGCTGATCATATGCATCTCCCATGCGCTTCTGAGCAGACAAGCAGAAGGGATCTATGCGAAGAACATCTTCACATTCCTGAATGCAAGCTTCAAAATCACCCTTCTGGAAAAGAATCATAGTCCGAACCAAGCGTGCAGGAACTTCCTTTGGATAAAGCGTAATGCTTCCATCTACACGCTCTAGTGCAGTCTCCAAATCTCCGGCCGCGCGTTCCAAATCCGCTAACCATGCAAAAGCTAGGGACTTCAGCTTTTTCTTGCCAATAGTCTTCTTCAAAGAATCCAACGTGACCGTCATTTTTCCTCCAATGGAAGCAGAATAGCCTCATCTGATAAAAGAACAGGTATACCCTCACGAATAATGTAGAGACGAGAACCGTCCTCCACTACTAGGGCTTCCTCTAAAACTTCAGAAATTTTCTCACCAGAAGCGTTCTTTACGCATCCCTTCGCAATAGCCTGATTCACCTTAGAAAGCATGGCATCATCAGCCATTTTCAGTGCTTTCCGCGTATCAGGGCAACACAAAATACCCAAAAGTCTCAAATCGAACATAAAACCTTTATCGTCAATAACTTAGACTAACGATAAAAATAACTCTATTTTGAAGAAAAAGGATTCTACATCCCCTTAAATATCGCCTTTAATGCAGATTTTTCAGGTCAACAAGAGCATAATTGCCATTTTTCCCATTGCCAATGAGCAAATAGACCTTCATTTGGAGTTTTTTTAGCCATTCCAGATCAAAAGCTTCTCGAAATCCCGAGAAATTAGACACGACGAGCAACTCACGGCACCCCGTCCGGTTGCATATACTTTCCATATCCGACAATGGGCCCAAAAGGTGCTTGCGATTTTCTCGTGTAATTTTTTCGGGATGTTCACTAACACATCCTAAGATTTCAACACCTGGAATGACATTGTAACTATCAAACCAATTGTTAAGGGCATCCTCGCCACCACCCAGTAAAATAGAGCGGTGTCTTTTTTTTGCAAAAATGCGGTAAAAATAGTTTGTCCAAAAAGCAATGCGACGCCATAATTTGAGCGCAAAGGGTATCAGTAAAATCACCACCACATAGCCAAGCCATGCAACACTTTCCATACCAGCAGATTCTTCACCATCAAAAAATTTATAACTCAAAAAAACAAGTATCGTCAAAAAGTTCAACGGAATCAGCCGTACAATAAAGCGTTCGCCTTTCAAGCTAGCAGAAGCATACTCTCCCTTAAAAACAAGAGTTATCACATTCACCGCCGCAACAACAAAAAACAGCGAAAGAGTTCCCATATAAGGGGCCCGTTCAGCATTTGTCGCATTTTGCAAAAATGTGCTTAGCAAAAAGACTCCGCCCAAAGCCACCAAGTCCAAAAAAATCTTCCAAAATTGAGGAATCAATCTAGAAAAAACACCTATCAAAGCCGCGAATATAATACCAAAAGAGACAAGTACATTAGGAACAAAGTAAATGTCTTTATGTTTGCGAGCAAAAATCAACATAGCCTGATAAAAATCTACATACGACTTCCAACGCCTAGAACGACAACTTTGGCCCTTAAAGTGAAGAATGTTGGTCACAGGTGTATAATAATTCTTCAGCCCCATCTTCTTCGTACGAAAACAAAGATCCAAGTCTTCACCATACATGAAGAAATCATCATCAAAGCCATTCAATTTTTCATACACATCCCGGCGAATACAAAAAAAAGATCCACTAATAGCATCCACTTCCGTTTCTTCATCCGGATTCGCATACGACATATTATAAGATGCCAACACCTTATTTTTAGGGAACAATGTCGCAAGTCCAATAGTCTTGGAAACAGCGCCTATTACCGTAGGGAAACTACGGCGACATGCCCACTGAAGCGATCCATCCTCATTCAAAATCCGACATCCCACCGTTCCCGCTTCAGGATGTTTTTCCATAAAGTTCAACACTTCACGGAGGGAATCCCTAGACACAATAGTATCAGGATTTATAAAGAATAGATAGGGCTTCGTAGCTTTTTTCTCAGCCAAATTACAGCCCTTTCCAAATCCAAGATTTTTCTCAGAGTCAATCCAAATAACCTCTTTGAAAAAATCCTTTATCTCAGGCGCAATCGGCTCTGGAGACCCATTATCCAAAACAATAATTTCTACGTCAAGTCCTTCACTGGCATCTCGAATAGATTTTAGACACGCCGGAATAAAATCGCATGAATTATAAGCGATAATGATGATGGAACAAGATTTTAGCGAAGGGTTCATTAAGCAAGGCCCAAACGCAACTTTATAACGAGGAAAAAAGCCTCGGAAATAATGCCGCCACTCATTTTCGAAGTTCCTCGAGTGCGGTCTGTAAATACGATAGGAATTTCCTTGACTCGGAGTCCTTTTTTCCAAATTTTAAAGGTCGTCTCTATCTGAAAACAATAGCCATCACTTTTCATTTTGTCTAGATTAAGAGCCTGCAAAGCTTCACGACGGAAGCATTTGAAACCTCCCGTGGCATCACTAATGGGGAGCCTAGTCACAATACGGGTATAGACATTTGCACCATAGCTCAGAATCAATCGACGCAAATCCCAATTCACCACGCTGATGCGTCGATCCATATAACGGCTACCCAGCACCAAATCGGAATTCTCTGTGGCTTCCAAAAATCGATTCAAATCCGTTGGAGAATGGCTAAAATCCGCATCCATTTCAAAAATGCGTTCGTAATCCCGTTCCAAAGCCCACTTGAATCCTGTAACATAAGCAGAGCCCAGGCCCATCTTCCCTTTACGACGAAGCAGATGAACGCGTGGATTTTTCTCAGATTCCGCCTGAACCATATCCCCTGTTCCATCAGGAGAACCATCATCCACTACCAGAATTTCAAGACATTCATTCTGTTCTAAAATCGCAGACATGATGAGGAGAATATTTTCCTTCTCATTATAGGTGGGAACGATGACCAAGCTCTTGGGATATGCCATATCTACTCCATCAAAATCTACAATTATACGCTATTCTGGGCGAAGGGTTTCCGCCACAGGATAGGTCTGCTTTTTACTTCCATTCATCATTTCTCCCAGCAAGCCCAGAGAGAAAAATTGTACACTCATCACTAAAGAAAAACCGCCGGCCAGCAACAATGGGCGCACATGGAGTGCCCCTGATTGCAACCATTCATAGCCAAAGAATCCGCAAATTCCAAGGCCAAGCAGCATAAAAATTAGGCCAACCAAGCCAAAGAAATGGAGCGGCTTCGCGGAGAAACTCTTCATAAACATGAGAGAGACCAAATCCAGGAATCCCGAAACCAGGCGAGAAACACCATATTTAGAGACCCCATGAACGCGAGCCCTATGCGCCACAGGCATTTCAGTAATGCGGAATCCCTGCCACTTAGCCATCACCGGTATAAAGCGGTGGTAATCCCCATAAAGTTGAATAAAGCGAACCACGCTACTACGATACACTTTTATTCCACAATTGAAATCGTGAAGGCGCTTTCCACAAACCGCAGAAACTGTCAAATTAAAAAGTTTGGAGGGCCAAGTTTTATGCCATGGATCCAAGCGACGGATTTTCCACCCGGAAACAAGGTCATAGCCTTCATCCAAAAGCTTTATCATCTTGGGGATTTCCAGGGGATCATCCTGCAAATCTCCATCCAATGTGGCGACAAACTTGCCTTTCGCCTTTGAAAAACCCAGAGCAAGAGCTGCAGCCTTACCGCAATTGAACTGGAAGCGATATCCCTGCAAGAAGCCATATTCCTTGGACAATTGCTCCAGAACTTCCCACGTAGAATCCCGACTTCCATCATCAATGGCAATGACTTCGTACTCATAACCCGTGGGAGCGAGAGCCGCTACAATCTCCTTCATTAACTGTGGGAGATTTTCGCTTTCTTCTTTAACAGGAATAACTAAGCTTAAATCCATAAGGACCTCTAATTAGTTTTCAACAGCCGGGGCGACCGCAGGGGCGTCTTCAACCACAGATGATTCTGCAGGCACAGATTCCTCCGCCGAAACTTCAGGCTCTGCAGCAGGAGCTTCTTCCACAGCCAGGGGCTCATCACTCATCTGAGAGATTTGTTTTAAGCTCATGGACAAGCGATTACGGCCTCCCTCGTCAAATTCGGGGATGTTCTTGAGGCCAAGCGCTAGAATGACTTCTGCATCCTTCTTCTTTCCGGCCACTTCGTAGACATAGCCCGCAGCCCAGTAGCAGCGCCATTCCCGCGGGAACTGCTTGATACCAAGGTCGATATACTTACCCGCAAATGCGGCAAGACTATCCACCTGAGCTTTTTTCTCCGCAGTAAAGGGATGTTCGCTGCGAAGTTTTGCAATCTGGTCGCGGACATCAAAAGCAATCTGGAGATAGAGAGATGTATAACCGGTAAGCAAGCGTTCCGTTTCGCCATTAATGAAAGCCGTTCCATCGCCCAAACCACGGAACTTGAAGTGTTCATCAATAACCTTGGCGGTATAAGCCGCATCAAAGGAATTATTTCGCGGAGTCAAATCGCCCTTCACAAAGTTATACACCATTCCTTCTTGAACCATGTATTTTTCCAAACCCATGAAGTTAGAAGTACCAACCGTCGTTGAAACTTCAATAGGACGATCCATATTCTGAAGAGCAAGATCAATCACTAACTTATGCTGGGTGAGCATAAGGCTACTACGAGTCCTTGCCGCCCAATCCATGAAGGCATCCCAAACCTGATAATGAACTTTGAACTGCAGAAGCTTTGTGGAATCTGCACTGGAAAGTTCCTGGCCTTCCATCTGTTCAATACGGGCTTTCAATCGTGGCAGAAGTTTTTCAGCTTGGGCCATCCATGTAGAAGTTTGATGGTTAGGATTACCAGCGGCGCTATTGTCGAGGACCATATCGCTATCGATGGTTTCCTTAGTATAGCTAAGTTTCAGCTTCGGCTCATTATCCAGCATCTGCTTAATATACCAGTCTGTATTACCTAAGGAGAGGTTCACCACGCGAACATCCCTACGAACACCGGCAACCTCCTGCGCAAACCACAGCGGGAAGGTGTCGTTATCGCCATTAGTAAAGAGAATGGCATTGGGGCGACAACTATTCAATAAGTTATACGCATAATCCCAAGGCACCCACAAACCTGAACGATCGTGTTCCTGATAATTGGAAAAGCAGGGAACCGCAAAAGAAACCAGCACCAACAAAGCCGCAGCCGGAGTTGTAAGGAAAGCCATACTAGATGTGGCAGCTACAAGAACAAGGATTCCTGCACCGATACCAAACATCATACTCATGAAGATGAATGCCGGCGTATAGAAGTAGTCACGTTCGCGAACCTCCATATGAACCGGTTCTGGGAACGGAGCATGGCTACCAACCCGGGCAAAACCATTTTCAATCTTCTTCCAGTTTTGCCAAACAGCGGAGCTTTCATAACTTTGCAATTCTTTTTCCAAAGAAGCAATAGCCGTGGCATCTCCCCCCTTACGGCGAAGAGCCTCTACGCGCATTTTAGTGTGCTCAATATTCTGACGCATATCAATGAGATCGTTGGGATCAGGAAGAACCGCAATACCAGCGCCACTGCGATTCAAATCATTCACATTCCGGGTCATGATACTCACCCAATAATCCCTGTCCCGCTGTTCCATACGGTTTCCATCAGCAAAATTGATGTAGAACAACAACCCTAAAGAACAAAGTACGTAGAGAACAGAAAGATATAGTCCCAAAGACCTATTGCGCTTCCACACAAACATGCAGACCATCACAAGAAGGCCGTTAAAAATGAGGAATATCAAGAGCTGTGGGAGAATAGCATCTCCCATGAAACTCATTTGCGTGGGGAATTTGAGACTTCCTCTTTCCAAGGGCTCATTGTCCGCCGGATCAAAATGATACAACCCACCATTACTGTAAACTCCGCCCACCTTGTATGGAAGATATTGTGCCATCTGGTATCCACCATAACTCATATTCGGGAAGGAAAGGAACTGGTGGGCAATCCGAGAACGACGATAGAACGCACGTTCAATCATGCTTTCGGAGCCATACTGTTTACGTTCAATGAAGTCGTTGAATGCGCGCCAATTATCTCCGTTAAAGAGATTCCCTAGCTGCAGATTTCCCTGATCATCACGAATGTTGATTTCAGGATTATTCTCATCAATATTGGGATTAAGTTCCGAACGGATAGGAATGTAAAGGTGCGTGCTATACCCAATCAGCGCAAAGAAAGCAAAAGCGAGAGAAAGACGAACCGCCTTATTGACATTGGCGCCAAAAGGTTTTGCAAGGCTCAAAACAGCAAGCACAACCAGACAGACCAAGGAAATTTCAATAAAGGCAGATACCATGTAAATCACAGAACAAAGAAGTGTACCCGTGACCCAAATAGGCCATCTTTCCTTAATGCGTTTGGGTTCTGCAATAAGAAGCAAGGCAAATACAGCCGGCACCGTAAGCATAGTGTAAAGATGAGCGCCAACACCAAGAAATGCAATGTAGCAGATAAAAATCAAAATACGATTGGCTTTACCCTCATCTTCATCCTTCTTGTTGTACCAAACCAGTCCCAAATAGGAAATGAGCATCAAGATGAACATGGCAATGCCATAAACCTCAGCTTCTACCGCATTGAACCAGAAGGTATCAGAGAAGGTCAGCAGGAAACCAGCCACAAGAGCCGCTGTGCCCAATACAAAAATACGGACCTTGGCAGAAATCTTTTCTGCCAATTTATCCGTGCTCAAAACTTTGGACAGCAAATCCCAAGCAAAGAGAGCCGTGACATAGACCGTAGCGGCAGAACTTACCACAGAGATATAGTTCACACGTTTTGCGATTTCTTCTACAAAGGGAAGAAGTACAATCACGGCTCGGGCGAGGAACACAAAGAAGGGCGTTCCAGGAGGATGGGGGATGCCAAGAGTGTTGGCGCAGGCAATGAACTCACCGCAGTCCCAGAAAGAAACCGTGGGAGCCATAGTCAGACAATAGACCACCAAAGCCACCAAGCAGGAGATTCCTGCAAAAACATGCTTCATCAATTTTTCCTTAATCACAATTAGCTCCCTTTCTTCGAAGAGTTAACGACAATACCGCGCTTCTGCATAAAGCCCGCTAAAAGACCATTCACAAATGTTCCAGAGTTATCAGTACTGAACTTGGTTGAAACCTGCACCGCTTCAGACACCGCCACCTTGGTAGGAATTTCTGGATTGAACAAGAGTTCCACCATGGCAATGTAAGCCACAATGCGATCAATGCGGGCAATGCGTTCAATATCCCAATGTACAGAGCAGGATTTGATATCTTCGTCCAGTTCACTGCGATGAGCCTGAACCCAATCCACCAAATTCATTCCATACTTCTTCTGATCGTCGGCTAGAGGTTGTGCTTCCAATACACCTGGGAGCGCCTCGCCCACCGTAGCTCCGGTAATTTCCATGGCGTACAAAAGTTGCATGGCAAACACACGGGCAGGTCTAAAACTAATCTTCGGCATAAAAACTCTAATTACGCGTTTTGAAATTACTTATTGAACTGTTTGTAAAGATTCACCATTTCCACTGCAGTGCTAGCCCAGTTGCAGCCAAGATTTCCGGCCTTGAGACCAGCGCGGTTCATGGCCTGGTCCACCGTATCAGTCGTAAGGATTCCGAGGATAACCGGAACCTTACCTTCTGCAGCAAGATTTGCAATTCCACCAGTAGAAGCGTTTACCACAACATCATAGTGGCTGGTTTCACCGCGAATAATGGCCCCCAAGGCAATAACAGCATCAAACTTCTTGGAATCCACAAACTTGCGGCAAATACCCGGCAACTCAAAAGCACCCGGAACATGGGCTACAGTGATATCCTTTGAATCGACGCCCAAAGTTTCCAGCTGACGAACAGCACCTTCCAAAAGTTTGTCCGTCACCACTTCGTTGAAGCGCGCCACAGCGATGGCGATTTTCATTCCTGTTCCATTGAGAGAATTTTTCAGTTCTTTCATGTTACTTTCCTTCATTTAAAACTTCTGCTACGCCATGGTCTGCTTCATCCAACTGAAGTTCATGACCCATTTTGGCTTTTTTAGTTTCAAGGTAATAGCGATTAATCTTATTGGGTTTCACTTCGATAGGCACCCGTTCCACAATCTCAAGGCCATAGCCAGAGATGCCAGTAATCTTGCTGGGGTTATTGGTGAGAAGGCGCATTTGCTTTACACCGAGATCTGCCAGAATCTGGGCGCCAGTGCCATACTGGCGCAAATCCGACTTGAACCCCAGGTGATGGTTGGCTTCCACCGTATCGAGGCCCTTCTCTTGAAGCTCATAGGCCCGGAGTTTATTGCAAAGTCCGATACCACGGCCTTCCTGCCCGCGCATATAGAGTAGCACTCCCCCATGTTCACCAATAAACTTCATGGAGGCCTGCAGTTGCTCGCCACAATCGCAGCGCATGCTGCCAAAAATATCCCCAGTGAGGCATTCGCTATGCACGCGAACGTACACAGGCTTGCTAAAATCGGGATTTCCGGCCACCCAAGCCACATGTTCCACGCCGTCAGTGTTGCTGCGATAAGCGTATGCTTTAAAGTTTCCGTACTTGGTCGGCACGTTGGGAGCGGCCACACGCTGAACCAGTTTCTCGGTACGCAAGCGGTATGCAATCAAATCCTGAATGGAGATAATCTTGAGCCCAAACTTCTTTGCCACAACCTCTAGTTGAGGCATGCGAGCCATAGTGCCATCCTCATTCATGATTTCAATGAGGGCAGCCGCAGGGCGAAGCCCAGAAAGTTTTGCGAGGTCAATAGCCGCTTCCGTATGGCCAGCACGGCGAAGCACACCTTCTTCCTGAGCGTATAGCGGTGAAATATGGCCAGGGCGTCCAAAATCAGACGGCTTTGAATTCGGGTCCGCCAAAGCGAGAATCGTAGCGGCACGGTCGTGGGCAGAAACGCCTGTAGTGCAGCCTTCAATCTTATCCACCATGATGGTGAACGGCGTCCCCAAAATGGAGGTATTTTCAGCAGTTTGGCGCGTAAGGTTCAACTCATGGCAGCGCTTGATAGGAAGCGGGCAGCAAAGCACGCCACGGCCTTCGTGCAGCATAAAGTTCACCTTTTCTGGCGTAATCTTCTCTGCAGCGATAATGAAATCACCTTCATTTTCGCGGTCTTCATCATCCACCACAATCAAGAACTTGCCGTTCTTGAAATCTTCTATGGCCTCTTCAATCGTATTAAGCAAGGTCACGTTCCTTCAAATAATTCTCGATATACTTACCCAGCATATCAACTTCAACATTCACAACAGTCCCAGGAACCCAGCAACGCAGGTTCGTACGAGCGAGCGTTTCCGGGATGATGCACACCCGGATGGAATCCTCGAACTTCTCGGCCACCGTAAGGCTAATGCCATTCAAGCTAATGGAGCCACGGCGAATCACGTAGCGACGAAGATCCGTAGGGAGTTTCAAATCCACTTCCACACCCGTTTCACGGGGCGTCACCGCAATGACTTCAGTCGTCGAATCTACATGCCCCATCACAAAATGGCCACCCATAAAGCTATCGGCACGACACGCCAGTTCCAAATTCACCAGTTTTCCGGGAGCAGCCTGCTTAAATCCAGTATTTTCCACAGTCTGATGCATCAAGCAGAAAGTGGCCTCGTCTTCTGTACATTTTTCAATGGAAAGGCACACCCCGTCATTTGCAACGCTGTCTCCCAGCTTGCAGTTTTTGAAAAATCCCGGTGCTTTTAGGCGCATAGAAAGCGCATCGCCCCTATTTTCTAGGGACACAATTTCACCGGTAGCTTGAATGATACCCGTAAACATACGGAGCAAATTTAGAAAAAGGCGAAAGTTGCGAAAGCACCACCTAATAAAATGGACCGGAGAAGACCCACAATTTTAGACATAAAACCACCATTTTGGCAGAAAAAGAGATATTTTACTATATTCAAAACCATGAAGATTTCTGATAGGGCCATCGGGTATTTTTCTCTTCTCGCCATCGTCTGCATCATTATTGCAGTAGCGGTTGGAATGTACCGTGCCCATCACAATGTCATCCAAAGAGCCTATGTGGATTTTGACGAACTAGGTTCCCTCCAGCCAGAAGATTTAGTCACCATTCGCGGCTATACGGTAGGCACCGTCAAAAGCGTTACTTGGCTCAAAGACCGCTCCCGTGTAGAAATCAAGTTCTCCGAGCCCGTCATCATTCGTGAAGGGACGCAATTCAACAATGTGAACTACGCCCTCATGGGTCAGCGTCGTCTTGAAATCATTCCCTCCAAGAAAGGCCAGGTGTTGCCCGAGGATTATATCCATCAGGGACATTTCGAGCCCGGCATTGCCGAAGCGTTACGCCTCATGGAAGATGTAAACGCCCAATTGGAACGAGTACGCGAAATGGTCCACATTGTAGCCGAAGGTGATTCCGCCCACGCCTCTGCGCCCGAGATTTTTGAAAACATCATGTCTTCTGTAGAAGGCATTTTGGAAAATGCCGACAAATCCATCAACGCAATTTCGCCGAAACTGGAAGAAGTCTTTGACCAGATTGAAACCGCCAGCAACACGCTTGTGGATGTGGCCAACAAAGCAGATACCGCTGTTCACACCGCAACAAAAGCCATTAACGAAAAAGTGGCGCAGGCAGAGAACCTTATTCAAACCATCTCTGAAAGTTCCGACAAAATCAACAAGATGCTTGCAGATTTGGAAGCCTCCCCCGCTATGGACAAGCTCATCCGTTCTCGTGAATCCGTGGACAAGGTCAACGCATTGATAGAAAAAGTCAACGCACTGATTGCAGCCATTGACACCAAGGGTATCAAGGTTCTTGACAAAGACGGAAATCCGGTGAAACTCATCACCTGGAAGAACATCAATCTTGTGGGTTCCACCGCAAGAGAAAAAGCCGCAGAACGGGCAACCTCAGGCGACTCCCTCCCCTAAAGATTTATGGAAATTTCACAACTTCCTGGGCTTGGGCCAAAGCGGGCAGAAGCGCTCCGCAAATCGGGACTGAACACCGTTACCGACTTGCTTTACAACATTCCCCGCAATTACTTGGACCAAACCAAAATCACGCCTATCGGAAATTGTAAGGTTGGAGAAAGAGTCGTCCTTATCGGCACCATCAAGCGCGCAGGCGTCATCAGAGCACGCCGTTCCCGCTTTGTAGCAACCCTTACCGATGGAACCGGCGAAATCCAGCTTTCATTTTTCCAGGGAACAAACTATTGGGCAAAACGCATCAAGAATGATTCCCGCTGGCTCGTTACAGGGCAAGTAGGAGAATTTCGAGGGCTACAATTAACGCATCCCGACATGCAGCCCTTTGAAGATGACGAAGAATTCAACGGATGCATTCAGCCCGTCTATTCCATTAGCGAAGCCTGTCGCGACGCGAGAATGGAACAGAAATTCTTCCGCGGGCTTTACAAGACCATTTTCAAATTTCCAGGACTTACCCTTCCAGGACTTTGCCCGAAAGAATTGACAGAATATCTCCACTTCTCTTCTGTTATGGAAAATCTGAAGATACTGCATCAACCTAAAGATTTTCCTTCCATCTACAAAGCAAAGCGGGAAATGAAGATTCTAGAACTTCTCCCCTTCTGCCTCCGCATGGTAAAGCGAAGAGAGAATCAAAAACTCCGGGGACGAGAGCGGCAAATCGATTTGGGAACCGTCATGAAGGCCCGCGCACAGCTTCCCTTCCAGCTCACGGCTGGTCAGGAATCCGCCCTCAACACCATCATTGACGGGCTCAACGGGAAAAAACAGTTTCACGCTCTATTGCAGGGCGATGTAGGTTGTGGAAAAACGGTGGTGGCAATGCTTGCCATCATGGCGGTTTGTGGTGCCGGAGAGCAATGCGCCCTCATGGTTCCCACGGATATTCTCGCAAGGCAACATTACAAGAATTTAAAGCCATTTTTTGACGCCGCCGGCATCCATGTGCAACTTTTGGTAGGTGCGGCTTCTGCTGCAGAAAAGCACACCATCACTGGCGAACTGCAAATGGGCCTCTGCAATGTGGTCATCGGGACTCATGCCCTCTTCAGCAAGGATGTCTCTTTTGCAAATCTTGGTTTTGTCATTATTGATGAGCAGCACCGCTTCGGCGTAAGCCAGCGAGAGGCACTTCTTGCCAAGGGGAACTATCCCGACATGTTGGTCATGAGCGCAACGCCCATTCCCAGAAGCCTCGCCATGACCCTCTATGGCGATTTGAAGGTCATCAGCATCAAGGAAAAACCCGCAGGCCGCAAGCCCATCAAAACTCGTCTGGTCAATTCCGCCAAACGGGAGGGTATGAAGCAGTTCATCTGCAATGAGGCTCTCAAAAGAAATCTATGCTACTGGATTTCTAGCCGCGTGGAAACGGGCGATGAAGGCGGCGCACGCAGCGTAGACGAAATCGTCGCAGAATTGGAAGCCTACATTGCAAAATTCAGTGCCACACAAAAAGCCAGAGTTCCTCTTCTCAAAGTTGCTGGAGTCCATGGGCAGATGGATGAAACCACCCGCGATGAAATTATCGGAAAATTTGCGAAAGGAGAAATTCACATTCTCGTGGCCACGACCGTCATTGAGGTGGGAGTGAATGTTCCTGCAGCAAACCTCATGGTCATCGATCAGCCCGATCGTTTCGGGCTCGCACAGCTTCATCAATTGCGAGGTCGTGTGGGCCGCGGTAATCAAGAATCATGGTGTTTCTTGATGCTTCCTGATGGAGAAACAGCAGATACCAGCATGGAGCGGCTAACGCAATTCTCCTCTACTGAAGACGGTTTTGAAATCGCAGAAATGGATCTGATGAATCGCGGGGCCGGTAACCTGGAAGGCAACGAGCAGAGTGGCGCCTGGGTATTCCGCTGGTTCGACTGGATTCAAGACCAGGAACTCATATCGCAAACATTGGAAACCGCAGAACACATCCTGAAAGACGGAGCATCATTCTCCGATGAGGCCCGAAGTAAAATTCAGCTTTGGTATGGGGAAAAGAATTTCGCCAACGAAGACGGCGTACACTAATTAATTATGATTTATTAATTATGAAGTATAAGTTATATCTAGTAATTCATACTTCATACTTTATAATTATATAAGTTCCGTCATGGTGCCGATGACGAGAGCTATCAGCACCACATTCAAGAAGAACATTGCCCGGCGCACAATCATAAAAAACAGCGGTAGCCAATGGAATTCCCCATCGCTCGGGTCCACAAGTTCCTTAACCGCAAGAAAAATGTTGATGATACCCGTCATCACAAGCATCAAGGCACCAGCAAAATAGCCCTCGCCCATCACCATAATCGAAAGGGTCGCGCCACAGATAATGGCAATTATTCCGATGATGATTTCTACCCGCATGCAAATGGCCTTCACCTGCTTGCCCTTCGATATCGCCTTCTGTTCCAATTCTTCGTCGTTCATATTATAAAGTATAACTTGTGGTGACAGAGAAATGCGGTTCACCTTTGCGAGCCCCATTTACCGGGAAACTCACATCAAATTTATTGATGAGTTTACTAATAGATTTCGTTTGAGCAAAACGAGCGCCAAACCCTAACACGTAAATTAAATCCTTGCGGTTGATATCCATCAACTCCCAAGCCGTTTCCCCTACACTGCCAAAAGCCACGAATACAGGAACCAATGTGGCAAACTCAAAATTCGGGAACCAGCGCTGTTCTATACTGCCATACACGCGGGCCTGACCTGTATAGAAGCCTGTTGGAAAGCCTACGAAGCCATCAGAACCTCCAAGACTCAACTGATAGCCGTACTTCGCGTCATCATACAAATCCACCAAGCCCGAAAGCACAGTAGAAAAGCCATTACACGGATGGAAAATGTATTCGCCATTAATACGAGCATACATATCCCGGCGATTTCCGTGATCCAGATAGAAATACATCTGGGATTGCAATGTCAGATGATGGAGATTTCGTCCCAAATACAAATCCGTCCAAAAATCTAGGCGAATGTCATTATCCGCGGCTCCAATCTGCTCATAATTTTTGGAAACCTGCGCCTTTACAGACCAACCCTTGTCCACATCCTCCGTCCACTTCACATTATGGAAATTCTTGATTTTCTCATAACGGATATTAGAATACATCACGTATGCACCCACACGAGAATCCTTCCTTTCAGGAAGCCAATCATTCCACGCACTTGCACTATCTATGGCATAAGCGCTATCTCCATCAGTGAATAGATAGCGGAGCAGTTTTCCATCTTCAGCAGTCTGGCGTTGATAATCGTATGTAGCGGCCAAATAAAATTTGCGCTGGGTTCCGCCAAAAGAGCGACTAAAGTGGAAACTCAAGGAATCATCGATAAAATCTTTGACCTTCATGAGTTCCACCGTCTCATCACCATTGTACTCAGCCAACGTATCCACGTCGCCTATGAACGGGGTCTTCAGCGCACCAACAGGCATATCTCCACTTCCATAGAAGTACGTATTGCGCTGATTTTTGAGCCCTGCGATAGTGTATGCCCACTGGTTCACGCTACGACTGAGGAACGGAACGTACATCTTCCAACTGGCCAAATAGCCATCGGTGTTATAGCTGTATAAGAAGTCCAAATGGTTATAGCGGAACAAAAAATGAGGGTCTCCATACTCCAGCTGCCACATATCACGGAACTCATTATGCCCGTAATAGAAGCCCAATTTTTGTCCGAAACCTAAAAAATTGCTTTCCTGAACGCCGATGCCATAATTGAGATTGTCATAACTCCACTCACTACCCGAAAATCCGAGGCTAAAGGGGAGCGTCAGCGTCCAGTTATCGCTGGTATGCACATTGACGATATTTTTCCCGCTATCTTGCGCAACAGAAATGTTTGCATCACTGAGGAAGTTCTGGTCCCGCAAAAAACGTTCCGATTCCAACAAATAATTCAAGTCTACAAATTCGCCCTCATTAAAGAGCAAAAGCTTGCGAACAGTGGCCTCCCGAGTTTCAATGTGAACCACATTCAAAACGTCATAAGCCCACTTGTCATACTTGGTATGGGCTTTGGAATCATCAAAGGCATCGCCAATGTCATAACGGATTTCATCCACTCTAAAAACAGCAGAAGAATCCACCTTCCCAGCAAAAGCTAAAGAGGCTAGAATTAGCAATATGGTAAAGATACGAATCTGCACGAAGGGTTCTGCCCTACTCCAGCATTTTCATCAAATTCGGAAGGGCTGTTTCAAACTTCACGCCATACCAGTGATTTTTATCGTCAATGGTGTTTTCAATGCACTTGACGGTATAATCAGCAGCAATCTTTGCAGATTCAAAAGCCGTTTTGCCCTTCATCAAGGCACCCACAAATGCGGAGGCGTAAACGTCTCCTGTTCCGTGGCAGCCCGTGGAGATTTTCTTGTGCTCGTAGTACTCAATCTTACCAGCCTTATAAACCACCACACCCGTCATTCCCGGGCGATAGCCTACACCTGTAAGAACTATACTCTTAGCACCTTGAGCCGTCAATTTTTCGCACAGGGAAACTACATAGGCTTCGTCATAAGTCTCGCGATATTCCATTCCCGTCAAGAAGCAAGCCTCTGTAATGTTAGGGAGCAGATAATCGGCTTCGCCACAGAGATTCTTCATGGATTCCACGAAAGCCATGTCAAAGCCGGGATACAATTTTCCATTGTCAGCCATAGCTGGGTCCACAACCTTCAGGGCACCTTCTACGCCTGTGGTAGAAAGAATGCTGCGGACATAGTCCACCTGCTTTGTAGAACCGAGATAGCCCGTATAAAATGCATCAAACTTTATGTTTTCCTTAATCCAATGATCTCGAATAGCTGGCATATCTTCCGTCAAATCTCGGAAGGTCCATCCCTGGAAACCACCGGTATGGGTAGAAAGCACTGCGGAAGGGAGAACGGCACACTCGCATCCGCAAGCAGAAACGATAGGGAGAGCCACGGTTAGGGAGCACTGACCTACACAGGAAACATCCTGAATGGTAAGAACACGTTTGTACATCATAGTAATCTAAATATAGCAAAATGCCCCTGAGATAAACTCAGAGGCATTTTCTACAAAGTATTCTGGAACTTACTTGTCTTCAGACGGGCGCTTGTAACCGAAGGTTTTCAGCATGTTTTCCGTCACCTTACGCTTAGCGTTCTTTCTGTTAGCTGCATTGCTTGCGTCATTAACAGGAGGCAAAGAACAACGAAGTGTCGTCTTCAAAGAAACTTCCGTCTTGTAGATGTAAGCACCCGTTGCATAAACGCGTCCTTCCTTCGTACGCAGGTCACCATTCTTATCCGGTTTCTGTTCGAAGTAAAGCTTCAATACACCTGCGTCACTAACAAGATCGGGGTCATCCATTTCCTGAGTAAATGTGAAGTAATCCACAAATTGTCCCAGAGACGTATAAACCCAAATCTTCATGCTCATTGTAGTCGTGTACATGTTCAAGCGGCTAAGATCACCATTTGCAGCACGGTAATCCTCGCGGAACTCCTCTGTACAATATTCCACTTGTTCGCCCTTAGCATTAGTAAACCCAAGCACATAGTCATCAAGAGATACCTTTTCACTATTAGCGGCGTCAACACCATCGAGATTGACGAGTCCATCCTTACCAATCAAATCATCCAGAGTTGCCAAACCGGTAACCGCACTAATGACTGGGAGTTTTGTCTCAATAGAAAGCGTCGGGCCAAGGTGACCTTCCACTCCAGGATAGGGCTCATCACCAGAGCCTTCCTTCGTTTTGAATTCACCACCCACCTGAGTTTCCACTTCCTTACCAAGCTTAGGACTATACACAGAAACAGAGAATGTCTGGCCCTTTTCAGGTTCATTCTTGGCGTAATGTTCTTCCACATCCTTTGTTGTGACCGTCGTAATCGGAGTTTCCACCCTGATGTCCACATCCTTAGCATTCTTCATCACCACAAATACAGTGTCGGAAGCAATGTTACCCGCCTTATCCATATAGAAACGGACAATGGCGTTCACGCCCTTTTCCAATCCCTGATTATTCAAGGTATCCTGAACAATGGGGCCACGGCCATCACCATAATCAACAGTCCACTTCACATCTACATAGTTAGAGTAGAGAACGGTATCAGGAGCCGGGCTGAGAATTTTAACCTTCGGCGGAATAACATCCACAATCACAAATACAGATTCTGTAGAGGCATTACCCATCTCATTTTCGTAAGTAAAGCTTACTGTGTAACCGATGTTTCCATCAACATCCTTCACAACTTTTCCAGACTTGTCCACTACATAAGATACTTGCACCGTAGTTTCCGTACCATTTTTGGCCTTTGTCGTGTAATCATAGCTCACAGTGAAGATTGCACTAAGATCAATGACATTGGAGGGAACATTTCCAGAATTCGTACCGTTGCCGGAGGTATTGCCCTTGTCGCCTGTGCCTGTGCTGGTGCCACTGCCGGAAGGATTGCTCTTGTCGCCAGTGCCAGCACTTGTACCGCTGCCGGAGGTATTGCCCTTGTCGCCAGTGCCAGCACTTGTACCGGTGCCGGAGGAGGTATTGCCCTTGTCGCCAGTACCCACGTTTGCTCCACTGCCAGAAGTATTGCCAGACTGGCTTCCGTTCTTACCTCCAGATGTCTGAGCAGCAATGACTTCATTGTATGCAGCAGTTCCCTTTGCAAGTACAGGCTGGCCTGTAGCAGCATCCGCCGTATAAGAAATCGTTACAGTTTGATTACCGACCTTAGTCTCGTAAGAAACTGTAATCACTTCAATGGTTTCAACGTTTCCATTCAGGTCAACTACTGTTTCCTTAACAGGATTGCCCTTTTCATCCGTCACATAAGAGACTTGAACTTCCTTACCAGCAACTTTTTCCGTATAAGTCACCTTGACCTGGTCTCCATTATATGGAGTATGAGTTGCCGGTGTACTGGGATTTTCATTGAGATACACACCCTCTTCAACAACACTATTCATGGCAGTGAATGTAGAGGCAGGAACATCAATGATATCTAAATCCGTTTTGACTGATGTGGTCTTCGTATTCCACTTACATGTAGAATCCGTATATGTGGCATCCAGAATGGGCTCTTTCACCGTAATGGATATTTGAGCATCTTTCTGGTTCACATAAGCGGTCGTATCATTTTCAGCACGTTCTTCCTTGATAGTGAAAATATTCCCTTCTTCTTGTTCCTCCGTGACTGTGGAGATCACAACCTGTGGAGTTGTAGTGCTAACAAACACAACCAACTGTACGGATGTTCCTTCATCTTTCTTGGGATCCGTATAGGCAATGGTAATGGTGTTCAAGCCCTCATGCAGATTTTCCACTAGAGTATCGGGCATTTGAACATCATCCGCAGTCCACTGCAAAATCATAGACTTTTCATTCACATAAAGGACTTCCTTCGGATAATCCCAAGACTTATCACCACTCTCCGTTTCAGCACGAGTGATAACCAGCACAGAAGTTTCCTTAACATCCTTGATGTTTACCGTCACATTGGAGAAGGCCTCATTGTCATCCGGGTCATAGACGCGAACCTTCAGCTTGTATGTAGCTTTCTCTTCATAGTCGAAGGCTTTCTTTGTAGTAATTTCACCAGTCGTTGCATTAATCTTAAAGAATGCGGTGTCGCCATCAGCAAAGGCAAATTGATTCTTCCGGAATTCTTCTTTTTTGTCAACATCCTTCACAGGGACTGTACCAACAACCGTTCCTGAAGGCATATTTTCCTTGATTTCAAAGACCTTATCAGATGTGGTCGGAGCCTCATTCACATCCTTAATGGAAACAAGCACTATTGCAGTGTCCGTCAAATTGCCAGAGTCCTTCACCAAAACAGTCAACTCGAAGGAATTGATATCCTCGTAATCTGCCGCTTTCACCACAATAATGTTACCATTTTGATCCACAGCGAACATGTCATCCACATTTCCGCTAAAGAAGGAATAAGACATCACATCGCCAGCGTCAACATCCGCAACATCAACTTTTCCAAGAGGATCTGTCGGGACATCGTTTTCATCCAATGTAACATGGAATCCCTTTGCAATAGGAGCTTCGTTCACATCTTCAATGGTGATAGTTGCCGTTGCCGTCGCAGACAAACCGCCTTTATCCGTCACGCGGATAGTGAACTGAATCGTCTTTTCCGCACCAAGCGATTCATAGTCAATAGAACCATTGACCTTGATTGCACCTACGGAATCGGGATTAGAGCTATTCACAATGGTGAAATACTTTTGAGCTTCGGCCTCAACAATTTCATACTTCAATGCAGTTACAGCATCATCAGGATCCTCTGCATACACAAATTCAACGATTTTGCCTACCGCTGCATTTTCTTTAACACTAGCAACAACATTCTTAGCAGAGGGAGCTTCATTCACATTGTTGATAGAGACATACACATCTGCAGGCGCTTCCAGACCATCCTTGTCCTTAACAACCACAATGAGATGGTACTCCTTTACCTCCTCATAGTTGGCCGGTTTTACCGCATAGACATTGCCGCTACCATCCAATTCAAACATGCCATTGGCATCATAGCCTTCATAGAAGGTGTATGTCAACACATCCCCTTCATCAACATCAGAAGCGACAATCTGTCCCAATTTTGTTTTCGTCGTCACATTCTCGTCAATGTCAGCACTGAATCCCGTAGCTACCGGAGATTCGTTTACGTTATTGACGGTGATGACAACCGTAGCTGTATCAGACAGTACATTAGCGCCGTTTACGCCCTTGTCTTTAACTTCAACGCGGAAAGTGCACTTTTTCGCACCAGACTCCAACTTACACACGCTCTTTGTAGCATCGTTGGTTGTTATGGTTTCGTAATCAATGGCTCCGGCAACAGTGATGACCCCCATAGAATCTTTATTATTGCTTATCGCAAATAGATTACGAGCTGCCTTCTCAATGATGGAGAAGGTCAGAGCCGTAAGAGGGTCTTCCCCTGCGGCATCCGCGGCGCGTACAATGGCAATCGGCAATCCCATTCTCACATTTTCCGCCACCGTTCCAGTAGTATCATACGCCGTCGGCTTCTCATTCACGTTATTGATGGAAACATCCACATACGCAGGGACTTCAACTCCATCCTTATCCGTTACCGTGACAATAAGATGGTAACTGCTTTCGCTTTCATAGTCAGCAGGTTTTACCGCATAGACATTGCCGCTACCATCCAATTCAAACATGCCATTTGCATCATTACCTTTATAGAAGGCGTATGTTAACACATCCCCTTCATCAACATCAGAAGCGACAATCTGTCCCAGCTTTGTTTTCGTCGTCACATTCTCGTCAATGTCAGCACTAAATCCCGTAGCTACCGGAATTTCGTTTACGTTATTGATGGTAATGACAACCGTAGCCGTATCAGACAAAATGTTCGACCCATTTACGCCCTTATCTTTAACTTCCACGCGGAAGGTGCACTTTTTCGCCCCAGACTCGGACTTGCACACGCTCTTTGTAGCATCGTTGGTCGTTATGGTTTCATAGTCAATGGTGCCTGCAACAGTGATGACTCCCATAGAGTCCTTATTGTTGCTTATCGCAAATAGATTACGGGCATCCTTCTCAATGATGGAGAAGGTCAGTGCCGTAAGAGGATCTTCCCCGGCAGCATCCGCGGCGCGTACAATGGCAATCGGCAATCCCATTCTCACATTTTCCGCCACCGTTCCAGTAGTATCATACGCCGTCGGCTTCTCATTCACGTTATTGATGGAAACATCCACATACGCAGGGACTTCAACTCCATCCTTATCCGTTACCGTGACAATAAGATGGTAACTGCTTTCGCTTTCATAGTCAGCAGGTTTTACCGCATAGACATTGCCGCTACCATCCAATTCAAACATGCCATTTGCATCATTACCTTTATAGAAGGCGTATGTTAACACATCCCCTTCATCAACATCAGAAGCGACAATCTGTCCCAGCTTTGTTTTCGTCGTCACATTCTCGTCAATGTCAGCACTAAATCCCGTAGCTACCGGAATTTCGTTTACGTTATTGATGGTAATGACAACCGTAGCCGTATCAGACAAAATGTTCGACCCATTTACGCCCTTATCTTTAACTTCCACGCGGAAGGTGCACTTTTTCGCCCCAGACTCGGACTTGCACACGCTCTTTGTAGCATCGTTGGTCGTTATGGTTTCATAGTCAATGGTGCCAGCAACAGTGATGACCCCCACAGAGTCCTTATTGTTGCTTATCGCAAATAGATTACGAGCATCCTTCTCGATGATGGAGAAGGTCATATCAACTCTATTATTTTCGGCATCCTCCGCCCGGACATAAGCAATGGCAAGGCCCAAAGAGGCACCCTCGTTTACTGAGCCAGTGGTGTCATGTGCCACAGGTTTTTCATTCACGTTGTTGATGTTTATATAAACATCTGCAGGAGCCTTATTTCCACCTTTATCCGTAACTTCTACAATGAAGTGATACTCATTCGCCTTTTCATCCTCATAATCGGCTGCTTCCAGCATGCTCACTTCACCAGAGGCATTGATAGAGAATAGTCCGTCCTCAACAGAAGTCACGCAATTTCCTTCGCCTAACCAGAAGCAATAGGTAAACACTTCATTATGGTCTTGATCCTCAACATTTACCTTTCCAATAGGATCCGTGGGAACCACATTTTCATCAACAGACACAGTGAAACCCGTTGCGCTCGGCGGTTCATTGATATCATTTACCGTTATAACCACCGTTGCGGTATCCCACAAGCCCTGCGTATCAGAAACCTTTACCTTAATAGAATAAGAAGGCGTAGTTTCGTAATCAATGGTGCCATTGACAACGAAATACCCTGCAGTATCCAGAATGAAAGCATTATTCGTATTTCCGCTGACAATTTCGTACTTGAGTTTATTGTAGGCATCCTCGGGATCAGAGGCAAATACTTGAGCGCTATCTCCACTACTGTGAACATCCGTTCCCTTAATGGCATTTTCATCAATCGTGCCATTAAGAACCTTGATTTTCGGAGGTTCATTTTCATTTGCCACAGTAACATTCACGGACACGGACGTGCACAAACCGGAACTCGTTCCATCACTCTGAATTTTAGCATCACATACCAGCACCACCATTGGATAAATATTGTGTCCTTCAGCAAAATATTCATAGTCCAGGACACTATCCACATAGAAATTGCCGCTAGCATCAATACGGAAAACATCATTCGCATTACCATAGGTAATCTTATAGTAGAGTTTGCTGCCCTCTACATCTTCGGCTTTCACTTGCCCAATTTTAATGCCCTTGGCGTTATTTTCCGTAATCGTTGTATCAAAGCCTGTTGCGTTTGGAGGGTCGTTCACGGCATTTAGATTGATGACCATTGAACATCCCGTTGCAGACTGAGAACCAACAGACACATCAAAACCAATAGTCGCATAGGTATTTCCATACTCATTCTGCGCGCCTTGGAATTTTAGCCCTCCATAGTAGAGATCGTTACTGGATAGAGAGGAGCCAATCCCATAGTTCAAATTACCTTTGGATACACTTCTAATAGTAAGCCTATAATCTTCTATAATGTTACCCGATGCGGAATCTACCAAGGTGAAGAAACCTTCGCCGCTACCCAAAGCAAAGATTTCATCTTCATCGCCAGTAAACACTATACTTGAAGGGCATTTCGGGACAATGGGATCTTTATCTTCATTGTCATTATCACTAATGAAGAAGCGCACCGGCCACTCGCGCGAATTGTCAGAGAAGGTGCCACCAGCCAAATTCCAAATTTTCAACTGGAAGGATTCCGTCATTTCCACATCTTGATCATCAATTATCCAAATTTTAATCGGAGTCTCAGGTTTCTTACTTCCCTTTTTAATGGTTGCAAATGCAGAATCTTTTTTCCCAAATTTATCTTCACATATCGGCAATGGTATTGTATCCAAAGACACGTCACTAGTCGTAGCACGGGCCGTTCCAGTCGGTTCCGTTCCATCAAAAACAAAGCAATACCAGAAAGTCACATCTGTTGTAGGCGTTTTCGTAAGTTCAATGGCCAGAGTATCGCCTTCATAATTAGAAATGCGATCTTCGGACAACTGCTGGTCAACGGCCATATTCAAGGAGACCAGAGGCGGATTGAAAGGAACATAGCGGAAATCCTTCGCATCAAAATTGGCGTTGATGTAAATCGTCTTTGCCAATAGCTGCCCTGCGAAATGGGTATGCTGTTGGAATGAGATTTGTCCACCACTAATGTATGTACCTTGCATCGTTTTCTGAGCTGCACCCATTTTAATGGCATTCGGGGTGTAGAACAAGAGATTACCTGCATAATCTGCATTATCCAAAGCAACATCCGAAAAATTTATCCATCTAGAGCCGTTCCAAGAGCCTCCAGTAGCATAAACCACTGCTATTTCCGGATTGCCCGCATCACCAAATCCACTAATACTCCCTTGCACATAGATCTTCGTCAAACGACCTTCTGGAGGCATAACCACATGAAGCTTTCCTCCATTGGTAAATTTGATAGACTGGATAAAATAGTTGTACGCGGATGAATCACCTTCTGCCGCAGGAGGAACATGGATGTACACAGTTCCGCCATTAGTATTTATACCAGAATTGTAGGAAACAGTCGTGTCCAACCAGGGAACATCCAAATCCTCATCTACAGCATAAACTAAATCCGTAGATTCGCACTCAGCTTCAGTGAGAATTCTACCCCCGGCGCTATTTACGCCGGTTGTCGTATACCCAGAATAGCCAGATTCAAGGCAATAATTTCCGTAAAAACTATTAGAGCCAGCGCCATTACCGCTTACATTAAAGTATCCCTTAAAGCGAGTCGGACCTGTTAAAAAACTATCTCCACCATCGCCGCTCTTGAAAGAGCCTCCAAATAGCATCGGACCACCGAGGGAGTGCGTCTGGTTACTTTCCGATAACCCCCCCTTCGCACTTCCTATATAGCCCACCGAGTCCGTAATGGAGACGTTTCCCATGATGGTAATGCCATAACCACCTTCCGTACCAGTGGCAAACAGCTTATACTTCATCAAGCGGTTCCACATATTCAATTGCGTTGTGGTATCATAACTTGAACCAAACGTCAACGGATATACGTCAACGGAATAGGTGGGTTCAGAACCCCATGCAGAAACAACAGCACCAACTAGCACTGCCAGAACGGTCAGGTTATGCTTGATTGACCACATACACACACCTCTAGAAAAGGTCTTCTATTTTTCAATATTCCATTTAGGAATACGCATACTTACACGTACTAAATATAATTTATCTATAAGCAAAAATTCGCTCAATGTTTACGTTCGGTTACATTTCAAGCGTTTTTATACCCAATTTTTACCCTTCATCCCCGAAATTTGCAAAATTTGTTCCCAAAGTCTTGGAAAAGACCATTTTTTAGCTATCTTACAGGTTCCTAGGCCCTGCGCAATGATTATTTGTGGGCAAATCGCCAGGGCGAAAGCAGCAACGGACTTGCGAATCTTTATGTGCTCAGGTCGCCTAGGATTTTTTTCATGTGGGGAAAGCAGCCTCGGGGCTGCTTTTCTTATTTCGTAGGACACACTAGGGTGCAGCGACGCACTGGATCGCAGCTTCCGTCCAGACAAGCTAGCCCGGATAATATACCGTCAGCACATCCTTCCCTATCATGCCAGAAGTTGCAGCAACAATTGCAGCAGGCAGTTCTGGATATGAAAGACCCTCGTCAACTTCGTCGTCAGATTGCCAGAGGTCGAGCCGGCTCCAAAGGCCCGATTCAAAGAGGCTTGCAGCAAGAGCGGCTCCCGGCTCCACCATCAAGCGATGCATACCGCGACTGTACGCATCATGCAGAACGGATTTCCAATTTTCTTCAAAGGTTTCACCCGGTAGATGAACCACCTGCACCGCGGTATTTTTGCATGCGGCAGATTCAAACGCAGGCTGTTCCACGCAACTGTAAAGTATCACCACCGGTGAGCAATCCGAATTTGCAGCACACGCGTCCGGTATGCATTCCGCAAACACCTTAAGCGATGCGATTTCTTCTGCTGTGAACACATGGTGCCCCGCAAGAATCATCTTTACAGGATTATTCCCATCTGCTAGGCGCACCGTCAAGCTGGGATTATCCTGAAGGAGCGTTCCCGCCCCAATCAAGACGGCATCAGAAAAGCTCCGAAGTTCATGATTCCAGGCATCTGCACCATCTCCCGTTATCTTCAGAGGGCTTTTATCTGAGTGCGCCATGAACCCATTTCGAGTGATGGCCGACTTTATTTCTACAAACGTCGCCTTATTGCAGACAAAGTAATCGTAAGCTTCGTAAAGGCGAGAAATCTCTGCAAACAAGCCACGGTCATCGCAAGCGTTCAATCCTTCAAAGACCTCTACGCCAGCCGCTTCCAGAATTTTACGGCTCTTCCCGCGAACTTGAGGGTTCGGGTCCGCATGGGCAAAGAACACCCGCTTGATTCCAGCCTCAATGATTGCCTTTGTGCAGGGAGGCGTGCGCCCGTAATGGCAGCAGGGTTCCAAGGTCACGAATAAATCCGCACCCTTTGCAGCATCACCCGCATCACGAAGGGCCATGACTTCTGCATGTGCTCCACCTGGTTTCTGGGTATGCCCCCGCCCTACAACGGCGAAGCCACCATCAATAGAAGGCACCACAACCACCGCACCCACGGGAGGGTTCGGCCGGCTGATTCCCACAGCGAGAATCGCCTCGTCAAAAGCCTGTTGCATGAATTCCATCATATCATGCAATTTCTAAGCAACTATTTTGCAGGGAAAGCGAGGAATCCACCCACCACATTGAACACGTGTTCATAACCGTTATCAATGAGGAACTGGGAAGCGGCCATACTGCGCTTACCGCTACGGCAGTATACCACCACATCCTTATCCTTAGGGAATTCCGCCAAACGCTGAGTGATTTCTTGGAGCGGAATGTTAGCGGCACCGGGAGCCATACCTTCGGCAACTTCGGCAGGGGTGCGAACATCCACCAGGAAGGCGCCCGCCTTCTGCATTTCCAGCGCCTTATTCCAATCCACATTCACAATGGTTGCCTGCGGTGCCGCAGGTGCTGCGGGTTCTGCTGGAGCAACCGTCTGAGCTTGTTGCACAGGAGCTGCTGCCGGGGCTTCTTTTGCCACCTGTTTTTCAGATTCTTCACAACCTGCCGTCATAAAAAGAACCGCCATAGAAAGGATAATCAGCTTTTTCATTTTGTCCTCGTTTTGGCCCATGAAGAGCCCGTTGTTTTAATTTAATTCATCCTTAAATTCGCTTTCGCCTATAATCAAGTAGGTTCCCATGGCAAAGAGGCCTTTACCGGAACCATCTCTCACCAAAGTTACATTCATCATCAGAATTCGTCCATCCCTATCAAAGCTTCCCTTCCAAGTTACGCTCTTACCATTGGCGAACACCTCAGAAATGGCCTTATTAAAATAGGGCAGGAACTTGATACTCACCACAGAATCCAGAGATTTCCCGTAAACATCCGTAAGATTCACAATTTTTGCATCCGTAGCAAAAGCCTGGTTGCAGCCCTGGATTTTATACTCCCTATCCAACCAGAAAATTCGCACATCCGGAAAGGAAAGCACTGCCGAAAGCATGGAATCAGTGGTATCCCCTAAATTGGGGTTTTCCAGAACCATGTCCATCTTTCGCGCTGTTCCGCGGAACTGGAGTTTTCCATTCTCATCATGAACCAACTTTCCACGGAAACCGTACCACACCAAAAATTTATCTGTGCCGAACAACCGAAGTTTCATGGTCTCGTAGCCATCACTTCGCGTACCATATTCACGATACTTCACAATGCGGTCGTTCAAAACCTTGTTGAACATCTCGTAATCCGATTCAGGCATCATCTTCTCTAAATCCACAACACCAACGGATTGAGGCACCAGCCGATGTTCTTCATCAATCAACGGCGTAAGAAGGCTGAACTCGCGGGTCTCCGCATCAAGACTCCAAAGAAAGTCCCCCGTATTCTGCAGAAGAGAATCCAGACTATCCCGAACCCGTTCTTTTTCCCTGCGAAGTTCCAGTTCCTTTGTGATGTTTTTAAAGAGACATACATAGTGGATTTCTCCAGAAGAATGCCGTTCGACAAAGCAGCGAAGTTCGTACCAAACATCGCCCAAGACATCATCCACAATAGAGAAGACAAAGGGCATGTCAAAGTGTTTTTCCGTTTCATCTAAAAAGAGTTTTAGCCTTCCCCAATTTTTGTCATTCAAAACATCCTGTAGCAATTTCCCCTTTTTCAGTTTATCAAAAAGAGGGTCCGTCAAATAAACGGGAAGCCCATAAAGAAAGTCCAGCCCCTGAGAAAAGACCACCATAAATTCATTGAGGTTCTTATCAAATCGCCGGTAAAATTGTTGGCGATGGCGCCCGTCCCGAAGAAGCATAATCAGGATAACGCAGGCTACAGCCAAAAAGCCACTGACAAAGCCGAGAATAATCGCCCAATTTGTACCTGCAATGGATTCCATACAAAATCAAAATAACTTTTTCTCCACAGAAAACGAATGCCAACTTTGATTTTCCCCTCCAAAACCATGGGCTCCCCAAAGTTCCCACTTTTCCCAAAATAGAGTCAGCGCCACAGAAAACGAAAAACCGGGGAAACGATAAATGGAAGTGAGGCAGCCATACTCAAAGCACAGGCTGTTGCCCAAATCGAAAGAAGTGTAATCCGTGATAAAGGTGGCGATGAAATGGGATGAAGGTCGCCATTCCAAGGAATTCAGAAGCGTCCAGGATTCATCGGTGTAGCCACGCACCCATACACCCAACTGGAAAACCTTCCAGAAAAACGAAGCACCTGGACTAATTTGATGCCGAAGCCAGGTTTCTCCACCCGGAATCCAGTCTGCAGAAAGTCCGTAACCAACCCCAACCGCAAAGTATTTTGTTTGTAGTGAAGCATCTACATTTGAAAAATTTTCACGATAAAGAGTATCCATTGCCAGATATTTTTCCGCAAAATGAATGCCCAGTTTTTTTATTTTCCACTCCCCATGGGTTTCCGCCCACCAAAGGTCGGGGGCTCCAGCGGACATCCAAAAAACACCACCAAAAGAGGGCTCAATGAATTTCGCAGAATTTGTTCCATAATCCAAAGCATAGGGAAATAATTCCAAGGCAAAAGACTTTGAGGCAGCAAACATAACAAGCAAAATGCATGCAAACACATTACGGACGCAGAACAAAGCCCACCACCTTTTCATAATTCCCCGCAGAAATGGATATGTAGCCAACACCTATGGAAATATGCTTTTGCACAGGCACACTCCACCAGACTCCCGATGTAGGCGGAATATTCATCTTCCATACCTCTCGACGAGCGGAATCCAGAAGTTTCAAAGACACATTGCTTTCATTTTCTATCCGAACTCGCAAGGGATCTCCCCGCTTACTGATGACGCGGGAAAGCACTTTGTATGTAAACGGTTCTGCACTACTAGCAGAAACACGATGATTCACAAATCCGGGCGTATTTTCCGGTTTCCCTGTAATAGGGCTGAATCCCATGGGGCAAGTAACGGTAGACTTATCCCAGGAAACACTATCCAGAACCATATTTCTATAACATAGAGAAAGACTACCCGCAGTATTGTTCAAATAGCCTAGCGACACCTGTAACAAGCGGGCATCTCCATAGAGGATTTGTTCTCGAAGTGCCGCCGTATCTTTAGAAATCACAACACTCTCATAAGGGGCAAGAGAATCACCGATTTCGCCAAAATGACCGCTCCGATTGCAAAAACGAAGGTCGCCTAATGGCATTGGCCGAGCGGAGGCATTGTAGATTTCCACCCACTCTGGAATAGGCTCCTCTGGACAATGATGCACCTCTGAAATGCGGGCCGGCGGGTTGTCCGCCGCAAAAATCAAGGTATCCACAACGTTATTGCTGGGGGCCTCATCTTCAGGCAGTTCCAGATGGAAAAGGTACGCCCCTGCGGGGATTTCCAACGAAAAGAATCCAGACAAAGTAACATCATCTTGAATTGGACTACCGCCCTTGAAAAGTTCTTGATAATGCATCGTTGCGCTGATGGAATCGCAGCCCGTAAGCCAGCCCGAAACTTTCCATACCGGAGAACCGCCCTCAAACTTGATGTAAGAGAGCCCGCAATCGGCGATGTCCAATTCATACTGTGGATCGGCGGTTCCGGGAGTGCCCGAGGTAAACAGCCATTCATCGCTCTCCCCTACCCGCTGGAAAGCCTTCCCCGCCTTCGGTTGCGGAAGGAGAATGCTGTCGCGGCAACTGCCAGAGGTAAGACGCCAGAGGGATTCCCGGGAGTTCGGGAGGGTAATGGAACCAAGGGATTCGCAAGCAAGCCCTTCACGACGTTCACAGAGGGAACTGTCGTGGGAAAGTAGCAACCGCCTTCCTTTCGGATAGGCAAACCTCAGAGGAGCCTTTCCTTCTAACCCAACAAATAGAGAATCCCCTTCAAAATTTTCATCCAACCGAATTTCCACATACTCCCCTTCCTGGTCGCTGACCAAAGTCGGGTCTGGAAAAAACTCCACAAACATGGGGCACGCCACAGCAGCCGCTGCAAGCCCAAGAATGTATTTCAAGATTACCCCCGAGGGGTACCTTCCCTGCCGCTACAAAAGCGCCGCCCTAAACGGGAACAGGAGAAGAAAGCCTAGTCGACAGACTTGTCGCCTGGAAGCATATAGGCAAGGGGATTCACTGGCGTATTGTTAACCCAGACCTCATAGTGAAGATGAGGGCCCACAGAACGACCAGTATTTCCCATATAACCAATCACCTGGTAGCGATGAACGAACTGACCCGGATTGACGATAGACATCTGCATGTGGCCATAGCGCGTCTTGATTCCGTTACCGTGATTAAGCGTCACATAATTTCCAAAAGTGGTGCTGAGTTGGGCCACTTCCACCACACCATCGGCAGAGGCGTAAATCGGAGTCCAGCGTTCGTTGGAGAGGTCCACACCGTAATGCATCTTCCCCACTTCGCCTGTAACCGGATGGACACGAGCGCCAAAGGAAGAAGCATAACGCCCCTTTGTAGGCGCAATGGAGGGAATAAAACGCCAGGTGGACTTCATCTGCTTCATGTATTCCGTCATGGAAGAGAAGGATGCGTTATTGTTTTCCAGCTTACCCTGCAAACGGTTTGCGGTTTCGCGCAAGGTGGACATTTTTTCAAAAACTGGTGAAGACCCGCGGAGGAGGAGCGTATCGGCAGGAACATAACCACCTGTTCCGAGTTCGCGTTCTTCTTCGTCCGGCACCGGCAGACCATACTTGGAGTGGAGACGCTGTTCATCCTTGAAAAAATCCGAGGAAATACCATTGAGGTAATTCAGCGTGCCTTCCACCTGGGAAAGTTCCTGATTCAAATCGGCACGGTCAGAAAGTACATGACTCAAGAGACCATCATAAACCGTTGTAGTAGAGAACTGGACCAGGAAAAGCAAAACGCCAACGCAAAGAACCACCTTCATCACTGGCAGCACCTTTAACAAGAACGCCGGGTAGTGAATCGTTATCGATTCCGACGAGTTCTGGAAGTGGATGGTTGTCTTTGCAAAAATCACGGGCTCAAAGATAGCAAAAAAAAGAGGACGGAGACAATAAAAAACACCCCGTGGCAATAACCACAGGGCGTTTTTAAAGGCAAAATATTGAATTAAGCCTTGTTCAGACGATCCTGAATCATGTCGATGATTTCAGAAAGTTCCTTCGGGAGGTGAGCGCCGAACTTCGGATAGTGATTTTCCTTAACGTCGGCGAGTTCCTTCTTCCAACCTTCCACATCAACCTTGAGGATTTCCGGAAGAGTCTTCTTGTAGCACTCTTCGAGGCCATCAGTGTTGAGGGTCTTCGGCATGTAACCGATAGCAGTTTCAACAACGTTGGAGTCGTCGCCATTGCAGCGATCGAAGATCCAAGCGAGGACGCGGCTGTTGTCGCCGTAACCCGGCCACATGAAGCCACCCGGGAGTTCAGCGTTGTTGGCATCCTTACGGAACCAGTTCACGTAGAAGATCTTCGGGAGCTTGTCTTCGGAAGAAGCCTTACCGACTTCGATCCAGTGCTTGAAGTAGTCACCCATGTTGTAGCCGCAGAACGGGAGGATGGCGAACGGGTCGCGACGGATCTTACCGACCTGGGATGCATCAATCGTGGAAGCAGCGGTGATTTCGGAACCAACGATGGAGCCGAGGAACACGCCGTGGTTCCAGCTGAGGGACTGGTGGACCAGAGGAATGGTGGACGGACGACGGCCACCGAAGAGGATTGCAGAGATAGGCACGCCGGCCGGATCTTCCCATTCCTTAGCAATGCACGGGCACTGGTAGGCAGGAGCGGTGAAGCGAGCATTCGGGTGAGCCATTTCTTCGCCCTTCTTGGCCTTGTCGTTCGGCATGGCATCACGGGTCTTGCCCTTCCAGTCGACGAGCTTGCCAGTAGCAGCGTAGTCAATGCCTTCCCACCACACGTCGCCGTCTTCAGTGAGGGCGCAGTTCGTGTAGATGGTGTTCTTTTCTGCAGAGATAAGAGCGTTCTTGTTGGACTTTGCAGAAGTACCCGGGGCAACGCCGAAGAAACCGGCTTCCGGGTTGATGGCGTAGAGACGACCATCAGCACCAAACTTCATCCATGCAATGTCGTCACCGATGGTTTCGACCTTCCAGCCCGGGATAGTCGGGATGAGCATGGCGAGGTTAGTCTTACCGCAAGCAGACGGGAATGCGCCAGTCACGTACTTGACTTCGCCCTTCGGGTTCGTGAGCTTGAGGATGAGCATGTGTTCAGCGAGCCAGCCTTCGTCGCGAGCGAGAACGGTAGCGATACGGAGAGCGAAGCACTTCTTGCCGAGGAGGGCGTTTCCACCGTAACCCGAACCATAGGACCAAATGAGGTGTTCTTCCGGGAACTGGGAAATGTACTTGTATTCAACGTCAGCGCAGGGCCAGATGCCGTTGTCGCTTTCGCACTTGCGGAGCGGCTTACCAACGGAGTGGAGGCACGGAACGAAGTCAGCGTTCGGATCGGCATTGAAAATGTCCAAAACCTTCTTACCGGCACGGGTCATGATGTCCATGTTGAGAACGACGTATTCGGAGTCAGTGACTTCGATACCGTTCTTGGAAATTGCAGAACCGAGAGGGCCCATGCAGAACGGAATCACGTACATGGTACGGCCGTGCATACAACCCTTGTAGAGTTCGCGCATGGTCTGCTTGAGTTCGACCGGGTCGATCCAGTGGTTGGTCGGACCTGCATCTTCTTCCTTCACAGAGGAGATGAAGGTACGGGATTCAACACGGGCCACATCGGACGGGAGAGAACGGAACAAGAAGCAGTTTTCCTTCTTCTTGAGCGGAGTAGCAAGACCGGCCTTCACGCACTTCTGCATGAGGGCATCATATTCTTCCTGAGAACCATCGACAACAACCACGTTGTCCGGTTCGCACATGGCGATCATTTCATTCACCCAAGTACTGATCTTCGGGTGCTTGATGTCGTTAAGAGTAAGACTCATTATAGAGCTCCTATTGTTTAGTTGTTTGTTTTCGATAAAATTTCTCGAACGAGAGGAAAATTAGCATAATTTGTGGTGGTAGACCTAGTGCAACTGCAAAAAATCCACTTTTTAACGAAATTTACGCACATTCTTCCTTTTTCGTCAAAAATATGGTAAATTAAGCGTGTATTTTGTTTTCAAAACGTTTTGAGGTTTAAATGAGCTGGTCTTATTCAAGAGAGCACCAGAAAAATGTGCTTTGCATGATTATGGCAGGCGGCCAGGGAAGCCGCCTTCAACCCCTCACCCGTGACCGGGCTAAACCCGCCGTTCATTTCGGCGGCACCTACCGCATTATCGACTTTGTTCTCAACAACTTCATCAACTCCGGCATTTTCAAAATCAAGGTGCTAACCCAATTCAAGAGCGACTCCTTGAACAAGCACATTTCTGCGGCCTGGAACCTGAATGCAAGCCTTGACCAGTATGTGGACTTGGTACCGGCTCAGATGCGTACTGGCGACGACTGGTATAAAGGTACAGCAGACGCAATTTTCCAGAACATCAACTTGATTACTGACGAACGTCCGGATCTCGTCGCCATTTTTGGCGGTGACCACATTTACAAGATGGACATCAACCAGATGATCGACTTCCATCTTTCCCGTGCGGCTCTCCTTACCATCGCAGCCATTCCCGTGCCGGTAGAAGAAGCTCGTGAATTTGGCATTATCGAGGTGGACGCAGACAACCGAATGATTGGTTTTGAAGAAAAGCCCAAGAATCCGAAAGAAATGCCAGGGAATCCGGGCTGGTGCCTCGCCAGTATGGGCAACTACATCTTTACAAGCAAGTTCCTGGTTCGTGAACTTTTGAAAGGTGCTGAAAGCGGCGCTACCGACTTCGGCAAGCACATCATTCCAAGTCTCTATAAAGAAAACCCCGTCTACGTCTATGACTTCAACACCAACATCGTGCGCGGCGAGCAGGCCAGCACCAAGGGCTACTGGCGCGATGTGGGAACGTTGGACGCTTTCTTCGAAGCAAACATGGATCTCTGCTCCGAGAATCCGCCCTTTGACCTTTACAACAACTACTGGCCCATCCGCACTTACAACTGGAACCAGCCGCCTGCCAGATTCTATGCCGGCGACGGCAACGCTCACCAAGGCGCCGCCATTGATTCCATCGTTTCTGCCGGTTGCATTATCGGTGGCGGAACCGTGGTAAAGAGCATTCTCTCCCCTGGCGTCACTATTCAAAAAGATGCTCTAGTTGAAGAAGCCATTCTCTTCCCCAATGTGACCATTGGCCCAGGAGCCAAGGTTCGCCGAGCTATCATTGAGAAGGGACTGCATATCCCTGCAGGCTTTGAAATCGGCTACGACCTGGAACGAGACAAAAAGCTGTTCCACGTGACAGAATCTGGCATCGTGGTTCTCGCCAAGGATACCGTAATCAAGGCCTAGCAACAGAGCCAACAAACAAAAAGCATCACATTTTAACAAAAGCCCGTGGACGCATCCGCGGGCGTTTCTTTCGTTTATTACAAACAACAGAAATCCCCCGAGAGAACTCGGGGGATTTCCAAATCACTGATTTACGAATCTACGGATTATTCCAAGACAATCAGGTTCACGGTACGCTTGCCAACCTTTACAGGCTTAGACAGATCAACCGGTTTTGCCTTCTTGGAAGGATCGTTTTCCCAGCCTTCCTTCAGCTTTTCGGAGGTCTTATCCAAAGTCTGAATCTTGGCCTTACCCGTGAAGCCCGGGATGGAGAGCTTCAGCTCATAATCGCTGTAGGGGCTCTTGTTGATCACAAGGAGGCTCTTCTTCTTTCCATTTTCTGTGTAGTAGGTGGAAAGGAGAGATTCATTATCGCCTTCAATCGTGGTCTTGAGGAGCTTACCGCGAAGGCCGTCAGAAGCCATCTGGAATGCCCAGTAGCTAGGACGAGCACAGTTCATGCATTCTTCTGCAGAACGAGTCAGGTAACCGTAGTCACCGCCTTCCGGAGTGATGTCGTTGTGGATATCCCAGTACTGAGCGTTGTCCACATTTTCAGTGGCAAGCATACCGAGGTAGTCAGCAACGAACAAGCCGTTTTCCACAGCGATGGTCTGCGGACCAGGGTTGAAGTCCACGGAGTTCCATTCAGTGAGCCACAGTTCGAACTTCTTTTCCTTATGGAGTTCGGCAGTCCACTTGTCTACCAACTTGTGGAGGCGTTCGTAGATAGGAGCGAGATCCTGCGGAGCAGAGAGGAGGGCGAAGTCGTTTTCTTCACCATAGTGCTGCGGATAATGGTGCACAATGATACCGTCGGCAACATCACCAGCTTCACGAAGCATGTTGTCATTCCACTGACCGTCAAGAACACCCACGAGAGCAACCTTGATGGTGGGGTCAACCTTCTTCATGGCCACGATGAATTCGCGAGCACGCTTACCATAAATGGTACCGCCGTCTTTACCATACTTTTCATAGTAGGGATGCCAGTTACCATAGATTTCGTTACCCACTTCCCAGTACTTGATGCCAGCCTTCTTGTCCACGTTGGTGTGCTTCACCCAGGCAGCAGCTTCTTCAGCGGTGCCAGAACCGAAGTTCACCGTAAACATGGCGTTAGAACCAGTTTCCTTCAACCAGGCGAGGAATTCATCCGTATCGACCATCCAGTCGTGGTTGTCGAGGATTTCCTTCCAGTGGTCGTCATCAGCACGGAGGCCACCCGGATAGCGGATGATGCCGTGGTTGATGCGCTTGGCAAATTCAGCCGTCTGAACCTTGAACTTGGGGTTCTTCAGCATGTCGCCATCCCAGAGGGCAGCGTTGATACCGAAGAGGCCGCCAGAAATTTCAGGATTGAGGACGTCAGAGGAGCCCTTCACTTCAACCTTCACCACTGCCGGACGGTCAGCAGCCTTCACTTCCCTCATGTTGGTGAGCTTGATGTTATCCACTTCGAAGCTACCATTGGAGCCTTCTCCACCCGGTTTGAAGTCGAGGCTAGTGACCTTGTTCAAATCAAACACGCCATTTTCCTTTGCGTTAGGCGGTTGGTAATAGGGGAACTTGGAGAATGCACGGAACGGTACAATCACAGTGTTGCGACCGCGAGGTACACCGGTGTTGGCAACAAAGAGCTCGTTGCCAGCATCGCCAATCTGAACGGTAATGGACTGCCATGCACGTTCAGAATAGACGTCAAACATAATGCCCCAGTGCTTAGTCCAATCGCGATCAGCATCCGGACGACCGGTCTTTGCCATATCGAACACGATATCTACCCAGTCAGACATTTCAAAATGCTTGATGTTGAGAGAATGACCATCGAGTTTGGTAGTTGCGGCACCGACTTCAACTTCAACCTTGGACTTAGGACCATTAGACGGTTCCCACACGTCCTTGGCAAACTTGCTTTCGAAGTCTGTAATCACCACCTCCGGAGCCTTGGAGTTCCAGCTATCCCACTTGATATCCGGGTCAACCCAGTCAATATTCTCAGTGAAGGTAATCTGGTCCACAAAGATGGTCACAGGAGCGGGCTTGCCCGGTTCACCGGCGTTTTCACCCTTACCCACAGAGAAGCGGATTTCCTGAATCTTATCCCACTGGACATCCTTGGCAACTTCGGCCTGCTTGTTAGCATCCCAGGCCTTACCCTTTCCATTGAACTTCTTCAGAGGAATCTTGGCAAGTTTCCAATCGGTACCAACCTTGGCACCTTCAATCCAGTCATTGAGGCTAATCTTAGTCTGGCTCTTGATGTCGTTACCCTGGTTGTCCAGGATACCGACATACACCTTTTCGCCACCAAGTTTACCCTTAATCCAGAAATAGAGGCCACCCTTATCGCGAACCTTGGAAAGGTCAATGAACTTGCCTTCACCAAGAGAGTAGGTCACACCAGACCAGTCATTGTTATCAATGTACATGGCGAGGACGTTCGGGTTGCCAGAGGTCTTGGACTGAGCTTCGCGTTGGGCGGAAAGACCACCATAGCTGTAACTGAAGCCCTTCAGGTTGTTGTCATAGAAGGTAGCAAGAGTCTTTGCCTTGCCATCCAGCTTGGCCGGATCCTTGGGTCCATCGATGACATCGTTATTTTCATCCCAATAGATGATCTTTGCCTTGGGCTTAGCCTTTTTGTTGCCCTTCACAATCTCGATATTGTCTACCCAAATTTCGAAATCTGTGGCAGCACTCTTATCAATGGAGAAACGAATTTCTGCAATCTTATCCCAATCAATGCGAGCAGGGAATTCAGACTTGCGGGTATTATCCCAATACAAGCCACGATCAGGGAAATCCACCAGCGGAATGGAAACCTTTTTCCAATCCGTAGTAATGGCGCCACCTTCGATGTACTTGTTCATGGGAAGGACAACCTGAGTCTTCTTGCCATCACCCACTTCGTCATCCAAAAGACCAACCTTAACAGTTTCGCCGCCCTTCTTGCCCTTGATCATGAATTCAATCTTGGAATCAAGCATGTACTTGTTCAAGTCGAAGAATTCATTATAAAGGCAGATGGATGCGCCGGAATATTCCTTAGGATCCAACTTAATATTCAAAGCAGCCTTAGATTTGTAACCACCCTCCTTGGTGATGGTCACACCTTTACTTGTGCCACCGTATGCATAGTCAAAGCCACCTTGACGATATTGTTCGTCAAAGAACTTGTAGACTACCAAACGAGGCGGTTTCTGCTGAGCCATCGCAGCTGTGACCGCCATTCCCAGAAGGAATACGGACGCAACTTTCAACGTTTGCTTCATCATATGTCTCATCCTTATGTTTAGGTTTTGTTTTTTGAAATTTAAACTCTTAGATATGTAAAGTACTCTGCGCAAGCAATTTTGCGTGCACAGAAGAAAACACTACTTGGCTTCCTTCAGCATCTTCTCCACGAGATCCGGGCTGAAGCGGTCTTGACGCTTACCATTGATGTAGAAGTTAGGCGTTCCCTGAACACCAACCTTCACACCCAACTGGAAGTCCTTGTCGATGCGAGCAGACATGGCAGAATCAAGAACCATGTCCTTCTTGAACTGTTCGATGTTCAAGCCGACCTGTTTTGCAACTTCGATATAGATGGAATCGCTGAGCTCCTTGGAATGGGGAGCCAAGGCGTAACGATATTCCCAGAACTTGCCCTGCTTGTGGGCTGCAATGGAAGACGCAGCAGCAGCCTGAGCATTAACATGGAAACTCAGAGGAAAATGCTTGTACACGAACTTGATTTCGTTGGGGTACTTCTTGTTCAGTTCCTGCATCACCGGAGCAATACGGCTGCAGTAGGGGCACTGGAATTCGGTAAATTCCACAATGGTGAGCTTCGGGTTCTTGGTGTTGCCGAACACTGGGCTATCTTCATCAGGGATGTCCCACACCTTGTTGTCCGCTTCCATCTCGGCACGGGCCTGTTCCAAAGAAATGCCGCGTTTGTCCAAAGCATATTTGAGGACTTCAAACTCTTCCTTCAAAACATTGAAATTCTTCTCAAGAGAATCCAACTTAGCTTGTCCACCAAAGGAACCTCCGGCAGAAGCTTGATTACAGGCAACAAGGCTACCAACCAGGATAGCCAATGCGATAATGGAAAAATGTTTCATATTCATCCTTTACTTTTTATATAAACTCGCAGACCACCCTCGGTGGTCTACCTTCATTATTTTGAAATATATAAAAAGAACCTGCGATATGATGCATATCACATATTTTATGGAAAGGTTGGAGATTAACGGGATTCCCATGCCGCGGAGTCCGCCGACTCACAACTGATTGAGCATCAATGAGTTACGGCCGAATGCCTGCAAGCCAACTTTTTATGCGCAAAAATCTTTTACGGACTGGGTGGGGTTCGTAATGTACTGAAGTGCAGCCTTATTTTGACGGACTGCGGCCATCTGCACCTTCTCGCCGGGGCGGGAAACAAACTGAATAGCACGAAAATCTGCCTCCACTGCCGCCATTTGAATGTTTTCCATCATGCGGTTGCGGACACTTACAAGTTCAAAAACGCGATAATCCGTCCGCACTGCGGCCGCTACAAGTTCCGGTGTAGGACGCATTACCTCTTGAATATACTCCGGATTCCGCTCTACAGCGGCAATCTGCACCTTCAGACCCGGATTTCTAACGAATTTCATGGCATCAGCACTCTGGCGAACGGCTTCCGCCCACAAATCATCGCCTGCGCCTTCAATTTTCTTGACTATGGTCCAATCCGCCCGAACAGCGGCCTTCAAAAGTTCTGAATTCTGAATATATTTGAGAATATTCGGATCCGCCTGAATGGCTGTTTGCAGTTTTTCCTCGCTAATAGCGTTTAAAGACGTCTTCAGCGCCTCAGAAGGCTCCTTTATATAGAGAATGGCCTGGACATTCTTTTCAAAAGCAGCCTGCTGAACCTTTTCCGTGGGATTTTGAATCAAACTGATAGCAAACCAGTTAAGGCCAACTGCTTCAAGTTGTTCTTCTTCAGAAGGATTCTCGATTTTTTTGATTTCCGTCCAGGATTGCATAAAACCTCGCTTGTCATCCAAAAGATAAATAAAAACAAGCAATTTATTGAAAAAAGCCTCATTTCAGCCCCTTTCTCATCATATTTTATCATAAAAGAAGGCACAACACACCAAATAAAATGATTGGAACTCCTATCTTGAAGAAGAAGTACAAACAGCCGGCATCCATAAGGTCCATTTTCCCGGTAAAGAGGAACAGTACCACAGCAATAAGAAGGATTGTCGTCAACATAGGTGCCTCCACACTTAAATATAATTCTTAAACATGTCATAATTTGACAATTTGAAGTTTTTTGACAAAAAGGATTGTTGCACCTCCAATATGTCGTCTTGTCAAAACAAATTCCCGTTTTTTTCTAGATTGCAAGCAAAATATGATGCAAACGGAACGCTACATCCTCGTAGATACGCCAGAATCCTTCAAGTCCCTGCTTGAAGATTTGGAGCTATACGACATGGCCGCCGTAGACACGGAAGCGGATTCCATGCACCATTATGCCACAAGGCTCTGCCTCATTCAAATCACCATCGGCGAGCACCACTACATCGTGGACCCTCTTTGCGGTTTGAATATTGCGCCGCTGTTCCAGGCCAAGGCCATGCAGACCCTCATCTTCCATGGGGCTGATTACGACCTGCGGCTTCTGTGGCAGACCTACGGATTTTCGCCCAAGCACATCTTCGACACTATGCTGGCTGCACGGCTTTTAGGCGAAGAACACCTGGGCCTTGCGGACCTTGTCCGGAAGTATTTCGGTGACGAACTGAAGAAAGAAAACCAGAAGGCGGACTGGACCATTCGTCCGCTGCCGCTAGACATGTGCGAATACGCCATCCACGACACCTTCTACCTGCACGAACTTTGCGCCATTCTCGCCGAGGAACTCAATGTCAAAGGCCGCATGGATTGGCTCATGGAGCAGTGCGATACTTTGATTGAACACGCTAAGAAGAAGCCAGAAAAACTCAGAGACCCTTGGCGAATCACAGGTTCCAGCCAGTTTGACCGTTGTTCTCTCAATATTCTGAAGCATATTTGGGATTGGCGAGAAAAAGAGGCTGAGGCTCTGGACCGTCCGCCCTATAAAGTAATGCCCGCAGAACTCATGCTGGCCATTGTAAGAGTGCTACACCACACCTTCCCCACTGTGGACGAAGCCAGACTACCAAGGCTTCCGCGGAATTTCAAGGAAGAGCGCCTGAACTCCTTTATGGAGATGCTGAAAGCAGCCGTGGAGACCCCTGAAAACGAATGGCCCGAAAAACTCCCCAAGGCACCACCTCCAACCGTCATTCCCCATTCTGAACTTTTGGCAATACTCAAAGCCTGGCGTGACGAAAAAGCTGCAGCCCTTCAGTTGGACCCTGCGCTGTTAGGGAACAAGGCTCAAATGATTTGGCTGGCGATTCCAGGCGACGTTCCATGGGAAACTCGCTTTGAAGAGGCCCACTTGATGAACTGGCAAAAGAAGATTTGGACAGAAATTCTCCAGAAGGAACTTCCTAAAGCCCCTCGCATCGGAGGTGAAGAACAATGACTTTAGCCATCTTTGCTCTGATACTGTGTTTTCTTGTATTCGGGTCCAATGTCGTCATTGAACTCATCCAGAAGAAATCCCGTGAAAAGGCCGGAGAATCCATTATCAAAGAGCCCTGGGTGGAGATTCACGATATACCCGGATACCATGACGCCCGAAAGATCGCGGCATTCTACCCCATGAAGGGAGAAGCAAACATTCTCCCCATCGTAGAAGAATTGGCGCGTGAAGGAAGGCTACTACTTCCCCGTTGCACGGGAGAATCCACCATGGAATTTTTTTCCATTTCAAATTTGAAAAAGGATTTGGAAAAAGGAAAGTTCGGAATCATGGAACCCAAGGCAGATCTCGAGCCCTGGACTGGAGACATTCCCATATTCCTCGTTCCAGGAACAAAGTTCAATTGGGATGGCAGTCGCAAAGGGCACGGCAAAGGTTACTATGACCGCTACCTCGCCAAATATCCGGGAGCCTACAAGGCTGGGCTTGCCACACCCAAGCAAATCACAGACGAACCTTTAGAACAAAAAGCAACCGACATCAAGATGAATTCCATCATTGCGTGCCGCGAAAGATATTAGTCAGGTAAATTATGTTCGATAGAGAGAATAACGAGAGACGCTTTGGCCGCGGGCCACGCCCGAATTTTGGTGAGCCACGATTCCGCCAAGGCGACAGAGGTTTTGACCGCAGGCCAAGACCCGAGAATGTGGTAGTGGCCAAGGGAGATGCCGATGCCGCTCCTCAGGTAGCCGTTGGCGGCATTAAAGAGGTGGAGGAACTTCTACAAAAAGATCCTCTAAAGATTCACCGCATACTCTTTATGCACCAGTCCGGGAATCCTAAACTCTACGAACTGCAAAAACTGGCCAAACGGAACCATGTCCATGTGCAGCAGGTAGATTCCAAAATTCTGGATTCCTACGCCAGACCCAATCATGGGGTTGTGGCTCTTATGAACGAAAAAGAACTGCTCTCCTGGATGGATGTCCGTGAAGAATTCTTCTCCGCAAAAGAGCGAGGCGAAAAGAAGCTGGTGGCAGTCGCAACCAACATTGAGGATCCCCGCAATCTCGGAGCCTGTATCCGCAGTTGCCTCGCTCTCGGCGTAGACATCTTCCTCATTCCCGCCAAGGGGATGTGCGGCATCACTCCAAGTGTAGCGCGGACCTCTGCTGGCGCTCTGGAGAAAATGCGCATCTGCAGGCCAGACAATCTTGAAGCAGCCATCGGTGAACTCAAGATGGCGGGTTACCAGATTCTGGGCCTTGACGCCGACACCCAGACCAATTTGGCCAATTTCAAGTTTGCGGACCAGGTTGTTATTGCCGTAGGTGGCGAAGACGTAGGCCTCCCCCCCTTCATCAAAAAACAGTGCGATGCAGTCCTTCGCATACCTATGAAGCCGGAAGCACACTCCTATAATGCATCTGTAGCACTTTCGCTGGGCCTTTACGAATTTGCACGTTTGCGTATCGGGATTGAATAAGTTATTCTTGTAATAGAAAAACAAAGGGGTTTTGTATGGAAAACGCCAAGAGAATCATAAACGTATTCCTCAAAGGAAAATTCAGCGAGACTGAACTCAAGTCTGAGCTCTTTAGAGCAGGTGAAGCAGCCAAGGATGAAGGCTGGACCTTCATGGATGCGAGTTTCCAACTGGGTGGCAAGGCTCGCGATGACGGCATGGATCCTGACGAAGTAGAGCAGATTCTTCGTCGTGCCTTCTCTTCGGAAAAAAGAACCTCTGACCGCACCGAGACTCCGACGACATCTGTCAATGTTCAAGTCCCCGAAACGATGGTTGCAGCACCAACGGCTGCAATGATGGGAAGCATTGCCACCAACATGATGTCAATGGAACAGATGATGTCTCTGGGCTTGGATACCCAGTCCTTGCAACTATTGCAGAACCATCGAATTGACCCAGAAGCGCTGTCCATTCCCTGGCCTGCATCCGATTGGCGTAAAGACTTGGCTAAGCTCTTGGAAGCACTCTTTGCCCCAGATGAAACAGTTGAGTTCAAAGTAGCCGACACTCCTGCCGCAACCACCGAATTGGTATCCAATATTGTCCGCCAAGACGACGCCATCAAGAAGGCCATGAAAACCTTCGATGCCCCTGATGGAGCCCTCATTTGCGTCAACGCCATTAAAGGCGGAGCCAATGCTATTGATGAAAGATGGCGCTACCGCTATGTGATGGTGGACAACCCCAAAATGTCCCTAGCAAAGCAGTTGGCATATTACAAGGCTTTGAACCTGCCCTGTGCAGCTCTCGTGAATACTGGCACAAACTCTGTGCAGGCATGGATAAAGATTGATGGCCGCGATGTAGAGGACTATAACGAGCGCGTAGACTTCCTCTTCCGCACCCTTGCCAACCAAGGCTTCAAGGTAGACCCAGGCAACCGCAATCCAGCCATGATGGTCCGTATGCCGGGTGTTCTCCGTAACGGCAAGCAGCAATACCTCATCGGACTTGATCAAGGCGCCAAAACTTATGACGAATGGCAGGAATGGGTGGAATACTCCCTTGATGGGAATCCTCTCATCGAACTTGCCAGCGATAGCGAATCTGCTCCAAAAAAAGATGCAGGTGTCATCGCTAACATGCTCCAATTGGGAGAGTTCTTCCTGTTTACAGCACCTCCAAAAAGCGGCAAGTCTCACGCCCTTCTGGACCTAGCTCTATCCATCTGCCATGGTGCGGACTGGTTGGGTAATGCAACCACGCCGAACGACGTGCTGTTTATCAACTACGACTTAACCCGAGCTTCTTTCTTGAATAGGCTTCATGCCATCGCTGCTCAACGCGACATGGACCCATTTACTCCACGATTTGGCTTTTTGAACCTGCGTGGCGTAGCCCTCTCCCCTCTCGAAACGGCACAACTCATTGCCAAGCGTGTGGAAGGGGCTAAGAAGATGGAAGACCACGATTATCGTGTCATCGTCATTGATCCTATTTCGGCAATTCTCCACAACCCGAAGGCACCAAGACTGGCAGGCTCACCGCACCAAATCTTGATGCAAATGATTGACACCATTATCGCCCTTACCGGTTGTGCCGTCATCACCGCCTGCAATAGCGACGAATCGGAATACCTGGAATCCAAGGCTGACAGCCTCATGAGTCTAAGCCCGGTGGAAGGAAGCGTGAACCTTTACCAGATTAAGGGTTCCTTCAGAGAATTCCCGCAAATGATGGCCCGTGAATGCTCTTGGGTCTATCCACGTTTCATCGTCTAAAGGTTGACACACATTTTGAACGGACATATGAAGAGCCCATCGCGGTTTAATCCCCGCAATAGCAGGCCTGAACAAAAACGACCCGAACAGAAAGAATCCGCTCCACGGCGGGTAAAAAGTTTTGAAGACATTAAGCAACAGCTTTCTGCATGGGCCGAGAACGACCGAATTCCAGGCAAAATACAAGCCTGGTTCACGAAGGACGCCTCCCCCAAAAATGCGGACTGGAGCATAATCCATAAACTCGTCAATGGAACAGAAACTCTTCGCATTGAAGCGCCCGCTGCAGAAATGGAACCGCCAGAGGTCGTAAGCCGAGTCAATGAGCAACTTCACAAGGAGCACCTAAGGCTATTCCGTAAAGCCATCCGCTCCATCTGGTTCAGAGCCACGGGAGACGGTCGCTTTGCTCTCCTCATGCAAGTCAATCTGAGAGGGAAAAATTCCGCTCACGCATACAAGACATTTATTGATTTCCTAGAAAAGAGCTGTCCTGAAATCATCAGCTGTCATCATATTGAATGCACTCCGAACCACCTCTTTGACCCCTCCGCCAAAATTTCCATGCGGGTGGATACACGGTGCAATTTCGGAAGTGACTTCTACCCTCTAGCAAATACAGGGCTGTATGCCCATGTGCTGGACTGGACTCCTCGCATCAAGGACGTCTGGCTAGATCTTCCGGCCAGAATCAAAGAAGCCATCCATCCAGCACCAGGGGACAAATTCTTCGACTTTTATTCCAGTTCTAGTTACGTGGGCGCAAGCCTTGCCAACTGTTTCAAGCAGGTGGAATCGTTAGACTGCAGGGAAAGCGCCATGCTATCCAGCAAGTTCAATAGCCGCAACCTTCCCGAAGGCAACCTCCGGTTCCACCGAGGGCACCTAGAAGAATCCACCCTCACAAAATTTTTCAACAAAGCGGAAAATGATGGACGCTGGACTTTCTACTTCAATCTCCCTGCGGAAGAGACACTCCCCGCCGGCATTGAGCCTGTCATTGCAGCCTCTCGCCCCGAGCGCATTCTTCTGCAAATCGGGAATCTGGAAATAGCCAGCAAGGAAATCAGGCGCTTCCGTAACGATGGCTACATCCTCCGCAAGAGCGTTCCTCTCTACCTGGAACCCGGAACCGGGAAATTCGAGGTTCTCTTTATTTTCGTGCCAGATCGCGCTGGACTTCTTGGACTAACCCCCGCCCAAAAGGCTCGATCGAGCCGAATTCAACGCCCTCAGGAACGAGTTTTACCGACAAAACAGGGGAATACACCCCATTTTGTTCAAAAAGCCCCAACTTTTAGGCAAAGAAAAGGTTAAATTATTACATAACCTGTTAACCTATAACGAGTTACAAGGATTATTATGGGATTTCTAAAGTGCGCATCAGTCTGTTTAGGTCTCTCGGCCCTCATCGCCTCCGCATACGTTGTTAAAGAAGGCGACACTCTCTGGGATTTGAGTGACGAATTCCTGCACGACCCGTTTGCATGGCCCGACTTGTGGGAAAACAACCGCCACATCGAGGACCCTCACTGGATTTATCCAGGCGATTCCATCTACTTCGGCGATTCGACCCGTGAAGAGCAGGTCATTGAGCAAGTTCAGGAAGAAACCAAAAAACAGCCTTGTGATGCCGCTGTAGCCGATTCCAACCTTCCCAAGGGTGTTTCCGCCGTAGGTTGTGATGACGGTACTGGCCGTAATGAAGACTTTGAATCCATGCTGGGCGATCTTCGCAAACGCGATAAGAAGCAGAAACCCCAAGCTTCTTCTAACGAATACTTCTACAAGCAGCGTCCCGCACCAAAAATGTTCAATGGTTATTACCAGGCTCTGGCACCCGAGGTCTACACCATTGAAGATCTTAAAGATGACGATTCCTTCTTCTCCATCCGCTCTGGCGAAAAGAAAGAACCCATCATTCATATTCCGGAAATGGAAGTCGTCGTAGGTATCGGGAAGCAGACCCATTCCAAGCTGAAAAAAGGCGACATCGTTGAAATTCTTGATGCAAAGGCAATCGATGTCCCCGGTGCCCATGGTCAGAGTTTTGAAAAATATGCACTTCTCAGACTCGCCGGCTATGCAAAGATTACTGCTATTGGAGACACCCTTTCTCGTGCAGAAATCGTCCAGAGTTTCCGTGAAATTAGAATAAACCAGGCTAAAGCACGGTTGAAGAAGAAACTCAAGTCTATCAATGTTACTGGATATAAGGATGTAAAGGAAGCCAAGGTAGAGGACATGGCCGTGATTCGTTTCTCTATGGATCCCATGCTGGTCATCGGAGCCTATTCCTATGTTCTCATTGACAAGGGCTCTGACGACAAGTTCAAGACCGGCGATGCCGTTGCCATTTGGGAAGAAGACAAATCCGATGAAAGCATTCCGCCTCGCCTTTTGGGTCGCGGTCTCATCGCTCGTGCAGGTAAAACCGAAGCAACCGTACTTGTCCGCGAAGTATATTCCAACAACCGTCGCATTGAAATGGGCCACAGGGTTTCTGTAACCCATCGCGCACAAGTTGCAAAGTGACAAAAGCTTTAATTATCGTTGCAGTTTTTGCCCTTACCCTTGTAACGCTCCTTATGGGGAGCAGCGTTCTTATACTGCTGTTTCCCAGCCTTTCGGCGAGTCTTCCCTTGTAGCGCATTCTGGAGGGCCATACGAGTTTCTCCAAGAACAACATCATCTTCTTCGCGCTTTTTGCCGGAGCCATTGTGCTTCCGACAGCAATTCTTTCTGTTCTCAGTTTTCGGAACATTCAAAGCGAAACGTTCCTAGCACAAAAAACTTTTACCGAGAATCGGGAGAATTTTCAAAAAGAACTTGAAGATGCATTTACCAAGGAACAAGAAAAAATCTTCCAGGAAACAAGGGCGTCTTCTCTATTTCTTTATGAACTTCCTAAAAGTCTTCTAGAATTCGGGAACGCCGCTGCCTACAAGGATGTCCGAGGAATCAAATCCATATTTCTTTACAACGAAGGAAATTTAGTCTACCCCGACATTGCATCTCGACGTTTTTATAACACTGACGGAACTGCAAATTTTCCCAGCAAAAACGCAAATGTGCAAAATATGCTAGGGCTTGTCCGTCTTGCATATCAAAACAAGGATTACAACGAGGCTTTGAAGTATCTAAAGATACTGGAACAAGCACCCCGCCTTAGCGGATTCCTCCAAACAGACCTTACGCGTTCAGTAAATCTTCTTCACTTTGAAATTTTAGTGAAGCAAAAAAGACATCAAGAGGCAGAGGAATATTGTTTATCCATTCTTTCTCAATTTCTGCAAAGCGAAAGCATTGAAGATATACCTTCCACAAAGTTTTTCTTTGAAAGTGCATTCACACAAATACTATCCTTCGACGATCTCGCCCGAGACAAGCGCGAAGCCTTCTGGAATCTCCGAAACAACTTCAATCGCCAGTTGTATCACATGGAGACATTATCAAAGCATAAGGAACTATTCCAGGATTTACTTGAAGACGAACATCTCGCCAAAAATGGAATTCTATTTAGAACAAATGAAGGCATATCCCTTTTACGAATGAGTTCTCCCCAACTTTCCGGCAAACAAGTTGTCATAGCAGAAATTGCCCCAGATGCCTTTCGCGCCCGTATTCTAGAGCGACTAAAGGGTGTCGCCCAAGGTTGGAAAAACATTCCCTTCTCCATTATCGACGAAAAGGATTCCATTCTCTTGGGTTCCATTCCAGACAGTTCCGAGATTCTGGCCCAGTCTCATATTACCAGTGCCTATTCTTGGGAAATTTCCTTCTATGAAAAAGACATGAAAGAAATCCGCCAGGAATCTAGGCAAAAAATGTACTTGATGTACGGACTATTGTTCTTCTCCCTCATCACCGTCATTCTTGGTTCCATTTTCATGTTGCGTTTTGTAATACAAGAACACAAACTTCTAGCGATGAAGGCAAACTTTCTTTCCAGCGTATCTCACGAATTGAAAACGCCACTGACTTCCATAAAAATGTTTGCCGAAATGATGGCGCGAGGCCGCGTTGCCAAAGTAGAGAAAGTACAGGAATACTCTGGACTCATTGGGAAAGAGGCCAACCGTTTAGAAAACCTGATTGGTGCCATTCTCAATTACACCCGAATGGAGCACGGGACAGGCGCATTCAAATGGGAAAAACTTGATTTCTCCGTATGCGCCAAAAAAGTTTTTGAAGCCGTTGAAGATATCGGCGTTGAAAAAGGCTTGGAATTCAGTACGCGATTTGAACCTAATGCTTTTGTCATGGGTGACTATACCGCGCTTTACAGCCTCGCCCAAAACCTTATAGAGAATGCCATTAAATACACCAACGCTCCTGGAAATATCACCATAAACGTCCACAATGAAGAAGACCACACCGTATTTTCTGTTGCTGACACAGGAATTGGCATAGCCTCTTCGGAACAAAAAAATATATTTAATGATTTTTATAGAGTTGGAGATGAAATGACTCGCAGCACAAAAGGGTCTGGCTTAGGCCTTGCCATCGTGAAGCGCGTCGTAGAAACTCACAAAGCAACAATTTCATTAAGCAGTAAACCCGGGAAAGGTTCCACCTTTATTGTTCGGTTTAGGAAGGTAGACTAGTATGCAATACAAAGTTCTAATCGTTGAAGACGAAGAAATCATCCGCCTCGGCTTGCAAGACAATCTGGAGTTGGAGAACTACAATGTGGAAACCGCTGCAGATGGCGAAGAGGCAATTGCAAAGGCTGACGCTTTTGAGCCACACCTGGTTATTCTGGATTTGATGATCCCTAAAAAGAGTGGTTTTGAAGTCTGCCGCGTCATTCGAAAAAAACATCCTGGGTGTTTTATCATCATGCTGACCGCAAAAACGGAGGAATCCAGCAAAGTCGCCGGGCTCGAAATGGGCGCGGACGACTATGTTACAAAACCCTTCTCCATCTTGGAACTTTTGGCACGCGTAAAGGCATTCCTTAGGCGCCTCGACACCGCCCCTACGGTTCCGCAACCCACCCAAAATGATGACGCCATCGATTTTGCAGGTATTCATCTAGACTTCAAAAAATACGAAGCCACGAAAAAAGGCGAGCCATTGGACCTTTCCGCCAGAGAGTTTCAAATCCTTAAGTATTTCTGGCAGCATCGCACTGAAGTGGTTCTTCGTGAAGACCTTCTTCAAGAAATTTGGGGATACACTCCTGAAAACATGCCCTCTACACGCACCATCGACAACCATATCGTAAATTTGCGTAAAAAGTTGGAAGACGATCAAACCAACCCCAAAATTATACTTTCCATTCGCGGAGCCGGCTATAAATTTGATGCCTAACATTCAGCAGCATAGGTTCGTAAAAATGACAAGACCTTATTGTTTTTGGGTCTCTCTTTTGCTTGCGTTCCTATTTTGTGGAATATGTCATGCAGAAAAAATGCAGCCCTCCATTCAAGAGGCCATTTACTATTTTGAACTAAAAGGTGATTTTTCCAAGGCCACATCCATTTTGCAGAATGTTCTAAAAAATGGCGATGTAGAAGATCAAGAAGAGGCTCATTTTTACTTGGGAAAAATTTATGAGTTTTCCGGCAAACTTGATTCGGCAAACGGCCACTATACCAGCAGTTTAAAATTAACGCACGATACCCATAAAGCTTATTGGCTAGCAGAACATAAAGGGATTACTGGAACTTCCGACGAAATTTTATTAAAAAACACGCTAAAACTAGGCAGCCCCATACGAAAGGTGTTTCCAGGTTCACCCACCTATATACAGTTACAAAATGGAATGATAAAAAAAATCAGTGGGAACGAATTGCAGAGAGTCAACACCGGCATTCCACAAGAATCCGAGATTTTCAGTATTGAGCATCAGGAAATATGGTACCAAAACAATACTAAAGACAGCCTTTTTTATAAAACCATGGGAAGCAAATCCTACGGAAAGGCATTCCCCATCACAGATGTTTCTGAATTACAAGTGTCGCCAAATACGGTTCTAATTTTGGGCGAAAACACATTGACCATTTTGAATAAGAAAGAAATTCTTGCACAGGTTCGAGAGAGGTATAACAATTGCCACATTGAAGGCTTTTACCACCCTACAAACCAATTCATACTGAACTGTTCTGACAATGGGCTTCACTTTATCGATGCTGAAGATGGTGCTGAATCATTTTCCATCACAGCGTTTGACGCCATTCAAAAAGTTTTCATAGATAAAAAAGACGTTTTCTTCACTTCCGGTGGAAATCTATACTGCTACAAACCAAGAACTAGCAAACAACCCCTATGGAAAATCTCCTTGAAAAATGCAGAGCAAATCCTCGCTCTGGAAAATCGAATTGTGGTATTAGATGCCTCCGGGAAGATACTCCTTTTGAATCGCAGCAATGGTTCGCTTGTGAGTCTAATTCCAAAGAGTGATGCCGATGTCATCTATAAAATGTCTCAAGGAACCTTGGGGCTTTTTACAGGAGAGGGAGCATTGACAGTTGTAGACACATTGCTTCAACCTCTCTGGAATTTCAATTTTGCGAAGCCCCTTTTATCAAGCCCCATCTATACTGATGGAGATATTTACTTTTCCTTTGACGCTCAAAATCTCCAAGGAATCAATTCTTTATATTACGGGAAGACCCCTCTGCTATCTGAACGATTGACACAGCAGGCGGCCATTCTTGCAGAAGCCGGCAATTGGAAAGATCTACCCATTATTTTAGATTCCCTCTTAAAATTAGAGCCTGGAAACGCAGAGGCTTGGCTATTCAAAGCGCTAATGCTAGAACAAACTAACGGTAATAGTGCAGACAAACAAAAAGCCTGGTCTGAAGCCGTTCGTCTGTCCGTAAGCAACCCCCAAATCACAAACCACATTCTCAACCATTACAGTAAAACTATCGGTGCAAAATTCGTTAGTCTGCTCAACATTTCTCCCAAAACAAAATATCCTCAATTTTTCGGAAACAAGAAAACCCTGTATACGGTAGACCCCGCGGCGGAAAGACTGATTAGCATCAACGCAGAAACCGGGGAAAGCAGAAGTTCCAGAATTGTTGCCAAAATGGACAATAGTCCTGTTATTGCCAATGATGAAAATACTCTAGCAATAGCATCCGGCTTTGACCTCACCTATTACGATTTGGGTAAGGAAAACAGCGTTAACACAATTCAACTTCCCGGAAAGGCATTCAACATTTCCATTAGTGGGAACTCCCTCTATGTTTCCACATGGAACGGATTCCTTCTAAAAATCATCCGCGACCACGGACGCATGGCCTGGTCTCGCAAAATCTTTTCTGTTCCCTTCCTTTTCGCCAAAGATGGAAATCAAATCCATGTTGCCAGTTTAGAGGGCGATCTATATCACATCTGGGAAGGATCCGGACAAATTAAGAACCAAGGCCCTAGGCTTCAAAACGGCATATCTCAAATGGTGGAGTCTGATTCCATTTTGGCTATCGCAACTAACAACAATCGTCTCTATCTTTACAGCACCACGGACGAAGAACGAGAGCCAGTCCAAATCCTAATGGAATCTCCCATAGCCTCCCTTCAGACTTTCCACTACCAGGACAATGCTTACCTAATGTTGGGGCTCGCTAATCAGGAAATCCTTCTGTATTCAATTCAAGGGGCACCCTTGTGGAAATTCCAAGGTAAAAACTCCATCTTTTCATCCCCCCACATCCATGGCGATTTTGCTTGGCTGGACCAAGGTAGCGAGGTTGTAGGAATTTCCCTTAAAGATGGAAAAATCGCCAAAAGATTCAGCACCCCCGGTGGCGCAGGGACTCCTTTTGTGCTGAACAATACCCTCTATAGCGCCTCTTCCAAGCGACTTCTTTACGGATTTTCCCTTTAATTGCCCCTTTTATTCTGTTTTAGACCATAAAATCAAAAAATCCTATGGTCTTTTTCCGTAAAACTCACTACATTTATCTTATAAGTCCGTAGTAGGAAGTTTATGGGTGTGTTTGTAAGAAACATCAGCAAAATGGGAATGATTGCCCTTCTTGGAAGTGCAGTTTTCCTGGCTGCCTGCAAAGAAGCGCCCAAAAAGGAAGAGAAGCCCGTCGTAGCGAAGGCAGAATTTCCTAGACAGGAAACCCTCTATATAGGAGGCTTCGACTGGGCGCCACCCACTACATTCAACCCCTTGGATTACGATCCAAACTTCCCTATCGATGGCAATGTGCGGCTGATGTACGAGACCCTGGTTACTTACAACCAGTCATCTGGCGAGTTGGAGCCCATGCTGGCAGATGCCTACACAACCACCGATTCTTCTATCTCCGTCCATTTGGATCCTAAGGCTAAATGGAATAACGGGACCTCCGTTACTGCGGAAGATGTTTTATTCACCTTCCAAATGGATTCCATTCTGCCCACCCCCCGACATGGGAACTGGTCCTACATCGCCGGTATTACGGCTGATACGGCCGGCAATATCGAGTTCTTATTTACGAAGAAGAATAAAAATCCTCTCATTATCCTCAATGCTATCGCAGAAACATCCATTCTGCCCAAATCAGTCTTTGAACCTCTACTGGAATCCGCCAAAACTGCAGACGGCTATGACTTCTCCGTCATTACCGCATTTAAAAACGATTCCCTCCCCGTTGTTTCAGGGCCTTACAATCTGAAAAGTTTCTCTCCCGATAAAATTGTACTGGAACGGGATTCCTCCTACTGGGGCCTTTACAAATATGACGGCAAGTTGCCGGCACCCAAGTTCATCATTCACACTCTCTATAACGGAAACAACCACTTCAACACCGCCATGACCAAGGGAAATCTGGATATTTCCTCCATTTTCCTTCCTCGCATCTGGGATAAGGCAAAAGACAGTATCCGGGCCTGGAGTCGGGAAGAGCCCTACCACCAGCCAGGGTCCATCACCACACTTATTGTGGCTGTACAAAACGAGCCTTTAAATGACGTAGCCTTCCGCCAAGCCTTGACTCACGCCATAAACTTCAGCAAAATCAAGACTCGCGCAGTTTCCAACTATACCCCGACAATTCAGAATGGATTCATTCTCCCCTTCGGCACAGAAAGCCGTTACTTCAATCGTGAGGATGCCGTTCGCTACAACTATGCTTTCGAGCCCGAAAAGGCCAAGAAGATTCTCAGCAAAGCAGGCTATTCCTGGAATGCGGAAGGCTTGCTCATCAACAAGAAGAAAGAAGTCGTTCGTCCTATTTCCATCGAGTGCCCTTCCGGCTGGACTGACTGGGAAGACGCCATCAAAGTGGTGGTGGAATCCTTCAAGGAAATCGGAATTCAAGCGGAAGAAAAGTTTGTGGATTACAGCGTCTGGGACAAAAACCTCCGTCTAGGGACCTTCGACCTCTCCATGAAGACCCAGACCGCAGAACTCTCCGCAGCCTCCCCATGGAACCGCTTTAACCAGATTATGGGCTCCGGGGAACTTAAACCAGTTGGCGAGGACGCATTTGCAAACCAGGGCCGCGTAAAAGTTCCCGCCGCCGATCGGCTGCTAGCAAGAATTCCAACGCTCTCTAGTAGAGAGGATTTACGTCAAGCTTATTACGAGTTGAACCGCATCTTTATGGATTACATTCCTGCAATCCCTATCATGTATCGTCCAACTCAATACTACCAGTTCTCCACAAAGCATTGGACCAACTTCCCCACCGAAGAAAATCCTTACGCACCACCGCAGAACTTGATTGTTGCTGCAGGTGTAAAAGCATTGTGGAAAATCAAACCTGTCCAATAAGTATTTATCTTTGATTGGATTATTTAAAGGAGCTATTGTGGGAAAGACTCGATTTATTTTGCCGAACGCTTTTACGAGCATGAACTTTTTGCTAGGTGTATTTTCCATTTGTTGGGTAACAGGAGCGTTTACGGCAAAAGATCCCATTCTCATGGGCGCTTATTTCATCATTCTTTGCGTACTTCTCGATAAGCTGGATGGTTTTGCCGCCAGACTAGTAAACGCAAGCTCCGAGTTCGGAGCCCAGTTTGACAGTCTTGCAGACCTAATTGCATTTGGTCTTGCTCCCGCATTCTGCATCATTTTCACCTACAAGTATCTTGCCCCTGGTTTCTTTGAAAACAACATCCCCCTAATGGCTGTTGCATTCTCTGTCTACGTGCTTTGCGCCGCTATGCGCCTCGCCAAATACAACGCTTGCGATTCCGACGCATACCACCACCATTTTTCTGGACTTCCCTCCACCTTCGCTGGTGCCATCAACGCAATCCTCATTGTGTTCCTGAAGAACAAGGATATTTTTGCTAATGCCGACTCCTCCATCATCTACCTGCCAGTCCTAGTCCTTCTGGTTACAGGACTTCTGATGGTGAGCCCATTGTTCCTCCCCAAGTTGCAGCCCCGAAAGAACAAGGCGTTCAATATTTTCCAAGCCGTTCTCATCGTAGTGACCTACGTTTCTGGTTTTATGTTCATCTCCGAGAAGATGATTATTCTGGAATACCTCTTGGTGCTGGTAGCCTGCTACCTGATTATCGGTTTTGGTGTGGGCCTGATTCAGCGCAGCAAGATTATTGAAGAAGCGAACGCCTGCAAAGAGGCGAAATAATTCACAGTTTTTTTGCGGGCTTATGCCGCGGCGAAATTTGAAACGCACCTTGTTAGGTGCGTTTTTCGTGAATAGTCTGCCTGTGGCAACGACTATTTATCGTGAGTCCAGATTTTCAAGAAGGGTAGCAAAGCCTGCGCCGAAGCGCTCAAACAGAAGTTCCGGCGCGAGGCGCGGGAGTTCCAAGGTCACGCAATTGAGGCTATGTTCCTTACACCAGGTTCCGAGGCTGCCAGGAGTCGCATACCCAATGTCCGGAACCCAAGTAAGGCCGAAGGCTTCCTCCAGACTCTGGACCAGAGGCGTTTCCTCCGGAGCATCAACGCAGCCGATGGGTGCATGGATGGAGAGAATCTCCTGAGGCTTCAAGTCTTCGATGAGGCTGACCAAAGCCGCGGTTTCCGGTTCGCTGCCAGAAGTACTTCCCGGAGACAGAAGCGTATCACGAGCAGCCTCCAGAATCGAGCGTGAACCTACCGGAGAGTCCATCCAATTTGCCGTCGGAAAATTGCGATTCAGGTCAACACCGTGGGCATTTCCGCGAGTTCCCAAAGTCACGCCATCGGGATTAGCGCACAAAATGAAAGCAATGGACTGAAAGTTTTTCTCAAAGGACCGGAGGACGCGGCTGAGAAGGAAGATTGTCTCCGGCTCCTCACCATGAATAGCGGCCAGCACCAAAAGTTTGCACTTCCCTTCGCATGGGAAATACTGAAGTGGCGCTTCCATAACGGAATGGCCATATTCCCTAGCCTTTAAGCGAAGTACTCCTCGATATTCCGGAACGAATTCCATAGCAGTTCAACAGCCTCAAATGAAATAGGGATAGATGAATTCTTCCGCTAGTTGAGGAAGTCTCGCCAGCACCACCTTTTTGCAAGCCATATCAGAAGCTTCATATATCTGACGAAGTGTTTCTAGAGAGAATGATTCCAAACGCTTACGGGATGTAGGGAGGTGAGCGATATGCCAACCTTCAGGGCGAATTTTTCCACGACCTGGAACAAATACACGGTTGAAACCAAAAGCTGCATTGGAGGAGAAATGCTCTGAAAGGTATTCGTGAAATCTACGGAACATGCCTTCACACTCCGCAGGCGTCAATTGCACCACATAACCCACTGGGCATGCAGCAGCATCCACCACATCCAAATCCGTTCCCAAATGATGACGACTAGCGCCTGGTAATGCAGACCACGTGAGAATAGCATACATAAGTTCTTCTTCATCCTGAGGCCGCTCCATCGGATTCCCATTTGCATCTAATAACGGGAGTTCTCCCGCAGCCTTGCGGTTCCAAATGGAGAGTTGCTTTTCAAAAGGGCGATAGGCAGACTCCAGACGGAGTTTGAATCCATGAGTTTCCGCATCTTTTGTTAATTTGTTCAAACTCTCTACAATCTCTGAATCAACAAAGTAACCCTGCTGATATTCCACCAATCGTGGGGTTCCAAGGCCATAGGGCAACAAATCGCCAGCAATATTCATTGCACCGTTCCTCCCATTCTTTCAATCAAATCCTTCCATTGCTGCACCGTAGCTCTTTTACGACGAATCTTTGTTTTACCCTTCAACGCAACTGTCAGAGGTGCCGGCGTGCAATGGGTAAGCGCAATCGCCAAAGCATCGGAAGCATCCAAAGGGAGCCCCGCAGATTCAATACCCAGGCGGGCAAAGACCATATTGGCCACTTGTTCCTTGGAAGCTCCCCCATCCCCTGTAATCGCCTGTTTGACAAGGCGTGGCGGATACTCGTTAAAGGTCATTCCCCGCTTGCGACATGCCACCAAAACAGCACCACGGATATGTCCTAATACCAAGGCACTTTTTGGATTCTTTGCAAAGAACACCCCTTCCATGGCCAAAGCCTCTGGGCGATATTTATCCAAAAGTTTTTCCAATTCACTCACAATGTGAAGCAGACGATCTTCCAAAAGCTTCTGCGCTGGAGCATGAACCGTGCCATATTCCAGCACACGAAACTCATTACCCGAATGGTCCAAAAAAGCAAAACCAGTCGTAATAGAGCCAGGGTCAATACCAAGAACAATCATAGGATTCTTTCAATTTTCTTCTACATCAAAAATATAACCGAAATAAAGAAAAAAAACTCCTAATTGTGCGGGAACGCATAGCGTATTATCCTCATCTTTTATTAGATTTCGTTATAGAGAGGTTTATATGCATATCGATTCTGAACACGCCAGCCAAATGAGAATCAAGACCCACCCCAGACAGTTGGGAATTCCTCTGAGCCGTTGGGGGCGAAATCTAATTGCTTGCTGTCCATTCCATTCTCCTGAAGAGTCTTCCCTATTCTTCTATGATGCACTGGGATACTGGCGTTACCGTTGCCTCCAATGCGGTAGCGAAGGCGACCTTATTGAATTTGTGATGCGAAACCGCTTCAACGGCATGGAAGAATCACAAGCCCGTGCCGAGGCTATGGAATTTTTGGGCGGTTTGGAACCAGAGCAAGACGCTTTCCAAGATGAGCATCCCTGGATTCGCGAAATCGGCGGCGAAAAATCCAAAGTGTTGGAGAGTTTCGTCCGCTACTGCCACTGGGCAGCCTGTAAGAGTCCCTCTTCTGCAGAATTTCTCGCCAGCCGCGGCTGGAGCATCGGTCAGGCCCAGCTTTATGGTCTAGGCTATTACAGTGGCGATCCTGAACCTTTCTACAGCTATTGCATGCTCTCTGGGATAGAGCGTCATCAGATCAGTTTCTACCTGGATAACCTGGAAGCCTACCGCGAGCCTCGCATTACCATTCCGGCTAGAAACTCTAAAGGGCTGATTCACTCCGTCTATGGACGCGCCATGGACGATGATGATAATTTGCATCCCTACATTTCTTACGCCTCGGGTCCTAGCGATATTCCTTTCAACATCCAACCTGACAACGAAAGCCCCATCATCGTAGAAGGCATTTTTGACGCGCTGACTGCAGATTTGGCCGGCATTCCAGGCGTGGTTTCTACCATGTACCAGGAACTGACCCTTAGCCATCTATACAAGCTGAAAGCCTGTGGTGCAACCGACGTGACCCTCATTTTACGAAAAGAGGACAACCGCCGCGAACAGGAATACCGCATCCAGCGCTATTTGAAGTTAGCGGAAGAATTGGATTTGAAGTTCAAGCCCATCGTGCTTTCCAAGGGTGAGACTGTCGATACGCTGATCCGTGCCGACGGCGCAGACAAGGTTCTATCTCTAGTAGAGCAAGCAGAAACAGATACCGTCCACACTCACCGTCGCTCCATGCTGCTTCAGGATATCAAGGAAAACTTCGATACAGCGATGGGATGCCCCTCGACTGCGAATGTGGGCTATACCCTCAACACATTCCCGAAGCTTACACAGGAAATTGACGGTATCCAGTCCGGTTGTTTCTATGTAGCTTCAAACCCCTTTGGTTTGAAGACATCCTTCCTCTCCAGCATTTCTCTAGACATGCTCCAGAGCAATCCAAACCTCAAGCTGATTTATGTGGCCCTGGAAACTCCTCGTCGGCAAATTTTTGACAGACTCGTCTCCATGATGATTGGGAAAACCGTTCTGGAGGTGCGAAAACAAAACGAAGATGAATCTGTGAATCAAAAGATTCTGGAAGCAACTCGTGAATTGATGAATCTCGTTAAAGAGAACCGGCTAGAAATCTGGGAAGACCACCCCACCTTTGATAGTGCGGAATTGACAAGCGTTTTGAAAGAGGAGCAGCGTAAGCACCCCAATTTGGTGCTGATCATCGATGGCATCGACCATTTGAAGATTGCTGACAACCAGGAGCTTTCCGATATCCATGAACGCCGTTCAGCTGCCATACTGGACCTGTATAAGACCCTCGACATCCCCATGTTCCTAGGAGGTGAGTTGGTAACCAAAGACGGAGCCTTGGTGGGGCCAAGAGCATACCTGCGCGATTCCGACGCTATTTACTGGCTAGAAATGAAGGACAAGGATATCACCCTCAAAGTGGATTCTCGGATTCTCGGCAACAGCAAGCACTTCTCTGGAAAACTGAGCGCACATCCGGAATCTAACCGGATGCAAGAAGCCTAATGGCTGAACAGAATTCGCCATTCACCATTGTTGACTTCAACAACTTCTGGAGCCCTTCCGGAGGTGGTGTGCGTCGTTACCATTTGCAGAAAATGGCATTCTATGAGAGAATTCAAGAAAACGTCCTCTCCGTATTCGTCATGCCCGACGCAAAGACCTGGACGGAAAAGAAAAGCGACACCCTCATTATCGAGCATGTGAATGCTTACCGCTTTCCGGGCAACTGGGAATACCGCTTCATCTGGAAGAAGTCGCAGATTCGTCCCATTCTGGAAAAATACAGGCCACAGGTGATTGAAGTTGGATCGCCCTACCTGCTCCCTACCGTTGTGCGAAAAGTTGCAAGGAAGGTCGTTCCCAACGCTAAACTGCTTAGTTTCTGGCATGCAGATTTCCCAGTCACCTATGTGGGCAGACCTGTCGCCAACAAATTCGGAAAGGCTCTTGGAAAATTCTGCGAAAGTGCGGCATTCTTTTATGCCCGGCGAGAATTTCATCGTTTTGACGGCATCCAGGTTTCCTGCCATGAGGTTTTAGAGCGGCTAGAAAAGCGCCATCTCCCAAAATCCCACTGGATTCCACTGGGCTGCGACATCCAGCAGTTCAATACCACAAAACGAGACGAAGCACTTGTGGCGAAATTGAAGGACGGAGACCCGAATCGTCTTACCATCTTCTTCCCTCACCGCTTTTGCGAGGAGAAAGGCATTGAGCTTTTGCTCGGTGCTTACGACATCTTGACGCAGAAATTGGGTACGGAACCCGCCATCGTTTTTGCGGGCACTGGGCCCTACCTCCCGAGAGTGGAAACGGCAGTCAAAGAGCACCCTCACATGCATTATGCGGGCTTTATCAAAAGCGCCGACGAAATGGCCCGCCATTACGCCAGCGTAGATTTGGGTCTCGCCCTCTCCGGCTGGGAAACCTTCGGGCTTTCCATTCTGGAAAGCATGGCCAGCGGAAACGCCCAAGTCGGGGCCGCCACAGGCGCCGCCTTTGAGCACGTGACGGAATCTAAGGCAGGGACCATTCTCAAGGAGCGCACGCCACAGGCCCTTGCAGATGCTATTATCGAACTCTACCAGTCCGACATGAAGCGCATGAAGGAAAACGCTCGGACCTACGCCGAAAAATTCAGCTGGAATGATTGCTTCAAGCGTCAACTCCAGCTTTATCGAGACTTAGCCGTATGATGTTTTTAAAGAAACTGTTTGGATTTCTATCGCCATTGAAGCCGCTAGTCTACATTTCACTCGCGGCCTGGGTAATGCACATTATTTTGCGGGTGCTGCTTTTGTTCCGCAACAATCCATACGGATTTCCCTTCGTCAGTAAACCCGACTGGTACATCTTCCACGCAGTCTGCTACGACTTCATCTGGATTTGCAACGCACTTTTGGTTTTCACCATTGTTGCAGGATTAATTCAATTCATCGTAAGTCGCAAGAACTCTGCAAAAAAATCAGAACCCGCGAAGGCCTCTAAGCATCCCGTATTTTCCGTTTGCATCATTCTATATGCCATTTTCCATGGCATTCTGCTTCCTGTCACATTCCTGGACCACGAACTGTTGCGCTTCCTGGGGAGCCACCTTTCCTTCGGTCTCGCAAACACCTACAAGGACACCTCCTCCATCGTGATGTTCTGGGACTACGTGGCTAACGACCTTTCCGTACCTTACCTGCAGTTTGTAGTGCTGATTCTGATGTTTCCCTTCACCTACGGTGTCTACCGCCTGTTGAAGAAGGCTAACTGGTCCTTCAAGGGAACCGCGATTTTCCTCGTGATTTTTTACATCGCTTCTTCCCTATTTGTGAATGTGATTTGGACAGGCAATGCTCGGGCCACAAAACTCCGGCCCGTGACTACCCTCGTGTGGAACGAGATTTTTTCCTCAGGCAAAGCTGGCGGGCTTTCCAGCGAGGAACTTGCCCAACATAAAACTACTTTTGAAGCCTTATGGAACCACATTGAAGGCGATTCCCTGTGGATTTTCCCAAAAGACGATGCAACCTCTAAATCGCCGCTGTTCCGCATTCCGACAGATGCCCTCACTCAAGATTCAGCATTACTTGCCAAGCGGGCAAAACATCCAAACTTCATCGTCGTCTTTATGGAATCCCATCGCGGTTTGAACACCGGATTTTTGAACCCGGGCATGAAGCCATCACCAACACCTTACTTTGATTCCCTGGCGGCAAGTTCCCGCGTTTGGGCGCGAATGCACACCAGCGGGCTCCCTACCACTGGCGGCGTTCTCTCCAGCCATGTAGGCATTCCCCATCACTCCAAGCTCGCGCAAGCTACAGATCTCGCCCATGTGTTCATTCCCAGCTTCGCCTCCGTCCTTACCGATTCTGGTTATACAACACACTACTTCTCCGCTGCAGACCCGGCCTGGGATAATCTGGGCGTATGGATGTCCAAGTGGTACACCGCACAGCACTACGACCGCAATCGCGAAGACGACTCTACCTTCTTCGACCACGCCATCACCTATGTGAATGACACCCTGGCCACCCAAGACAAGCCCTTCCTAGTCACTTTGATGACCCGTTCCAACCACTATCCTTTCAATTTTGCGGCAGGGATGACCGATGAGGAGAAAAATCTCCCGCTTACGGAACGCGTCAAAGTCACCATGAATTATGCCGACCGCCAATTGGCCCGTTTTATGCGTTCTGTGGAAAGCAAGGACTGGTTCCAGAATACCTATGTCATCATCATGGCAGACCACGGATTCCCTCTGGGTGAAAACGGCGTTTCTACCATGAACGGCGGCGCCTTCTCCAACGCCACCTGGATTCCCTTCCTGATTCACGGAGAAGGAATCGAGGCACAATTGGACACCGCAACAGCGGCCCAAATCGATGTAGCGCCAACCATTCTGGAATTGGCAGGGCTCGCCGTCCCCAATATGTTCATGGGCCATAATTTGCTGAGAGGTCATGGTGAAGGACTTTCTTTGGGAGCATACAACGGCTATACCGCCATCGGTTATGAAGGTCTGCGGCTCATTACCAGACATCCCGAAGAAGGGGGCGATATTCAAGGACTCTTCGCCGAGGGCGACACCCACCAGAATGAAGATATACAAGAAAGCCGCCCCCAAGATGGCAAGCGGCTAAAAGACCTGATGGATTCCCTCATTCGCCTAGCGGACTATTCGCTGGAGCGGGGATTCTAGAACGCGAAGCAATCAGCTGCCGTCGATTCTATTTTCTCTTCAGCCAAGCGCCACACAAATACATGGAGAAGACGACGCTGGTGATGAGGAACATTCCTATACCGATGCAAGCTAAATGACCGATGCCCTGCAAGCCGCGATGAGTCGTAAAGAGAAATCCTACGAAGCCCGCAATCGTTGTAGTGGAACTTGCCATCACATTACGACCCGTAGTATCAAACAGCTGACGCAAGGACAAACCCTTATCTGAAGTCCAGGAAGTAATGAAGTGGATGGTCGCATCAATGCCGATGCCAAGGGTCATGGGAATCACAATCACGTTGTAGATGCTAATCTTTCCGAATTCAAAGAAGTCCGTGAGGAAGCCAAGCAATCCAAGCGTAAGTAGCACACCCATACCGAAAGAAATAGTTCCCGCAACAAACATGGAAGGCTTGCGGAAGGAAATCACCAACGTGAGAACGATGACAATCATGATGACGAGAGCCAGATTGAAACTGTCCGCCTTCACCGACTCAATCACATCACTCAGGATGAACTGTGAAGAGAAGGTACGAAGTTCTTCCCCATCAAAATTCCAATGTCCATACCGTTCCTGGAAATCATGAAGGGCATGCGCATCCCAGCTAGGGAAATCACCGTAGATGAAGCCAATCTTTCCATAGGAGCCATCTTTTTCGCGGAGCAAATCCAGAGTCCAGCTAGGAACATCTTCTGCAGTAAAGGGTTCTTCCACAGAAGCAAGTTTACGCAGAAGCGCCACATTGGAGGAATCCTCCCCCTCAGCTCTGTCAAACACGCGGGCTTCTGCCAAATCGCGAATTTCCTCGATGACTTCCAGACGTTTTGCCTGAGAATCCGGATGAGGAACAAAACTCCGCAAAGTGAGGAAACTTCCCAGCATGGGATCCTTTTCCTGGCTGAGGCGCACCATCAAGGTGTCATAAAGCTTGTCCAGTTGTTCGGCCTTGGAACCCATAACAGCCGCAGGCGTAGATGTCACGGCGCGGTTTGTAGCGCGGGTCACCTTGGTAGAAATTTTATTGGTGGCCACCACCTTTGCCGTAGAAGCGCGGCGGAGGTTCTTCAAATCGTGTTCAAAATCAACATACTGGGTAAAGAACAATGCAAAGGCACCCAGAATAAAGCCCACGATGGCAATGCGCTTGAAGTTCTTGAAAATACGTTCCTCACTCCAGGATTTAGGCAGCAAACTGCCCTCTGGCGCGGCAGGAATACCGCCCATACAAGCCACAAAAACAGGCAACACGAACACTGCCGTAAGCATACTGAACAGCACACCCATAGAAGCCACGATGCCAAATTCATAGAAGCCACGGAAATGGGCCACCAGGAGGGTCAAGAAGGCCGCAATCGTCGTAAAACTAGCCAATATAAAGGGTTTCAGCATCTTCCTCTGCGTCTCTTCCAATACCTCTTCCAAGGTGGCAAACTTACGGAGAAGTTTCTGAGCATTTCCTAAGATATGGATGGAGTAGTCAATACCGATACCCAAGATAATGGACGCCACAAATACGGTGAACGGATTCAATTTTCCGTAGAACAGTGCCGTAAAGGCTAGCGTAGGGACACAGGCGTAAAGTACAGAACTGGTGACAAGAATGGGACCCTTGATACTGCGGAAGAAGAACATGGTGAGGAGGAAGATAAGTACGAGGCTTATACCGAAGGAGAACACACTATCGTTGGTGACTTCATCCACTTCCTTCAAGCCTTCATAAGTGCCCTCCACCGTAAAGCGGGTGGGGACTTCATAAGTCTTGGAGCTGAAATAAGCCAGCAGCGAATCCGTACGAGCCAGAATATGTGTCACGAATTCATAGTCCGTAGAAGGCTTGATGAGTTTTGCATTCACCACACCATTGAAGAGAATCTTTCCTGTGCTATCGGGGCGGGGCGTTCCCATCAGGCGGTTTTTCAAATGAGACGGGAGATAAGCCTTCGGGTTCCATTCCTCAGAATTGGCATCCTGCTTGACATCCTTGTCATTCTTGCGAATGAAAGAATCGAATGCGCTTTCCGCTTCTTCCGGGAGGCCTAATTCCCGAGGGAGATTAGGATCAAACCAGACGCGTTCTTTCTTTGCAGAGGCCACCGCAGACGCTGTCTCGCCTTCAGCGGAGGCGCTATCGCCAGAAACTTCTCCCAGAAGGTCCACAACCAACGGGCCATTCTTTCGACCAATTTCAAGCTGCAAGTCCTCAAGGTTATCCCGAATGTTCTCCAGGTGTTTTACCGGGAGGTAAAGAAGGGCATTATCCTTAAAGAACTGATTGTCATTATCCACCTGGGTAGAGACAAAGTCCCCTTCCCAATTCTTATGAATATAATCCGCAATAGAATCCTGAAGTGCAGCCACCACCCCGGCACTTTCGCTCTGAATGGCAATCATGAAACGGTCGGTACTTCCAAAGCGCTGGTAAGATTCCTCAAGAGCCTTAACGCTAGGAGTGTTTTCCGGCAAAAGATGGGAAAGATCCACATCTAATTTGAGACCCGGATAGACGAGAATGGGGAAAGCCATGGCCACGGCAAGCAAAAGCCAAAAGCCAAGCGCCTTGAAACGATTTCTACAAACGAGAGGAATGTACCACTGGGAAAGCTTTTCTGCAAACGTCTTTTTTGTACTCATGAAGATAAATATAAAAATTAGACGCCCACCACTAAGCACAACTTAGCAAACAACTAGACCAAATGACAAAAGAGAAGGATAAGCGGCACCGCTTATTCCGGACGCATGTTATCGTTGCGAAGCAAGGAACGAACAACCTTGCTAGCCCCTACAGCCTTAGCCTTCCAAGACCGAGCAACATCATCCGTCACCACTTCAAAATTACCATCTACACCCTTATAGACTTCCTCATTTTCAAGGCCTCCCGTCAACACGTGGTCGCGGAATCCGAGATAGTAGGCATTTTGAGAATAGAATACCGCCGGCTGGTCTGCAGGACGTTCCTGGGTAAGCAGGTCATAACCCCAGAAATGGTGCGACGCACGGACGCCCGCCAAATCAAAAATCGTAGGGCCAACATCCAGTTGGGAAGCCACGTCTTCGCGAACTTGAAGACCTTGGAACAACGCCGAATCGGCCGAGAAAATGCCCATGAAGATTTCTGCCGAGGCAACGCCCAAGGGCTGGGGAACCTTGTAATCCAGAGAATCCACTGGCGTATCATGATCCCCAAGCAAAATAATCACCGTTCTGTCAAAATCCGGACGCTCTGAAAGAGCCGTAAACAATCGGCCCAGCTGATTGTCCGTATAATGAATAGCGTGCTTGTAGCGTTCCAAAGCATCTTCTGGCTTCGGCGCAAAACCATCGGGATAATGTCTAAACGGAATATGCGTGGCAATGGTATTCGCTGAAAGGAACCAGGGACTATCCGTTGGCATGTCCTTCAGCATTTCAATGGCCAAATCCACACCGATGCTATCCACATCCCCTTCCACTTTTTCTTCTGCCAAGCGCCAGTTATCGCCGTAGAATTTTTCGATGAAGGGCAAGGTATGGTCAAAAACCGGATTGGAAATGGTCATGTAGGCTTTTTTGTAATGGGTAAGATATTCCTGGAAGCCCGTGAAGTGATTAGAGGCATAAAAGCAGGGAACATCACGATTGGGGTGGGACGGGAAACCAAGATAGGTGGAGGTTGTGCCGCGAACCGTGGGGTAACTACCGCTAAAGCCGTGCTTGAACCAGAGGCCACCACCCACGGGGACTTCGACACCTGTAGAATCTACAGCCTTCGGGAAATAGCCGCCGGAGGCAAGTTTCCAGACATGAGGTGCAAAAGCAGTATCCCCTGCCAGCATCTGGTTAAAATAGCGGCTCTTGAAAGATTCGCCAAAGATGAAGACGATGTTATAAGGCTTTTGAGCCTTATATTCGTAGGAGGGAGCTCCGCGGAAGGCCGGATATTCCTTATCTATGCGGTTAGCCGCAAAATCCGCCGGCAAGAAAGAATCCAAATCCTCAATGAGTTCATCCGTAATAGTGAAATCGTCCCGAACAAATTCAAAAGTTTCCAGCGCTGCGATGTGAAGCACCGGAGCAGTCAACGTATACTTCCCTAAAGTGAAGCGCCAATCAATATTGAAAGGGAATTCGGTAGTCCCGCGAACACCCCCTATGAAGAGGATTAGCGGAGTGATGGACAAGCCCATTCCCACAGAAACAAACCAGATGGGGACTTTTTTCGAACATGTTGGAGCGGCTATAGACTCACGGCCTTTTTTCCGTTTCTTAATAGTCCACGCAACACAAAAAAACACCCCACCAAAAATAATCAGGAACAACAATGCAACCCAAAGGAACGTGCCCAATGCGTCGCCACCTAATGTGGAAATGGTTGTAGCATCCGTGATATTTGAGAAATGGAAATAGGTGCGAATGAAGGAATAGGAAAGCCTCTGATGAGAGAAGCGGAACACCTCATAATCCGCAATAGCAAAAAAGAAATAGATGCTGTAAAAAACGGCGAGTGCTCTCGGCTTTTTCAAGAAGGCAAAGATGCCCGACATCACAAGAATGGCGCCAAAGGCCATAAAGACTTGCCAAATGGTCTTCCCCGCAAACATTTCAGAGAGGGAAAGTCCCAAGGGGTCTGGCAAGCTGAAAAACAGCACCAGCATGATGCTCTGCACCAGAAGTGCCACCGCAGTTATCGCGACAAAAGGATTCATCCTAGATTCCCTAAAATGAAATCTACCGCTTTTTCCAAATCCTCGCTCTGCCGTTTACTTACAGCAGCATAGCGGCCTAAAGTACGACCCGCATATTCGTCATAAATTTTTGCATCCAGCAATTGAAGCAGGCGATTCTTGATTTCGCTGACAGAATAAGGGTCGAAATACAGGGCAGCGTCGCCACAGATTTCGGGAATGGATGTGGTGCCACTTGCAGCCACCGGCACTCCATACCGCATGGACTGCATGGGAGGATAACCAAAGCCCTCATTCAAACTGGGGAAAATAAATGCGTAGGCGTTCTGATGCAGGAACTCCAATTCCTTGGATTCCACATAGCCAAGCAATACAAAGCGGTCCTTGTTTTTCAAATGCTTCAAATAGGCCTTGGGATTCGTCACTCCCGTAATGACCACCTTGAAATCAAAACCCAATTCGTCTTTACCAATCTCCGGCAGCAATTCATCAAAAGCCATCGCCGCCCGGAGGTTGTTCTTTTCCCAGCGGGCGCCACTGGTCAGCAAGAAGTACTTCTTGGATTGAACGTTCGGCGGAAGAAAACCTTCCGGCTCCTCATTCGCCATAGGGCTGTAGTATACCGGAATATTGGCGTTCCTGAGTTCCGGGAAGAAGCTCTTGATGCTAGCACGACTGTGTTCGCTTACCGTGATGGCCTGCGCCTCGCCCGAGGCTAGGCGAGCAGCCAATTCTTGATATTTGGGCTTGTAGTAAAGGCGCTTCCAGGATTCCCGATAACGGACCAAAGCCTCCGCCTTCTGGGAGAACTTTTTCGCAAAAGAGATTCCCAAGGGGCTGTACTGCATCTCAAGAGCCCGCGCACCGTGCCAAGTGAGAACAAACCGCTTTACCTTGATATTCCACTTCTTCTCCAACGAATAAAGCGGCGTATAAAAGACATCTATGCCATTTTCATCTATAATCTGCTGTGGTGTCTTTTCGCTAATATCAAACAGCGGAATATTCCCTGTTTTGCAAGCGTCAATGATTTTCGGGTCCAAATACTTTCGGCTATCGTAAGCACAACTGAACTTTTCACCGCGCTTTACCATCGCCCAGAAAATCACCTCTCCATAGGAGCCTCCCCCATGGAATTTGGCGCTATGAATAGGCTGCACTGCTGTAAGATTGAAAAGCAAACTCATAGCGCAACCCCTACAGGATTTTCCCGATTAGTGACAACAGCGGAAGCACAAACGGCAATTTCTTATAGACAAAGCCAAGGGACTTTGCGAATGCGTAGGAACGGATGATGTCCGCACCAAAGGTACCCGCATGTTTTGTCTGATACAAAAAGGCTTCCTTGGCATGGGCAATCACATCATCATAGTATGCGTTAATCGTGATGCTCTTGTCCGCATTCACAATTACAGGGATGTTCTTCAGATTCGTGTAGAAATCCCTCCGCAAAATCTTCGGGAGGAAGATGTTCATGCTCTCGGGCACCTTGCGTCCGCAGGTATCAATGATGCGGGAACCGAAGAAATGGAACACCTTACCATTGGGAATGAACTTCTTGGCATAGGCCATCTGACAGTTCCATTCGCCGCCGGCCTTTTGCGTCATGTAACCAAACTTGAAATTGGCTTCCGCAAGGCTCGCCATGTCATAAGGGAAGTTCTTGGTGACACAATACTGCCAAAGTTCATGCCAGGTCTTAAAAAATTCCCGCGCCTTGGGAGAATCCTTGGCGTACATCACTCCCCCATTGAAGATCTCATCGTTCAATATGGGAGAGAAACCAAGCATCTTGGCGTTATTCAGAATCTTTTTGCGATTTATGGCTTTATGGAGCTTGGTATGGAAGTCCAGAACCGCGTAAATATCTTCCGTCCATTCCGCCGGGATGCTCAAATCGCCAACGATGGCAATATCAGAATCCATATAGAGGAAATCGCCGTCAATAACGTTACGCATCACCGTCTTGAGGTAGCGGGAACGAAGCATGGGCGAAAGTGTTTCCGGCAAATCCAGGACCTTCAACTCGTCCACGGCATCCTTCAAAGCAGCACGATTTCCTGTCAGAGTAGCAGCGGTCTTATCATCCGTCAAAAGCGTCACGAAGGCGTGTGGATTATGCACTCGAAGAGATGCGATAGCCACAATGGTCTGTTCGCAAAAGAAATCCTTTGGAGAACTGGTCAAGACAAAGAGATACTTCACCATGAACGACAATCCTAGTCTAGCGGAATCGTAGACTTTGCATTCTCAAAATCCTCAACGGTATCCAGCTCGCAAGAGAAGTAATCCGTAGCGTCCAAAACCGTGTAGGTATGGCCTTGAGAAATCAGCCGCTCAAAGGCAAGCTCATAGAACTTGTTTTCCAAGTGTTCCTGATTCATCATCTTGTCCAATTCCTTATACAAGGCCGTAGAATAGGCATCACCGATTTTTTCGATACCGAGGCTTTCGCCGGCGGCTGCGGCAGGGGAACAAGTCTTGCTGATTTCCACAATGGCGCCGGCGGCATCGACAACCACCTTCATCTCCTCTTCACCAAGGGGATGGCGAATCAACGTGAGCACGTTCTTCGAAGGCGCTGCGAGGACATTCTTTGCAATCTGAGGGTCGTACAGCAAATCACTATCCAAAAGCAGGAAGGACTTACCATCAACAGCTTCCCTCGCCAACCACAAAGAATAGATGTTATTAGTGCTATCGTAAACGGCATTGTGGATGAACTTGACCTGGACTGTTGTTCCATAGCGTTTCGCCACAAAATCCTCAATCATCTGGTGCAGGTATCCCGTCACAATAACGAAATCATGAATACCACTGTTGATAAGGGCATCCATCGAACGTTCCAAAAGTGAACGGCCCTTCACATCCAGCAAGCACTTCGGCGTATTGTTGGTCAAAGGACGAAGGCGGGAAGCCATTCCTGCGGCGAGAATTACAGCTATCATAAAGCGCAACGCTTGATGGTGTCAACAACAACCTGAATTTGCTCCTTACGCCCAAGCGTAATGCGGAGGCAGTCTTCCAGGCCCTTATCGCTCATGAACTTGATTTTGTAATCCTGTTCCGCCATAGCCTTCTGCAAAGCTTCCTTGATGCGAGTGGGATACTTGATGAGAATGAAGTTCGCCACACTCTTGTAAACTTTGAATCCAGGAAGAGAGCCCAGCTCCTTCTTGAAGAGCTGGCGGTCCCATTCCATATCATCAGCAACCTTGCGGTAGTGGTCCTCACTATCAATAGCAGCCATGGCCACCGCCTCGCTAAAGCGGTTATAGCCCAGATATTTGTTGGCATAGCTGAGGAAAGCCTCATGGCCCTTGCCCATAAAGCCAAAGCCCATACGAAGGCCAGGAAGTCCAAAGAATTTGGAAAGGGTGCGAGAAATAATGAGGTTGGAATACTTGTTCACCAGCGGGGCGATATAAGCCGTATCTGTGGTAATGAAGGAGGCATAGGCTTCATCAATCAACACCATTGTGTCGTTCGGGATATTCTCCATAATCCGCCCGATTTCTTCCGGCGTAAGGCTATTACCCGTCGGATTATTAGGAGATGCAAGAAGAAGCATCCGCGGATGATTTTCGTTAGTCAGTTTAATGACTTCGTCCACATCGTAGGCAAAGGTATCCTCTTTTTCATAGAGCGGATACATCTTAAAGGAGCCTCCGCATTCTCCGGCAATGCGATTGTAGTACCACCAAGAGAATTCCGGAATCATGATGGTCTTGTTGTCGCCCTTCATCAAATAGTAGTGTACCGCATTTTTCAGAATATCTTCGCCACCATATCCCAGCAGCACCTGCTCTTCAGGCACATTATAGATTTCACTGAGCTTTACAGAAAAAATACTCTTTTTGCCTTCATCATAAATGCGGGTATAAAAGCAAAGCTGTTCCGGGTCAAAATTCTTGATAGCATCAAGAACCTTTGCGGAGGGTTTGAAATTAAATTCGTTTCTATCCAAAAAATTCATGACGATTCCTTTTGCGGGGGTAACCCCACATAAAATTTTCATCATAAATATAGGATTTTATGGCCACACCCATAATGATAGCATAGGCTCTCTATCCACCCAATACGACCATTCATCCCCCATTATATCTCATGGAGCGAACAAATGACTTTTCTGTACCGAAATTACTTGGTTTCCTGCTTCCACCAGACATCCAAGCCGTGATTATAGCGTTTTTCCTCTGGCGGGAGCTGCATATAATCGCGGTAGAATTGCGACAGATAGTAATCGTAATTCTTGACCCCTAGATATTCCCGATTTTCAAAAGGATACGGGACCATCTCGCTGATTTTTTCACGTTCCAATATGCGGTCTGTTTTGGTATCAAAAAAAGGATTCGCCACAAACTTCGACTGTGCAGCAGGAAAGCGACAAGCCATCCAGTCCACAAAACGGCAAAAACGTTTCTTCCCTACAAGAAGTGTAAATGCGTAGAAGAAGCGCTTGTAGAAAAGAGTCCAGCGGTCATAACCTTTGGATTTAAAATCCGTACTCATGGCCAAGCTGAAAATACGCAGGAAGCCCATGAAATACACGTATGCCTTTGCGAGAATTTTAGATTCCGGAACACCATCCATTGGGAAAATATCCACCCACAAACCCATTTCACCTACATGGCGTTCCATTTTCACAGTTGTACGATTGTCGTGGACCTTTACAAAAGGACAATGGAAATCCTTGCTGGTATCGTCAATAAGGCCAAGCCATTCCTTCTTAGGAACCTTCGGATCTTTCAAAAGTTTCAGGAGCTTATCGTAATCCTCGCGGAAAAGCCAGATATCGATATCATCATCCCAAGGAATATAGCCTTTGTGGCGCACGGCCCCAAGCATAGTTCCGTAAGCTAGGCTATACTTCAGATTGTTTTCTTTGCAAACACGCGAAATCTCATCCAACACAGACATCTGGATTCCACGACATTCATCCTGTTCGATCTTTTTCATCTCTAAATCCACATTAATTTTTTGCATGAGCGTTTCTATCCGCCTCGATGCGCTTCTTCATAATCTTCCAGTAGATTCCTAAAACTGCAAGAATCCCCACATAGGCAAAGACCTTCTCCAATAGCGTCAAGGTAAACACTTGCATGTTGAGCATGATATAGAAGGCGATGAGTATCAAAATCCAAACCACTTGGGAAATCAATTTTGAGGAATAAGGCCACAACCCCATCTTAATCAGGTAGCCATTGTTGAGAACGATGGCAAAGATGTTATAGCACAGCATGGAAAGGGCCGCCCCCACAAGACCATAGGCAGGAATGAGGAAATAACCCGTTGCAAGAGCAACCATCAAAGACAGAATATCTACAATCATAGAGAAAAGGCTTTTCCCGAGGCCATTCAGAACAACATAAGACATTCCGCCAAAGCCTGCCACCAAATGAACCAGAAGAAGGATTCCCAAGGTTTCTGGCTGAACAATAAAGTCCTTCCCCGCAATGTTCAGAATCTGTTCTGGGAAGAGAACGATAAAGAACCCGATGAGTAGTTGAATCAATGTCACCATGAAAACGCAATAGCTATAAACGGGTCGGAGGTCCGCCTTCAGGCGCCCTCTTTCCATACCCGCAACAACAGGCGTAAGAATGGGATTGAAGCCCACCCGAATGGTCTGAAGCGCATTCGAGATAGTGACCATGATACCATAGGCGCCCGCTTTCTCGGGACCGAGGAAAAGCATGACCAGCCAAAGGCTAGAACGAATCAGGAAAGAAGAAACAAATTCATCCAACCCTAGGGGAAGCGAATAAATCAGTAGTTTTTTAGAGACCAGTTTCCCAGGAATAAGCGGCATTTCTGGGAATTGCTTGCGGACCAAGACAAAATGGGTAAAGAAGCCCACCACCTGCCCTACAAGAAGGCCTAGCGGAAGCGCATGCGGAACATGAAGGAAATAAAGCGCTATGGATGTGGCTGGAGCGAGAGTCACCACCAGGAAGGAATTGATGAATACTGCATTTTGAGGACGACGATTCCCTTCCGAGGAATTGCTGAAGACATAGGTTCCGGCAAAGAAGATGAGGGAAATTCCATACCAGGGTAATTCCTTCGAAATGTAGGGCGTAAAGGATCCCACAAATATCACTGCCGTACAGAATAGTGCAATAGCAATGGAAATCCAGAAGGATTCCATAATGCCATCATGGGGAGCACGATTATTCAGCTTATTCTGCGGAAGGTACCAATAGAGGCCCTTGTCAAGGCCTAAGGTAGAAGAGCGAGCAATAGTCAAAAGCAATGTTTGAGCAGAGACAAACATGCCAAATTCCGCCGCCCCAAAAATGCGAGCCATCACAAATGTAAGCAGAGGGCCACAAATCTTGAGGATTGTGCCAACCACGTTCACAATCACCGCTTTTTTTAGGAACTTGCTATCTGTCTCTAAACTACCCATGTACAACACTCATCAAATAATCTCCCCAATCCAGGGGAACAAATTGTTTTTCTTCTCCAATCTTTCCAAAAGAATGGTATCGGGATGTTTTTTGCCAAAGGCCAGTGCTGAGGTGGCCGCCCCATACAAAGCACATACGTTGCGGTAATGTTCGTTCTGGCGAGCCTTGGCATAATCAGCAGCGGATTTATTGTGTTCCATGAAAGCCCAGTCCGAGGCCTGGAACAGCAAAACTTCACGTGCAATTTGCGCAAGGAAGCGCTTTTGGAGAGCAACAGCCTTCTTCGCTGACGAGTTCATCGCAGCGATATGCTTCTTCATCTCCTCCATCATCTTCCGCATACGGAAGAACAGCGGATAGGCGAAATTCACTTCGTCATTCACCCACACATCGCTAAAGCCGCCTTCGCCCCAAGAGGAGAAGATTGGTTCATGGACATCCACATCTGGCGAGGAATGCATAGTATCTTCCAAAGAAGCCATTTCAATAACGTTAGAACTAGCCGCCCGCTCAAAAAGTTTTTCGATGAACAGGGGACCTTCAAACCACCAATGTCCAAAAAGTTCTGCATCATAAGGACAGAGAACAGAGACTTTGTTCCCTTCCATGTGCGGGAGAAGCTCACTTACCGTTTTTTCACGATTGGCGATGAAAAGGCGGGCGTGGTCTTCCGCCAAACGAAGTGCATTCCACGGGCGATACACCTGCTTTTCTTCACGGCCCGTGATGCGATAATACTTGAGGCCTGTCTCGATAGGAGTCGTGCCTGCCATGAAGTACGGGCCCAGGTATTCTGGAGAGCGCTCCTGACAGATGTCCTTGAAAAACTCCCGATATTCGGGGTGGCCCGGATAGCCGGTTTTACGGCTCCAGACTTCCATAGAGCTGTTCTGCTCGCGGCCCATGCAATAAAGTCCCGCAGGGGTCTTTATTGGCGCAAATACGCCGTATTTGGGCGCGGGCTTCGCGAGAAGTACGCCATGGGTCTCTAGGAAGAAGTACTGGAAGCCATATTCTGCAAGTAACGCATCCAAGCCTTCAAAGTAGCCACATTCTGGGAGCCAGAGGCCCTTGGGCTTACGGCCAAAGGCCTTTTCAAAAGCCTTCACCGTCACCGCCAATTGCAGGCGAATGGATTCCACATCGCTCTGATAAGCCGGCAAAAATGGATGAGTTCCCACGCAAGTGAGAAGCGTCAACTTTCCCGACTTTTCAAGTTCCGATAATACAGGAATCACCTGATAGTGGCAAACATTCTCCCAAGTTTCAATGAGAGCCCTTTGGCGACGGACATAAAAGTAGACCACCTCTAAAAAATCGGCATTATTCTGGAGAGTGGTTCTCTCTTTTTCCAAAAGTTCCAATTGCCGATGGAGATGTTCCGTGAAACGATTCAGGAGCAGTTCATCCCCAAACATGGCGAGGAGTGCCGATGAAACGCTCAAGTTCAAAGTGCCGGGAACGCCCCGTTCTTCCAAGCGGCGAAGCATCTGAATCAGCGGAAGATAGGTTTCCGACATGGCCTCAAAAAACCAGTTCTCTTCCAAGAATCGGTCGTACTCAGGCTCACGCACAAAGGGCAAATGAGCGTGGAGCAGCAATAGAATCTTACCAGGAACAGACATAGACAAGTATGAGTTATAAGTTATGAATTACGAGACGACAAGGCGACATATTCGTAATCTCCAATCTCATAATTCATAATTAATAATTAAGCCGAAGGCTTATTCTGTGCGCTTCACAACGATGGGAACAATAGTCGTGGGGAAATCGCCGTCCTTATCGGTAGCGAAAACAGGAATAATCTTATTGGAGTCCGGAAGATCTTCCTCAAAGCTGAAAGTGCCATCGGGATTCAGCGGGAATGGTTCGCCACGAACCTGCAGATGAGCATCAGGACGTGTGCCGCCATAGACGATGAGGCGAGTCTTTACCCACAGGAAGAAATCCTTGCCATAGCTGACGGAATCCTTCGGAAGTTCCAGAGCGTTACTCTTGAGAGCTGCGCTGGAAAGTGCGCCAGAGAACATGGAGCCGGAAGAACTGGAGAGGGACTCCAGCCAAGTCTGGGCAGACATGCTGGAAAGTCCGGAGCTTCCAAAGCCACCCATGGCAGCATTGCCGAGGGAAGCCTTGACGAAGATGTCGTCGCCCTTGATGGTAGCGCCATTCATGGAGAAGGTCTGGACAGGAGCGCCCTCTACAATGGGCATGAACTGGCTTCCATTTGCCACGCCGAGAACAGCCACGCAATTTTCCGTAGCCTTGTTCTCCACATACCAGCTGCGAGCATTAGCAGGAACTTCCACATCGCGGAACTTAAGCTTCTTGGAGCGTTTGATAGTGAGGTCGCCGGAAATATCAAACAGGCGAATCACCAACTTGCCTTTCCCCTTCTTGGCTTCCTTGATACGTTTCTCGGAGACTTCCCAGAAGGCTTGCATCCAGTTGGGGTCCTTCTGCATCAGCACCAGATACTCTGCGTTGAAGGACTGTTCCATGGAGGCCGGATTTACGGCAGACTTGGCAGCAGACTTTGCTGCGGATTTGGCTACTGGCTTAGCAGCGGGTTTAGCGGCAGGTTTTGCCTTCGCAACTTTTGCAGCAGGCTTCACTACGGCCTTGGCGGTAGGCTTTGCAATGGCCGTCATCTTCACCGTAGGTGCAGCAGACTTTGCACTCATCTTAGAAGCAACCTTCGTACCCTTTTTAGGAGCTGAGGGTTTTGCCTTTGCAACTGCCTTTACAGACTTCTTTGCAGAAGCTGGTTTGGCAACAGCCTTCGAGGCCACCTTAGCCACAACTTTCTCGGCCTTTGCAGCCACCTTTTTCACTGCGGCCTTAACCTTACTGGTTGCGCTCTTTACAGCCTTTTCCACTTTTTTGGCGGTTTTCGCTGCATTCACTTTCTTAGCTGCCATTTCAGCCTCCTTCGTCAAAACTTATCTGCGGGTTTGACCCCAGCTACTGACACCCATCAAGCCAAGACGGATGCCAACAAAAGACTCTTCCCAGTTACCCTTGGATTCCGACATACGCTTTCCACCCTGGAAGGCAAGGTCAATCGTAGTTCCCTTTCTACCCAAGGGAAGCCCAACGCCCACGGAGCCACCGAACTCATACACATCTTCAATGTACCAGTTCTTGTACCATCCGCCAGCGCGATAGGTGATACGCTTCCAATACGGATCATAGAACAATCCTGTTCCATCCCACTGGTAACCAAGAGATGCCATAAAGTCATTCTGCGTTTTCGTGACAGCACGCATATCATAACTGCGTCCAATATTCTCCACATTCTCATCCCAAGCACGCCAGGACAAATCCATCATGATGTTGTGCCGCTTGAACAAGCGGTAGTTGATACCCGTGGCAAGCATGGCTGGCACTTCAATTTCACGAGAATACTCCGTTGGAGCCAAAGTATCCAGCTGGCTGAAGCGGAAGTTATATTCCAGTTCGTTCAGCAGCGTGTGTGCCATGGTGTAAGAGAAGAAGTAAGACACCTGCTTACCACGGTATTGCATAGCAAAGCTATAGTATGCCGGATGGTGATTCACCTCCCAGGTACCTTCCACGTAATCGGTGAGTTCCAAATTATTGGTTGCCCAGGAATCTTCCTTCGATACTGCACTATTATCGGGCCCCATGGTCAAACTACGGGAAATATTGCCCATCACCAAGTGCGCTGAAGCTCCGAGGGAGAAGTTACGGAGGTATGGAACGCGAACCGCATATGTAGGAACAATTTCATAAACGCTTCCCTGGTACTCAATATCCGTCGTAGTCTTTGTAACCGAGTCCTTCACACTTTCACGGAGCGTGGAGGTATAGCGTTGCCAAAGGCTCACACCCAAGGCACCAAAGTTTCCCATGGGGAAAGTCAAATTGAAGGAAGGAACCGCAATCTTATTGGTGGTGAAATATTCGTCACTCTTTTCTGCTGTGAACCACTCCATTTCAAAGTTCACATTGAATACTACCTTCGTGTCAAAAGCAATTCGAGCGGGGTTCATCAGAGAGAAGCCCTCAGCCTCACCCGTTTTTGCGGAACCCGCATAGCCACGACCTGCGGCTCCAGCCATACCACCCAAAACCTGCTCCTCACCAAGGGCATCCATACCAATCATGGAAGCAGAAGCAAAAGCACACAAACAGAGGATTATTCCAAATAGCTTCTTCATTATTCATCCCCCCGCTTCGTGGCAAGCCAGAGTTTCAGCGTAGAGGGAGAACTCTTGATGGTGCTGAAATCATATCGAGCGTAATCGAAATGTCCAAAGAAGGTGTAGCTGGAATCACCCTTTGCAGTCACATAATTGGCATAGGTGGAATCCTTATCCTGAAGCACTGGATAGCCCAGACGCATCATAGCTTTGAATGTACGCCCATCGCTGGCCCTATTGATGAAATCACGCATGCCGAACGTGACCTGCAGCGTGAGGGAATCTCCGTCGTAGAACACCATGTTCGGATGTCCCTTGGAGGCAATCAGATTCTTGTTGAGCTTATAGGTTTCCATCTCGCGCATATCCTGAGTTTTTGCGCTATCGATATAGGAGCCCACCACTACCTGAATGGGGTGACCTAACTCCTGAGAGCCCTGAGAGTCGTCACGCGAGAAGGTGAGTTCCGCAAGGATTACCGCCTGACGTACATCGCCACCATCTCCCCCAGTATAGGGAAAATCGTCGCCATAAAATTCCGAGAGTGCGTTCATGATGGGCTTCGACGGATATTCCACCACGAGAGAATCAAAGACGCCCCCATGAAGAACAAGACAATCGCTGCAGGATTCCTGATTGGAGAAAACCCCGGCCATACGCTGCACCCAAATCATCATAGTCTGCTTCGCCTTCTCACCGATATTACGGACGTACAGTGCCGGCGGATAATAAGATGCCGTGCCGTAGAAGCGGTAAATGCGGGAAGCCTCTGGAGCAGAAAGGCGCAACTGTATGCGGAAATACTTGCCACTATTCTTCATATCCGCAGTCAAAGCGGAAGGCAGAGGGATTTCAAGCACCGTATCCTTTTTCGTTATCTTGAGAGAATAAGTGGTATCGGCCTCGTTCTGAGACTTCCAGGAGGCAATCTGGCTATACCAAACAGAATCCTCTTGGTCCAGCATATCTTCTACCTTGGACTTCTTAGCGCCCTTGGTGATTTTCCAACTAGCCTTGATGGATAAATCTTCTTCAAAGGGGAATGAATCTTGGGGGAAGGATTTTGAGGTGTAGAACGGGGTCAGCAAGTTCAAAATGATGGAGGTCTTGGCAGAATCCGCTGTCTGCAAATAGGTATTCAGCACCGTGTCCGTCACGATGAAATCAAAGACCAAGTCATGACTCAAACCAGAAACAGCACCTAAAACCGCACGGCTGTTCGCATCCCGAGGAGTGGAATCCTGGAATACTTCCGCGGAAACGGGCGTTAAATCGCCAACCGTCAAAGTTTGGACTTTATAGCTATTAGGCAGCCCCTGATCCCCAAGCCAGGACCCAAGAGTGCTTTCATCCGAATCAAAAATACAAGATGCCAGAAGCATCGACAATACGAATAAAACCGCAATACTTTTCTTGCTCATACAAAGCCCAATATAGAAAGATTGAATAGCCCAAATGAAGGCAAAAGCCTCCAATACGGCGTTTCTTTTCTACATTTGACGCCGTAAAACGTACAAGGGATAACCATGACTCAGTTTAACGCTCATTTTAGAAACATCAACGGCGACGACACCTATTCTCTGGACGAAGTCATCTACAGGAGCAAGGTGGACGGAAGTCTTCTGGAAGTGGAACATGACCGCAAGGCCCTGGCCGAAAAGAGCCCCGAGGAATGGAAGAAGCTGTTCGCCGAACGCCGCATGAGCTTTAAGCCCGCCGACATGAGCGGCATCTGGAGCAAACGCGAAATGGTGCTCCCGGACATGCCGGAAGAAGACATCGTGACCATGCGTGAAGGCTGGAGCCCGCTGTTTGACGCCGCTCCCCTCGCAAAAGAACTTGGCATCAAGAGCCTCAAGGTGAAACTCTGCGGAAACTCCCATACCGGAAGCTTCAAGGATTTGGGCATGACGGTTCTCGTGAGCCAGGTGAACCACATCATCAAGAAGAAAATTCACGAAATCGACGCTGTGGCCTGTGCCTCTACGGGTGACACTTCCGCCGCCCTCTCCGCCTACTGCGCCAAGGCCGGCATCCCGTCCATCGTGTTCCTGCCCGCGGGCAAGACCAGCGTTGCACAACTCATCCAGCCCATTAGTAACGGAAGCATCGTTCTTGCCCTCGACACGGACTTCGACGGCTGCATGAAGATTGTGCAGGAAGTCACGAAGGACAACCGCATTTATCTCGCAAACTCCATGAACAGCCTTCGCGTGGAAGGTCAGAAGACCATCTCTCCAGAAATCTGCCAGGAGTTGGGCTGGGCCGTTCCCGACACCGTGATTATTCCTGGCGGTAATTTGGGCAATGTGAGCGCTTTGGCCAAGGGTTTCGAAGACTGCAAGGCCATGGGCCTCATCGACCGCATTCCGCGCATCATCGTGGCTCAGGCCGAAAACGCTAACCCGTTCTTCCAAGCCTATGAACGTGGTTTTGACAAACTGGTTCCCGTGCAGGCGAAGAAGACTCTCGCCAGCGCCATCCAGATTGGAAACCCGGTGAGTTACCCGAAGGCTGTTCGCGCCATTCAGAAGACTAACGGCATGGTGGTGAGCGTTACGGAAGAGGAACTTGCAAATGCTGCCCATCGCGGTGACCGCATCGGTCTCTACTGCTGCCCCCATACAGGCGTGGCTCTTGGTGCACTGGAAAAACTCGTCGCCGCAGGCAAGATTCAAAAGGACGAAAACGTGGTGGTCATCAGCACCGCACACGGCCTCAAGTTCACAGAATTCAAGGTGGGATACCACGA
>JAKSIK010000008.1 GCA_024398835.1 Fibrobacter sp.
CAACGCCTTTTTCATCTTCACCATTAATATTATCAACAAAGACATATCCGAAAAGCCCCGCATATTCGGCGCCATCAACATACAATCCGCTGATGGTATGACCAGCGCCATCGAAAGTTCCTTCGAATTTTTGGGTTTCCGTTCCAATGGGAGTCCACTGCGTGAAGTCGGAACCGTCTCCATTCAAGGTGCCGTCGGCCTTGAGCACGCTTTCGCCTTCACCGCAGGCGTTCACGCAAATATTTTCAACTAATTTAGCATTGATGACAAAGCCCATATTTGTCCATTTTGCGAACTCGTAAAGATCTTCCTCTGAGGCAATTTCGAACACATGTTCGGAATTCATCTTCATCCACTGCGCATAGAATTCTAGGTCGCCCGTCGAACCCGTTGCGATGGAAGAAACCATGTCTGTCACAGACTCCGCATGTTCCTTCGTGGACCAACCCACGAAAACGTAGCCGTCGCGTACAAGGTCCGTAGGAAGTTTAAATTCGTATTCCTCCGCATATTTCGTCGGGTATACACGGGTGTCACCCTCGAACGTGTGCAACCTCAACAAATGCTGAGTGCCAATCACGCCACTGAAGTCCGGCAAGGAATTTACATCATTCAAATCTTGGCCCCAAACGGAACCGTCCAGGCCGTCTTCCTTGCAAGTTTCTGTGCCATCTTCTGTTTCACACCAGTTATGCAATTCTGCCACGACATCGCCGTTGTGGAATTCTTCTTCGGATTTGCCTGTGCCGCTATAAGCAGGGCATTTACCATTGCAACCACCGATGCCATCCGCTGCAAGGAAGAAACTGTTCGTGATGGTCAATGCTTCCTCACTCTCCCCCACAAGGCCACCGACATAGCTATCACTGCCGCTCACGGCGCCCGCGTTGTAGCTGTTCGTGATGGTCAATGCTTGCTCACTCTTCCCCACAAGGCCGCCGACATAGTCAAAGCCTCTCACGGTGCCTGCGTTGTAGCTGTTCGTGATGATCAAAGCAGCTCTGCTCATAGCACCACTATTATTCCACCCCACAAGGCCGCCAACATTCAAGCCACCTCCGCTCACGGCGCCAGCGTTGTAGCTGTTTTCGATGGTCAACGAGCAACCCGCCGAAGTCGCGACCAAACCACCGATAAAATAATGTCCACTCACGGCACCCAAGTTGTAACTGTTCTTAATGACCAATGAGCCATAATTACTAGAGCAACCCGCCACAAGGCCGCCTACACAATCGTCTGTTCCACTCACGGTGCCCACATTATAACTATTCTCAATAATAGTCAAAACTTCCTCAAAGGCAATTCCCCCTACAAAGCCGCCTACACCAGATTCACCCGTCACAGCGCCCGCGTTGTAGCTATTCGTAATGATCAATGTACTATGATCAGTAGCCTCCCCCACAAAGCCGCCTACACCAGATTCACCCGTCACAGCGCCCGAATTGTAGCTGTTCGTAATGGTTAATTTACTATAGTAATCGAAATATCCCACAAGGCCGCCGATTTCAGTACGTCCGCTCACGGCGCCCGCATTATAACTATTCGCAATAGTTAATTCACCATAGCTGGCATGCTTTCCCACCAGACCACCGACAACATAGTCTCCGCACACAGTGCCCACGTTGTAGCTGTTCATGATGGTCAATGTACCATAAAAACTACGCCCCACAAGGCCGCCGACATAGCGTTTTCCCTTAAAATAGGAGCCCACGATGCCCAAGTTGTTGATGGAGAGCGCACCCTCCACCTTGCCGAACAAGCCGACATTCGCCTCATTTATATCGTCAAAGTACAGCCCGCTGATGGTCTTGCCATTGCCATTGAGCGTCACCTTTACGCCTTCGCCAACGTTCATCGGGGTCCACTGCGTGAAGTTGGAACCGTCTCCATTCAAGGTCCCATCTGCCTTGAGCACGCTTTCGCCTTCGCCGCAGGCGTTCAGACAGATGTCCGCAGTCAACCTGCCGTTGATACTAGTAGCACCGCCGTTCACCATGCAGGCGAACTTGTAAAGAGCGTCGGCTGTACCGATTTCGTAGTAACCGTCCGCAGCAAACGTAAGGCTTCCCGGCAAACTTGCGCACGGGTCTTCATCCTCAGCAAAAACCGCCGTGGAAAAAACAGCCATCACGGCAAACAGAACTGCACGAACCATCTTTCCCATCGATTCTCCAGTTTCATCTTGTTGACTTTCGCATCCGCCATAGCACAAAATATAACAAACCACGCCCTTCCGCCCCAAAATTTTAGTATATATTGCATAGAAAGGTTCTAACAAAGGATTTTTATGGCCGACGAGAACACCCAGGCAATTGTGGAAGCCCTCAACGGGATTCTTCAAGAGATGAAGAAGTTCAACTTGAAGCTGGACGCCATCCAGTCCTCTGTCGCTAGTATGGAGCGCTCCGCAGAATTTGATGCCGCTCTGAACCTGGCGGAAGCGGATTTCGATGGCGGACAAAGCTGCAGCAGCCTGAGCGATGCAGTCGCCTGCATCCAGAAGTACGTGGACGAACGCAAATCCGCCAAACGCTTCGACAACTACATTTTCGGGCGCCGTTCCCGCATTTCTACCCGCGACCCGCTGGAAGTCAACAACCGGCGCTAAGTATTTTTACCAAAGGAAACTCATGACCGACGATCAATTCGACAAACTCCTCTCCCTCATGGAACGCCAGACCGCCGCAATGGAATCCATCGCCAAGTCCCTGGGCGCTAGTGGCGAAAACGCCTCCTCCATCCCGCATGGTGACATCAGCTCCGAACTCAAGTTCTTACGCAGAATCGAAACGCTCCACACAGGAATGCTCCTCAGCAACAGCAACGCAGAGCCCTACAACATTTCCATGGCTATTGATGACGTGGTGAATTATGCAACCAAGTGCACGAAAAAGAACATCTGGTCCGACAAGGAGTACCGCGTTTACAACAACAGCCGCGTACATTTCCGCAACGACCTCATCGTTGGCCCAAACGGCGACGACTGTGCCCTGCAAATTGCCTATAAAAAAGACTAAGCCATTCATTTTCTCGTAAATAATCCAAAGTGGAATCCTTTTTTCCACTTTTTTTTATGCTTTTTTTGAATTCCATTATATATATTGAAATTGTATAGGCCCTTAGGGTCCAAATTTTTTCTGAAAAAGGATTTGCACATGCTCTCTTACGCTGAAGCTTATAAAATCGCCGCTGAAGTCCACAAAAACCAGGTGGACAAGGCCGGCGGCCCCTACATTGATTTTCTCCAGAATGTTGCTGATTTCTTGAAGAACAAGGGCGAACCCGAAGAGGTTCAGACCCTCGCCATTCTGCAGGATTTGATTACCTCCTCCACCAAGAAGACGCCCGAAGAAGTCATCGCTATGGGTGTACCCGCCGATATGGTGGAACTCATCCAGAAAATGACCTACCACAAAGACCAGGGCTGGATTGACGAATACAGTTGCAAGCTCATGGCTCAGGGTGTTAGCGCCGAAGAAGCCACCTACGAAGCCCGTGAAAAGGAATTCGTCCGCTTCGTGGAGACCTTGAAAGACAATCCCATGGCAGCAAAGGCCAAGAGCGCCATTTTGAACATGCTTTTGGAAGACAAATACGTCCGCCGTCAGGAGCGCCGCGAACTGAAGACCCAGTTCCGCCTTAAAAAGTACAAGGCCGCCATCGAGGCTTTGGGCGTTTAAGGCCTGGATCGCAAGCCTGACATAGGCACGCCGCGAAATCAACCCATTGGCAATCAACGACTTACAAAACGGAGTGCATATGTGTTCCGTTTTTTTTGTTTTTCCCTTTTCTACACCCCGTTTAGCCACCCCAAACCCTTTTTATTATCTTTAACCCCGTAATTTTTTAGCCCATTTGGGCACAAAACCCTAACAAGGAACATACAATGGCAAATAAAGTCTACAACTTCAGCGCAGGCCCGTCCGTCCTGCCGGAACAAGCACTCAAAGAAGCATCTGCAGCCTGCATCGACTATGCAAACTCTGGTATCAGTATCCTTTCAATGAGTCACCGTTCAAAGCCCATTGAAAACATGTTCGCCGAAACCGAACAGTTCCTTCGCGACCTCATGGGCATCCCCGAGAACTACGACATCGTGTTCCTCGGCGGCGGCTGCTCCCTCCTGTTCTGCATGGTTCCGATGAACCTGCTGGGCCAGAACGAAACTGCCGACTACACCGACACTGGCGTGTGGGCATCCAAGGCACTCAAGGAAGCAAAGCTTTTCGGTAACGTGAATGTCGCCTGCTCCACCAAGGCCGATGTTTACAACCACATTGACAAGAATCTCAAGCTGAGCGACAACGCGAAGTACCTCCACATTACCGCGAACAACACCATCTACGGTACGGAATGGCACAACTTCCCGAAGCCGAAGTCCGGCTTCCTCGTCGCCGACATGAGCTCCGACTTCCTCGCCCGCAAGGTGAACGTCAGTGACTTCGGCATGATCTACGGCGGCGCCCAGAAGAACATCAGCTGCGCTGGCGTGACCGTCTCCATCATCCGCAAGGACCTTCTCGGTAAGGTTGACCGCACGATTCCTACGATGCTCAACTTCCAGACCCACATCGACGGCAAGAACATGTTCAACACGCCTCCTGTCTTCGCTGTTTACACCATGAACCGCACCCTCAAGTGGCTCAAGGACATGGGCGGTGTCGAAGCTATCGAAAAGATCAACCGCGAAAAGGCTGCACTTCTCTACAGCGCCATCGACGCTTCCAAGGTGTTCGTCGGTACCGCCGCCAAGGAAGACCGCTCCCTCATGAACGTTCCGTTCGTCTTCAAGAAGGACGTCGTGTCCGACGAAAAGAACGACGAAATGTCCAAGGACTTCATCGAATTCGCAAAGGCCCGCGGCCTCGTGCAGATCAAGGGTCACCGTTCTGTTGGCGGCTTCCGCGCCTCCATCTACAACGCTATGCCGATCGAAGGCGTGCAGGCCCTCGTGGACTGCATGGGCGACTACGAAAAGAAGATCTTGGGCTAATCCCCAAAGCAATACCTGAGCTCACGAACGCAAACCATGGCTCACGTACTCTACATTGTGGCAACACCCATCGGCAACATGGAAGATATTACCTACCATGCTGTTCGGGTGTTGAAAGAAGTCCCTCTGGTATTGGCGGAAGACACCCGCCATTCCAGGATTCTCTTTGACAACTATGGCATCACCACCCCCATGGAAGCCTACCACGACTTCAACAAGGAGAAGGTGACGCCCAAGTACGTGGAGTATTTGAAGGAAACTGGAGACATCGCCCTCATCAGCGATGCGGGGACGCCCGGTGTGGCAGACCCGGCCTTCAACCTGGTGCGGGAATGCGTGCGTGAAGGGATTGAGGTCCGGGCGATTCCTGGCCCCTGCGCCATGATTACGGCCCTTGTCAGTAGCGGCATGCCTACGGACCACTTCACCTTCCAGTATTTCTCCCCTAAGAAGAGCGCCCAGCGGATTCACCTGCTAGAAAAACTGCGGGACAGCGCCGACGCCTCCTCTACCCAAATCTTCTACGCCAGTCCCCACAACATCGACAAGTTCGTGGAAGAAATCAAGCAGGTCTTTGGCGAAATCAAAATTGCCCTCATGCGTGAGCTGACCAAGAAGTTCGAGGAGCACCTCATCGGCACTCCCTCGGAAATTCTCGCCCACTTCAAGAGCCACCCGCCCAAGGGTGAATTTGTCCTCATTTTCCATCCCGAAGACAAGTCGGGACTTTAACCCTTCGCTGCGAGGAACACCTCATGAGTTTTCAGCAGTTGAAGGCATTACCGAAAATCTACTGGATTTTCCTTGGGCTGATATTTGTCGCCGAGGCAGTCATTTTCGCTCTACACCCGGACGACCCTGGGCTATACCAGCAAAAAATTCAGTTCATTCCGTTAACCCTTACCCTTCCCTTCCTCTTTTTCCGCGACACCCGTAAAAATTTCAAGCGGTGTTTTTACACCTACTTTTTCGCCGCATTCGGCTTTCTCGCCATAGACTACCTCGCCAACGGGCACGCAGGTCTATTCCATATCACAACCACCTTCTGCCCCGCATTCCTCTACTGGATTATCATTTTTGCACGCTGGAATTTTGCACGGGTAAAAGAACGTGAATCGAGAATTGCTCTCGCCTTAAGCACTATCTCCTGGGGATTTTACGCCTTCGCATTTCCGCCTCTCCCCTTGGGCCCCGCCGCCTTGGTACTCTTGGTTCCCTGGTTCATCGTACTGAACAACTACAGCCGTAAAGCCATCATCTTCGCCACCTTCTGGTCGGGGATGCTCTACAACACCATCAACTACTACTGGATTTACAACGTGATGCACGTGGATGCAGCTCCCGGGGGACTCATCCTGTTTGGCCTGGTGCTCCTCATCGCTTACGTTACCAGTTACAACGTTTTGGCAGCATTTGTCTACAGCCTCGCCCGCAATATCCGCGTTCATGGGCATGCCGTTTTGCTGTGGCTCTTCCCACTCTTTTATGCGGGGTTAGAAATGACTCGCACCCGCGGTGATTTTGCGTTTCCATGGAGTCATCTCGGGTTCGCCTTCGGGAATCATCTAGAACTTTTGCAAGCGCTTTCCTTTATCGGCATTTTTGGTTACACGATACTCATCATTGCATCCAATATGGTTGTGGCAAAGGCCATTTTCCGGCCGAGCATTAAAGGCAAGTGGCCGCTCATCACACCTCTGGTGATTTTCTTTGCGCTACTGGTTCATGGGTCCGCTGTTCTTTCCGCGCCAGAAACAGCACCCTTTTATGGTACAGATGAAAAATCTCCCACTATGGCTCTGGTGCAACCCAGCATTCATCAAGGAGAAAAATGGAGCAAGGCCCGCTACGATTCCATCATCACCAAAACCGTTGGCATGATTAAAGACAGTGTGGCCCCTGGCACAGACTTGATTATTCTAGCAGAGACCGCCATTCCCGACCACATCAAAAGACAGCCTAAGACCGTCGCTAAATTTCATCACATTGCAAACCAGCGAAACGCATACATTCTCACTGGAGCCTTGGATTTCAAGCGTAATCGAGAACCTGGTGCACTCCGTCGTTACGAGGTTTATAACGCCTCATTCCTCTTTACTCCTTTCGACGACAACTTCCCGCAACGCTATATCAAAAAACATCTCGTTCCCTTCAGCGAGCGTATTCCTTTCGACGATATCTTCCCTATTTTGAATTACGTGGATTTAGGCGAGGGCGATTTTGTTCCTGGCAAAGAAACGCCTGTATATGGTCCTTACAACTGGACTCCATTCATTTGCTATGACGCTATTTTTGGTGACCTAGTTCGTGAGGCCATTGATGCGGGTTCTAGACTCATGGTGAACATTACCAACGACGGCTGGTTTGGTCGAAGCACCGCCCCATACCAGCACTTAAACTTGGTCCGCTATCGCGCCATTGAAAACGGCATTCCCGTGGCACGCATGGCAAACAGCGGTGTTTCTAGTTTCATTGACCAATATGGTCACTACGACCAAAACACCGAAATTTTTACGGATCGTGTTATTCAGCGGAAGATGCAGCTCAAAACCAGGAACACTCTTTACCAGCACATCGGCGATGGAGTTGAAACAGCTCTCCTCTGGTTCTTCCTATTCTACGTGCTTACCGCTTTCGGCGTGAGTTTTTACAACTATAAAAAAAACGGCCCGAAAGCCGAGCAGTTATAAGTCTCGAAAATTTATAGAAGCAGCATGGGTGGCCAATGGCCGGCCTTAGGCCGTTCCCGGAAACTTGCCTCTGGCAAAAGTTCCTGCAATTTTTCAGTTCGAGATGGCACAATGGCCTTATCCATCTTGCCATAAACCACCTGGATGTCGCTGCTATTTTCCAGAGGTTCCTTCAGTTGATGTGTCGCCAAAAATTCCAGGCCCTGGGCCAGCAACTCTGGATTCATTTTCCTCGCAGCATTAAACCAGTCTTCTTCCCAATCTTCAAATTCTTCCGCAAAAACTTCGCCAAAAGTATTGAGGGTAGGCTCCAAAGCCGTTTTTAATTGTTTAGCCAAGAACAAAAGGCCCGGCTCTGTCCATGAACTTTCTTCATCACAAAAATCTGCAAAGGCAGAAAGCAAAATCCATTTTTGATTCTTGGGGCGGTTCTTCGATGCAAGCATCAGAGACAACGCTCCCAAGCCAGAAGCCACTACCACGTTAGCCACAGACATGCCCGGAAGTTTGTAGGGATTTTCCAGTTGACCTGCCAATTTTTCATACGAGATAAAACTGTGGTTTGCATCTGCAACATCCGACAACTCATCTTCCCACAGGGAAAGATCAAAAGCCCAATCCGGCAACCAAACCCATTTCTCAGCCATAGACAATCTCTAAAAAAAAATCAGGAGAAGTATCCAGGTTAAAGATATATAGGCAAAACACAAAAAGAAAATTTTTTCAAAAAAAGTTTCACATTTTTTAGTTATCTTAATACTCGTATGCGTTATGTAGCATTTTTGCCATTTTTTGTATTGGTTTTATTCCTGGCCGGTTGTGCGTCCCAACCCAAATACAAGGAAGACCCTGCCGTAACCCGGAGCCGCGCCCATGCAGCTTATGATGATTTAGATGCAGAGACAGGTTCTTCTGCCACATATGCCAAAAAATCAAGCAATGGCGCCACCGAAAATGGTGTAGCAATGAGTTATGAGGCATCCAGCACGATGGAATACCCACCCACCATCATGGTGATGCCTGCCAAAAGCGGGAAAGGCCTTTCGGAACTCGCCGTCGTGAACAGCAATCCTCTTTCCAAATCCATGATGGAAGCCATCAACAGCTACCTCACTCAAAAACATTACGAGGTTCGCTCTCTAGAAGGCCAGGCCCAACTGGACGATGTCATCAAGATGCAAAACGACATCGCCAATACCGATGATGATTTATCCTACTTGGCAAGTCTCGCCCTGGGGGCCGACATCTACATCAAATATTCCGGCAGCGCCAACACAGACAATGTAACTATTGAAGTCAGCGCCTACGAAACCTCCACCGCACGCCTTCTTGGCAGCCAAACTGCAGAAGTAAAGAACAACGGACACGTGGACCAAGCAAATCTCCGGGCGAATGTACAATCCGCTGCTCGTAAGGCCATGCCAGGGCTGGAAAAGAAGATTCTTGCCTACTGGGAAGACGATTTGAAAAAAGGCGCCCAGTATAAAGTGGTCATGAATCTAAAGGGCGAATACAGCGATTCTCAGATTGAGGATTTACATGATTTCGTGGTGAAAAATCTGCGGCAAGCCTTCAATAGCGTTACCGTCAATGTACTAACTGGGAAAACCATTGATTTGGTGGTATATGCCGACCCAAGCAAATTCATGGATTCTCAAGATGTGTACAGTCAAATTCGCCAACTGTTGAAGGCAGTGGCCGAAACACGAAAAATCAATGTCACCAAAAAACTGATTTTAATGGACTTGCAGTAGGCGCCACATGAGACTTTCTGTAATTTTACTCTGCCTCATCATCGCCATTCCTTCTTTTGCCGGGAAAGTCATTACCTACACAGCCACTTCCAAAGTCTCTCAGGAAGACGCCAACAACATGGCTATGGCAGGCGTGGCAAAGCAAATCGTTTCTCAGGTGAGTACAGACCAAACCCTTGGCAAAAGCGAAACCATCAAGGATGGCAATACGAACTTCGTGGAAACCTTCTCCGACATCACCAATGTAACAAGCGATTTGAAGTTGAAGGGGATCACGGTCGTTCCCGCCAAAACAGATGGCAAAAGTTTCAAGGCCACCGCCACCTTGGACATGGATGAACTTACCGCAGACATTCAATTCCAGATGAAGGGAATCAAGCAGGAAATCGCCCACCGCGAAACCGCAGCCGCAAACGCCATCAAGAACCATCTATACAGCGATGCCGCTGCAGAAATCCTTACTGCTGAAGGACTCGTTCCCCAATACGAAAAACTGGTACAGAAGTTAGGTACAATCTATCCCATTAACGAATCTCACCGTCTCACCCACAACATTCCAGAACTACACAAGAATCTGGTAGACAAACTCTCCACCATTAAGATTACTGGGCCAGCAGCGGTCATCACCTTAAAGAGCGACGCTCCCTTGGAATGGAATATCCAGGTTGTCGACAATGAAGGTCTTGTAGCAAAATTTCCGCTAGTAGCAAATCAGGGCCGAAACACTCTCGCACAAAAGAGGACTGATGCCAATGGAATTGCCCAGTTCTCTGTTGCAAAAACAGACCGCTCTCAAGGAAAGAATTCTATCAACATCATTCCCGACATTCCTCTAGGATTTTTGAAAGAAGCTGGAATTGGCGAAGCATTGACGATTTCTTACACGGTGGAAGTTTCTAAATGCAACATTCAGTTGGAATGCACACAAAGCAAATCCTTCTGTTCCGCTTTGAAAAACATACTGCAAAAGAAGAACATCTTTGCAGGGAACGAGGCCGGAGCTCCAAGGGTTCAGGCACAATATACTGCTACCGAAAAAAACACTTTGAATGTCGGCAGTAGTACCATGAAATCTTACAATGTGGAAGTTTCTTTCCAAGGCGCCAGCATAGATTTTACAACATCTGCCAAAGGCGTAGGGAATGACGAGTCCAGTGCCGTCGCGGCCTCCCTCAAGCAAATGAAGTTAGACGCTCTGCAAAGCCAACTGAAATGTCCCTAAAATTTTTCAAGACATCTCTTTTCTGCTTTGCTTTCTGGGGAGTACTTCTCGGGCTAAATCCCGCAGGAACCTCTCGGGCAGAAGCTGCCATTGCAGGCGACATTCCCAAGCAGCCCGAGCATAGTTTTGTCTACGATGAAAACCGACTGCTCTCCGCCCAGGATGTAGCCTACTTCAATACCCTCTCTGAAGAACTTTTTCAAAAAACGGGCGTCCGCATGGCGGTGGCATTCCTAGATGACATGGGCTATCGGGAATCCCGTAATTTTGCGGCAGATATTGGTTCTGCTTGGGAAATTGGCGGACCCGGCGACAAAGGCATCCTCATTTTTGCGGCCCTGAAACAGCAACGAAGAACTATTCAAGTCGGTGCGCATTCCGCGTCATTTTTTAGCGAATCAAAATTGCGAAGTATGGAACAAAACATTCTAGTTCCGCAATTTCGTATTCAAAAATACGGCGAAGGCATTACCAGCCTCGCCTATCATCTGGCAGAAAGCATCGCGCAATCCAAAAGTATCCAATTAGATACACCTGCCCCAAACTTAGAGCAAGACAGCTCCATGCCTTTATCTCATAAGATATTCATCAGTCTAGTGGCGCTATTTTTAATCATCGCATTCCGCTTTCGAAAAGGCAGTACCGCCAAATCAAGCGCGCAATCACTATTCAGGAACGATACTTTTGGAGGTGCTCTCAATGAGCGTTCCTCCTTTAACGGAAAATTCTAGGGGATAACATGAAAAAACTTCTCAGCATTCAAGAACTTAAAAACTCCCCTTGGCCACGCCGCATTGCACAGGCATTGGGCGCAAACCTCCTTTCTGTTTTTGTTCATGGGGACTGCCTTATGGAAGGTTTTTCTCCCTTTGCAGATTCATGGAATGTAAGTTTCATTCTAAAAGAAGTTTCAGACGAAATTCGGGCAACTCTGCAAAGTCTCGCAAAAGAGGCCGCAAAAGAGAACATCCATTTCAAATACTACTTTACCCTCAAAGAAATTCTGGAAGAGAGCGATTCTTTTCCTTTAGAATTTCTCCACATCGCAAATCGCAACGAAGTGCTTTGCGGGCAAATACCCCTGGCAGGGTATAAACCCAATCCAAAAGCTCTCGCACTCCAATGCAAGCGAGAACTGCAAGGCATAAAACTACATTGGCGCAAGGCCTTACTTCTAGCAAAAAATGAGAAGGCAATGCAGGCCGCCACCGAGCAATTATCGCAGGCCTTACTTCCAGCATTGTACGGCATCTTCTATCTGCAAACCGGGAACTATCCCGAAAATAAGCAGCAAGTCGCGGAAGCCTACCTGCAAAAAGCCTTCTTCGAAAATATCGAAGAAGGCTTAGAAAAACTATTGCAGAATATCAATCTGTAGCGATTACTACTCCACATTGACGAAATAGACATCGTCAATAGAAATAGTATCGGCAGGAGATCCACCCTCTACCTGGAAACTCACAGTTTTGACATTCGCGGAATTAAATTCAACAGGACTTCCCCACCCACCCTGGGAAAGGTCCTTAAACTTAGCAGTTACCGTTTTCCATTCTGCAGATGTTCCTGGACAATACAAATAGTAATCATAGTCCGTCACATCGGTTGTCTCAACGCGCATGCAATGTCCAGAGCCCTTGTACTTGTATTGAACAGCATTAAAGCCTGCAATCTTACCAGCAACCGGTGCAACATTCGTTCCCCAGCCGGCATAACTATCTACATCCCCATAAATAATCGTAAGAGCCTGTTTACTTCCATTATCCGTTTTTGATGGGAGAGGTTCTCCATCAGAACCGGGATTATCAGAAGCTATTTCCGTACTTCCATCTGTATAAACGAACCACCAATCCCCGACTTGGTTAGCATGGTCACCATCTTCAAAATCATCCACTAGCAAAGATCCCTCTGGAACATCAGGATCATCCGTAGGGCCCCCCGTTCCCGGGTCGTCGGGATCCGTGTTCCCCAACTCAACCACTTCTACTTCATACTTATTGACGCCCTCACAGGCAACAAGGCCTAAAGCAAAAAAGGCTACAGTACCCAGGGAAATCAGTTTTGTCAAATTCATAAAATTCCTTTTGTTTTCCTCAAATATATACACAATAGAGCGAAAATATCCGCCCTAAACTAAAAAAAGTGTTTACCGCTGTTTACCGACGCTTTACAGCCTTTCCAAAACCGCCGTTACTGTGACTCGGAGTGGGCGCAACACGACTCTGACTGGAATTTCGGCTAGAATTGTCGCTCTGGCGAGGTTCGTAGACTCGGGGACGTTGCTGCTCCTCAGAATCACGGTCATAATTCGGCCTTGATGAAGATGGTGCAGGCACAACCCGTTGAGGAGCCGTAGACTGTTGCGGCACAGGAGCTACATTCTGTGGAGCATGCATCACCCGCTGCGGTACAGGAGCAACTTTCTTCTGCGGTGCTGGAGCCACCCGTGGAGCAGGAGCTACAGCCTTAGAGGATTTTGGCGGAACCGGTGCTATTCTCGGCGCAGAATGAGGCGCCGGCCGCGGTCTTGGAGGCGGTACATAACGCCGCGGATGGTGAGGAATAGGACGGTGAGCGTACCAGCGCGTATTCCGCACATAAATCACCCGAGGGCCCCAATCAAACCAGCAGGTTCCCCAACCCCATTCACCATACCGAGTACCCAGCCAAACACCCGTACCATAAGTCACCCGAGTATAGCCATCGGCATAAACGTAATACACCACCCGAGGATTATAAACAGGGACATAGACATATTCCGTACGCACAGGATTGATGGTAATATTATCCCCCGTTTCCACCGTTACCTGTTCATTGCTTTTCAAATGTCCGTGGTCGTAGGCCGCCTGACGCATGCGTTGCACCGCATCCATCACATCCTCTTTCTGCGTGGTCACAGCATCGCCCAACTGATCTGTCCATGTCTTATACTTGTCCATCATGGCAAGAACTGTTGGGAAAGGAAGTAGCGCCTGCACGCTGGGGTCATAAGTCAGGTTGGCCTGTTCCATAGCCTCGGCCAATGTTTCGCCTTTCAAATTCTTGTGGGCCTGAGACCAGGCATTCGCTGCGGGAATCTGATTTCCGTATGTAGAAGCGGTTAGCACATGAATCAGCAACTGGTCGGGATACAATGCAATATTCGAAACCAGAGTATCCAGTTCCGATGGCGTGTAATTGCTTTGCGCACGAACAACACCCGGCAACACAAACAACAATGCCACAACAAGCAGCATCGCTTTCAACATCATGTTAGGACACACCTCACGCATCGCAACTCCTTTTCTCAAGTTACAAAGATTGGATGTATAAAGTCCACCTCTCGTTGCAATTTTATCCTTTTTTCACAAAAGGATTGCAATTTACTTCTTATTGAAGGAATCCTTCAAATCCACGGTGCGGTTGAACACCAAATGGTCCGGCTTGGAATCCACGCTATCTAGGCAGAAATAGCCCTGACGCATGAACTGGAAGCGATCTTCCAACTTGGCGTTAGCAAGGCTGGGTTCCAGCTTTGCCTGCTTGATTATCATGGAATTCGGATTCAGGTAAGAATGCCAATCCTCGCCTTCCGGCACATTGGATGGATCTTCAAGCGTGAACAGATTATCGATGAGGCGGATTTCAGCATCCACCGCATGAGCAGCACTCACCCAATGAATGGTTCCCTTCACCTTGCGGCCATCCGGAGATTCACCGCCCTTTGTCGCAGGGTCGTAAGTGCAATGGATAAGTTTTACCTTGCCATCAGCATCTTTTTCAACGCTCACACACTTGATGAAGTAGGCACCCTTCAAGCGCACCTCGCCATCGGGGCGGAGACGGAAGTACTTCTTGGGAGGTTCTTCCATAAAGTCATCGGCTTCAATGTAGATTTCCTTACCAAAAGGCACCTCACGCTTGCCGGCATTAGGATCATTGGGGTTGTTCTCCACTTCCACCATTTCCACCTTGCCATCTTCCCAGTTGTCTATCACAACCTTCACCGGGTCAATGACAGCCATGGCGCGGCTTGCGGTCTGGTTCAATTCTTCGCGGAGGCAGAAGTACAGAAGATTCACATCCACCATGGAATCCGCCTTGGAAACACCAATGCGGTTGCAGAATTCGCGGATAGAACTTGCGGTAAAACCACGACGGCGGTATCCACACACCGTAGGCATTCGCGGGTCATTCCAACCCATCACGGCCTTGGTCTGCACCAATTCAAGCAACTTGCGCTTACTCATCATGGTGTAGGTCAAATTCAAGCGAGCAAATTCAATCTGCTGCGGGCGATTTTCCAAGCCCAGTTCAATCAGGAACCAGTCGTACAACGGACGATGGGCCTCAAATTCCAACGTGCAAATACTGTGGGTGATGCCTTCCAGCCAGTCACTCAGCGGGTGCGCAAAGTCATACATAGGGTAGATGCACCACTTGTCGCCAGTACGATGATGACTGCAATGCTTGATGCGATAAATCGTCGGGTCACGCATGTTCATGTTGGGGCTTGCAAGGTCCACCTTGGCACGGAGGCACTTTTCGCCATCGGCATACTTGCCATCGCGCATTTCGCGGAACAGCCGCATGTTTTCTTCCACACTGCGGTCACGGTAGGGGCTCGGCTTGCTGGGCTTACCCGCATCGTTACCGCGGAGTTCCTGCATCTCTTCGCGAGAGAGGTCCTCTACATAAGCCTTACCCATCTCGATGAGTTTTTCGGCAAACTCGTAAATTTTGTCGTAGTAGTCGCTGGCAAAGTATTCACCGCCCTTCCAATCAAAGCCAAGCCACTTCACGTCTTCACGAATGGAATCAACATATTCCACATCTTCTTTCGTGGGGTTGGTATCATCAAAACGGAGGTTCGTGATGCCACCGAAGTCAGCATACTTGTTGGCAGTTCCAAAGTTCAAGCAAATGGACTTGGCATGACCGATATGGATGTAACCATTAGGTTCAGGAGGGAAGCGGGTGTGCACATTGGTGCGCTTTCCAGTTTTCAAGTCATTGACAATAATATCTTGAATAAAATTTGAGGATTCAGGGATTTCCATAATGGTTCCTTTGAAAATTTACGGCGAAAATATAGAAACTGCTATGCAAAAAGGTTTAAAAGTGCGGCAGGGGTTTCCGCCTTCAAAGCCTTATCTTTCCATTCCGGGTTTAAGAGAAGGCGGGCGACCGCAGCAATAGCCTGAGTATGGGCCGTCGCAGATTCCTCTGGCGAAAGAAGGATGCACATGAACTGGGGCAAATCCCTATCTGAAATTTTGATATTTGTAATGCCATTAGGCGCTACAACAAAAGCCATCAAGGGTTGAGAAAGTCCTGCTACACGGGTATGAGGCAAAAGAAGGCCCGAGCCCACATAAATCCCCTGCGCAATCCGTTCCGAAAGTTTTGACCAAACCACGCCAGCATCAAAAGGGACAGGACCATTCACTAAAGCATCATAAGCATAACCCAAGGCATAGTCAAAAGAAACTGACTCTTTATAGACTTGAGTATATGCAGGTTTTAGAATCAAGCGAGAGCCTTATCCATGAAATCCGACACGCAGGGGTCAAGGACTGTAGCAACTTGTTTGAATTCGTTAAAGACTTCTTTCAAGCGAATTCGTCCAGGCTCAATATACTTTTCAAACTTTTCAATCTTCTTCACTTTAGAAAGGAAGCAGTAGGCACCCATGGCCTGCATCACCCGCTGGAGACTAGCCAAGAGGAAGGCCTCCCAAGCTTCTTCCTTGGAGAAATCTTTCACCTTGCTGGAAGAATGATACCAGTAATCAAAGAAGTCCTTCACCATGGAAACCGGCATAGATACGTACGGGTCCCAAAGCAGAGAAGCCAAATCGTAATACATGGAACCGCGACGAGCACCCTGGAAATCCACGAAAGCTATTTCAGAGTTAGGCTTCACCATGATGTTCTGGGACTGGAAGTCCCGATGCATCAGAACCTTAGGCTGGGCATCCACCACCAAGGCAAGGGTTGCAAAGAAATGAGACATACAATCGGGAATCTCGGCAAAGCCCTTGTGGGCCTTGAGGTAATTCTCCGTAAAATAATCCGTCTCCCACTTGAGGGCTGCGTAGTCAAAGCGCCGGAGCCACAAATCCGTACGGCTGGCAAAGAGCGAAGAGGACGCCTTCTGCCACTTGTTCAAGGTATCAATCACTTCCTGATACAGGATGCGAGTGCTGCCAGAGAACTTTCCGTCAGAGAGTACATCATCCAAAAGGGTCTGGGTTCCCATGTCCTCTTGCAGAACCTGGCAAGCAGATTCATCAACGGCATAAACCCGAGGAACCGGAAGACCAAAATCCCGAAATGTCTTGGAGAAATCCACAAACCGTTTAAAATCATCATCAACTTTTGCAGATTCCTGCAGAACAGAAACACGGCTACCACTCTGGATGCGGTAATACTTGCGGCCCGAGCCTGCCCCCGCGATAGGAGTTACAGAAAAATCCTCAGCATAGCCGTGAGAAAGTAAAAATTTCTTGATATCATCCGAAATATTCAATTCTACTGTATTCATATCAAGAATATACTTTATGCAAAGCGGAAAAAGCAACCGCTTTTTACTTTTCTTTCCGCAATTCGGCCTGTTCTAATCGGGCGGGTTTCTTAGCCAGGTTCCGGATAAGGCCAAAAAGGGCAGAAAGTTCATTCCGGGTAGGGTGAAGCCTCTGCACCATGGTATTGAGGAAGTTATCACGCCAAGCCTGATCGTGATACTGACCTGTCAAATAGCGGTCCAAGAAAGTCTTAAAGCTTTCAATCTGCTGGATGGTGGCTGGTCCTGTTTCTGCAACGCCTTTGGTATTGCGCTTGGCCCGACCTTCCCCGTTTGCTAATGCTCCAGACCGACAAAGTTCATAGCAAGCCACCGTCACTGCCTGTGCAAGATTGAGGCTCATAAGCCCTGGCACCGGAATTTCACACTGGTAGGTACAGGCGTTCACTTCTTCCAAGTTGAGGCCACAGGATTCCCGGCCAAAGACAAGGGCGATGGTTCCCTCCTCGGGGAGATTCATCGAAAGTTCCGGCATCATACAATGCTTGATGGCACTGCCGAAAATACGGCGGCTAAAAGCTACCGCACAAGCACAATCTCCAATAGCATCCTCAAACTTGTGGACAATTTTTGCGTTATCCAGAATGTCATGACTATTGGGCGCTGTATGGTAGGAATTCTCTATTACCTTATCTCGTTTGGGATAAACGATATAAAGTTCCGGAAGGGCATAGCAATGCATGGCACGAGCCACAAAGCCCACATTATGAGGGTGTTCCGGTTCTACTAAAACAACTCTGAATTTGCGCATATCTATTGAGCGCCTCCAGCGCACTCTTCATCTATTTTCCAGGCAAATCCCTTGCCGCGAATTTCTTTTTCAACAATTTCGTCAGCAGCAACTTCGGCTCCTGCAAAAAGGACGAACTTTTTCTCAGCATCAATTTCGACTTCATCACTCTTGAAGTGCGAAATGTTCAACTCTTGCAAACGAGCAGCACAAGCGTTCCATAGGCCCTCTGGCGATCCCATATCAATCCACGTGGCATGAAGCTGAGACATATCCACAAAAGGCGCACGGCCCGCGGCAATTTCCTGCTTCCAAAATTCCCGAATGTCAAACTCCCCATCCTTGATGCGGGAAAGAGCTTCATCGCTATACCAGGAAACGCCAGAAAATGTGGCAGACACGCCTTCTTCAGAACCAAACCTGCCGGCAACACCTGCCAAGCGGCCATCCGCACTCACACGAAATGTATTCACCTTCGGGAAGTCCACCGCCAAAAGTGCGACACCAGAACCCGTTTTTGCACATTGTGCCTTAGCATTCTCTACAAACGCCTTCAAATCAAAGCCGCAATAAGCATCACCATTCATAACGAGAAGGCCTCCACGATAGCCCTCATTATAAATCCGCTTCAAGGGACCTGCCGTTCCCAAAATTTCGGGTTCCACCCAAACCTTTTCAAAGCCTAGACGATTTCCCTCAGCCACAACCTGTTCCGCCAAATAATGCGCATTGGCATGAAGCCGCACATCCCCTATGGCACAAGCCTTCAAAGCTTGCTGCTCCAAAATGCTTTTATCAACAACAGAAACCAATGGTTTCGGGATGTCATTGGTCAACGGCCTTAATCGTGTGCCTAGACCTGCCGCCAAAATGAGAACGTTCAGTTTTTCCACAACTCGCCTGGGGAGAAAATTCAACGTTCAAAATATAAGAAAGAAGACGGGGCAAACCCTACACAAAAAAAAGAAAGGGCCCAGAAGGACCCTTTCCTAAGAAGGAGAAAATATTGAGAGGCTTCCAGAACCTTGAACATATCAGGAGGGGAGCAATGATATAGTTGTTTGAGGATTAACCCTTCAACCATCTCAACGCCCCATAATATACCTTTTTCTAAAGAAAAAGAACTTTTAAATTGCTTATTTTGACGATTCTACCTATAAAATTCGCCAAATCCCAGCAAATTTTAGAGCTATTCTTCCTTAAAGACGATTTTGCTCTTGGGAACGAAACGGAAACCACCGCGGCGATGGCGTTCAATCTCAAAATACTTTTTAACGCCTTCCGTCACAATTCCTTCCCTATCTTCGCCGTTGATGTGGGCGATAACGCGATTCAACCGGCTTTCGAAGTTGGGGCGGATAGGATCCATGCAAATGGAAGGGTCGCGCTTAAATTCGCGGTTTTCGTATTCCTCGCGACCCGTAGCGGTGTATTCCCGAAGAAGATTGCGCAAAATGCGAGCAGGGACATTACGCATCAAATGTTTACTATTAACCGAGATGGAATCATCACTCTTATGATAGATGACCGTAACGGAATCATTCATCGCTTCCAAAAGTTCTTCCTGAGCCTTCTGGATGGGTTCCCAGGCATCAAACTCCTGCTTCACCACAGAACTCATCAACCTGTAGAACGGTTCCTGAGTTTTGATATTTGCCTTGAAAGATACATCTAGAATATTTGCTGGAGCCCCATAGAAACTACCCTTGCGAACAAGGAGTGCCCCCGTCTTGGGGTCCTTGATATCTTCCAAGGCCACAACGCAGCCTACATCCTTTTCAGCCGCATTTTCCCATTTAAAATCAAACTGGTCCAAGCATTCCTTAAAGGTAGTAGCACGGCCTACGACACGGTCGCCAACGCAAATATCCTGCCCCTTCAACGTTGCAAACACGCGACCTTCCAAAGCCTCATTAAAAGAGGTTTGCGTAGCAATGTAATCCATACGTTCGTAAGCAGGGGTATTCAAAAGAAGAGGCCCAACACGGAACATTCCGAGAATCCAGCGCATGGGGTTCGAGACTAGAGCCCCCGGAGCGTCGAATCTGAAAGTGAGATACATGTTGCGATTACCACCTTCAAACTTGTCACTCAATATAGCGGCCTGCGAAAGGAAGGGATAACGCTTGGGAATCATTTCCAAGCAAAGAGCACGGACATCATCCGTCTGGTAGAACTGGGAAACAAAAGGCAAATAAGAGCGCAAAACGCTGCGAGCAGGAACGGCTTCAAATACGGCACAGCGCTTTACAATGCGTTCAATAAATTCATCGGGATTTTCGCCCCGTTCATAAAGCCATGAAACAACATTATCCAAAATGAACCTATGGGATTTTTCATCCAGATAGGCCCCTTCAAAGAACAAATCCTTGATAAATTTGATGTCAAAACGAGAGTCCCGTTTCACTAGGGACAAAACATCACTTACAGAATACGATATGAGCAATTCAATGTGTGTTAATTGCACAAAAAAATTGGATATCACTTTATTACCTCTTTATTACTGGCTACACCCAAAAATTGCCAGTTTCAACACAGCACCCCAATCTAATAAATAATACACACCTAGAAACATATTTTTAGCTTTTTTGGCTATATTTTGGGTGTGAAAGCTGCTGAAATACACTTTTTATCGGATGAAATCATTAATAAAATCGCTGCAGGCGAGGTTATTGAGCGTCCAGCATCAGCAGTCAAGGAACTGGTAGAAAACGCAATTGATGCCGGCGCCACCCGAATTCAGGTACAAATTGAGCAAGGCGGAAAGCGAAAAATTCTCGTTTCCGACAACGGGAAAGGCATGGGAAAAGCAGATTTGGACATCTGCTACTTGCGGCACACCACTTCAAAGCTTTTCTCCCCTGACGACCTTTTCCATCTAAAAACAAACGGCTTTCGCGGTGAGGCTGTAGCCTCCATTGCTGCCGTTTCTAAACTTACGATTACTAGCGCAACAGAAGACGGCGAAAGCGGTCGAATTGTCATTAAAGGCGGAGAGGTCGTTTCTCACGAGGATTTTCAAGCCAACCGCGGAACCACGTTCCTCGTTGAAGACCTATTTTTCAACACTCCCGTCCGCCGGACCTTCCTCGGAAGTGAAACTGCAGAAACTACCAAAATTCTGGACGTCATTCTAAAAGCAGCCATCGCACACCCCGAAATCCGTTTTGATTACAAGGTGGGAGACAAGCCTGTTTTCATCGGAGTTCCCGGAGAACTGCGGACTCGTTTGGCAGAAGCCATTGGCTCTGGAATTGCAAAAAAACTTCTTCCTGTAGATTACACGGAAGCTGGCATCCATGTTTCAGGTTTCATCTCTCCTCCTACGGAAACCGAAGGAAAGCGGCACCAGCAATTTCTGTACATGGGGCGGCGCCCTTTTGAAAGCAAAGTCATTGCGAAAGCTGTTTCTCAGGCTTATGAGCCCTATGGCGTGAATTGCAAGCCTGTTTCCGCCCTCTTTCTAGAAATGCCCGACACGGAGTTTGACGTCAACGTCCATCCCGCCAAAAGAGAGGTGCGTTTCGCCAATCAGAACCTGGTTTTCTTAGTGGTTCATCACGCCATTCGAGAAACCTTCAAAGCAGATTTAGCAGAAAATTCACCCTTTATTGACTTGTCAGGAGAAAGTAGCGCAGCGCCTGTAAATGACAGGACGGAAGGGATTGTAAATAATGGGTTGGATGGAATCGCAAATAATGAGTCGGAAAGGGATGTAGACAATAGGTCGGCAAGAAATGTGCCAGATTACGGGATGCCGATTGCAAAGAATGACCTTCATCTGGACGACCATAAAAAAGCCCAAAGTTATATTCCCGATAGGGATGAGGTTCAGGATCTATTCTCCCAACCAGAAGCAGGAAAAATCATCTCTCTAGAACCAGGGCAAGGGAATGTTCCAATTGCGCCAGAGGCGCCCACCCCTTGGGCTCCTCCTACCCTGTTTCAGATAGCGAATACCTATATTGCTGGCGAAGATGCCGAGGGTCTTTTGATTATTGACCAGCACGCTGCTCATACACGCATTCTCTACGAACAGGCCCTTGAAACTTTACAGAATGGCTCCCCTATGGATAGCCAGGAACTTCTGTTCCCTGAACTCATAGAGTTTTCTAAAATCGAGAAAGAAATTTTCCATTCCGTTGAAAATGACCTAAAAAAATTGGGTTTTCACATTGAACACTTCGGTGGAGACACTTTTCAGATTCGAGCCATTCCTTGCGCCCTACCTCTTTCCAGAGCCATCAAAGCTGTTCATGAATTTCTGGATAGTTGTAGCGAAAAGGGCGACTCCAGCGACATGGTGAAAATTCAAGAAATCATGGCAAAATCCTGGGCTAAAACCAATGCCTGCCAGAAAGGTGATAAACTGAAACCCGAGGAAATGGCAAGGTTAATGGGGCAACTCATGGTTACGGAAGACCCGCTGAAATCGCCCTACGGAACGCCCACTTTAATGCGCATTACCTTGGACGAACTTGCCAAGAAATTCAAGCGCTAATTCTTGAAGCGTTTTCCCTACCGACAAGCGTTTTTGCAGACAGAGAACAGTTTCTTGGGTAGGCTGTTGCCATGCAGACTGCAAAGCGTCTACTACACATTCCACTGTTTCATTTTTAGCCGTTTTTTGAACTGAGCAAATAAATTCTGGGAACAATTTTTTCTCTAAAATTATACTCGGTAACGCAAAATTCTGCGTTTTCACAAAATGGCTTCCCATAAAATATGTCAATTTATCGGGCACCGTAGAAACCACCAACGGAACCCCCGCCAAAGCAAGTTCCAGAGTCGCTGTACCTGGCGAAGACAACGCTAAAGGAGCACCACAAAACAAATCAAAGCGTGCTTTCCCATCTGCTGGAGCAACCAAAATTGAAAGCCAGTTGGGAACCGTTCCATTACAATAATCATCTACGAAATTTTCAACTTCCGTTTTCAATGATTCACGAGGCACTACGATTTTTACAAATTTGTGAGTATTCTGGTTATGCCATAACCGAGCCACATCCAAAAAAAACGGAAGGTTTCGAAGAACTTGCGCTAGGCGGCTGCCCGGAAAAAGCAACAACCGCGGCTCCGGCTCCATTTTTCCGAGCATAATCTGCGAAGCCTGTTTGGCATAAAGTGCAAAGGGATGCTGGAATTGTTGAACCCGGCAACCTTTTGATTCATAGAAGTTTTTTTCAAAATCAAATAGAACTGCAAGTTCCGCCTTTTGCAGTTTTTTTGCACGAGAAGATTTCCAAGCCCATGCCTGCGGAGGCGCAATGTACAATGCCGGAACCTTAGGCAAAATTTTCCACTTTGTAAAAGCCACCTGCATCAATTTCATATTGAAGCCGGGATAATCAATGGCGATAAATGCCACACAATGTTTATCCAGCAACGCTCTTTTCAAAATTTTGAAAATCTTTTTCAAGCGGAAATACCGCGGCAACACATCTCCGAAACCGGAAACAGGCAGTTCTTCATAATCAGCAAGTGGAACAAGCCCCGCTTTTTGCATTCGTGGGCCACCTGTACCTTTTGCAACATAGCCCTGAGCACAAATTTCTTGAACGACAACTTCGCCAAGCGCATCTCCGGAGTCTTCTCCGGCACAGACTAAGACGAAATCCTTCTGATTCATAATTAACGACGAGGTTTCGCGGAAACCCAGAATTTAATGGCTCCCATATCTCGACGGAACCATTCCATCAATTCTGCGGTATAACAGACTTTGTACTTGTGAAGAACAACGGCATGCTCGTTGCTGGATTCCGATTCCACATGGAGCACCACTTCGCAGGAGTGTTCGCCTTCAAAAGCTTCGAAACGTTGCAGGCCCTCTTCCAACTTCTGCAGATATTCATCCGTCAACATGACGGAATACAGCGAGACATGAACATACTTGGCCATCTGTTCGCGAGCATAATCCAGCTGGAACACTTCCTCCACCACCACCTGCATATCCGTAGTGAGTTTACGCTCCTTATCCCGCTGGAACTCCAAATCTCCCTTCACGAGGATACGGTCATCGCAAGAAATTTTATCCCGACAGCGTTCCCACACATCCTTTTTGAAGAAAATGCCCAAATCGCCATGGAAATCCTGAATAGAGCCAGAACCAATAACGTCACCACGCTTTGTTTCGATAGAGCGAAGTTTTGTCACCACGCCGCCCACAATAACGGTATTCCCCACCTTTCGCCGAAGCTCATCATCGGCAAGGCTGCTGGTGGTAAAGCCTTGAAGTTCCGGGCGGAATTCGTCCAGAGGGTGCCCCGATAAGAATAGACCTAGGACGTCTTTTTCCTTATTGAGCATTTCCATGCAGCCCCATTCCTCAGCTTCTTCCAACGTCTCTGCGGAACTATCCATAGAAGGGCCAGCATCTCCCATATCAAAGAGACTCATCTGACCTTTGGATTTGTCTTCCTGATGGCGAGCGGCCACTTCCAAAGCGCGGTCCACCGTTGCCATCTGCACAGCACGACTTCCTGGAAGAGTGTCTAGAGCTCCTGCCATAATGAGACATTCCAATAGTTTCTTTCCAAGAGGTGGGCGTTTTTCTTTTTGAGCACCCTGGTATTCCACTACACGCTTGCAGAAATCAAAAATATCCTTGAAAGGGCCGTTCTTTTCACGTTCCGCCACCACATCTTCAATAACCGCCAAACCCACATTACGAATGCCGGCAAGACCGTAAAGAATTTGGCCCTTTTCATTAGCGGAGAATACACCCAAAGAGGAATTTACATCGGGAGAAAGTACCGGGATTCCCAAACGTTTGCATTCCAGAATAATAGTGACGATGTCTTCTGTCTTTCCCATTTTAGAAGTCATGGAAGCCGCCATATATTCTGGGCCAAAATGGGTTTTCAAGTATGCTGTCTGGTAAGCCACATAAGCATATGCCGCAGCATGGCTCTTGTTAAAAGCATATCCGCAGAAGGGAAGTACGGCATCCCAAACTTTTTTTATCATAGCCTGGTCATAGCCCTTGGCCAAGCATTTTTCAAAAAATTCAGGTTCCAATTTTGCCATCTTATCAGGCATTTTCTTCGCCATAATACGACGAATATTGTCTGCACCGCCCAAAGAGTAACCACCCAGAATCTGGGCCAGTTTCATCACCTGTTCCTGGTAGACAATCACGCCATAGGTTTCGCCCAAAACCTCTTCCAAATCTGGATGATAGCAGTCAATCTCTTCATTGCCATTCTTACGGGCAATAAAATGAGGAATTTGGTCGATAGGCCCCGGGCGATACAAGGCGTTCATAGCGATAAGGTCGCCAATTCGGGTGGGTTTCAGTTCCCGTAAATACTTTTGCATTCCTGGCGATTCGAACTGGAACACCGTTGTGGTCATGCCCCTACCCAGAAGATCAAAAGTCTCCTTGTCATCCAGAGGAATCTTGCTCATGTCCAGCTTAATCTTCCGGATTTTCTCCACCATATTTACGGTATCTTGAATGATGGACAAGTTCACAAGACCCAAGAAGTCCATTTTCAATAGGCCGATGTCTTCTGCGTAATGTTTATCGTACATCACCACAGGGGTATCCTGAGGAGCAGCTCGATAAAGGGGGGCCAAATTGTAAATGGGGGTCGGTGTAATCACCACGCCGCAAGCATGAACACCCGTCTGCCGTGGCAAATCTTCCAGAGTTTTTGCAATACTCCAAAGGTTCTTGTAAGACTCACGGCTATTGATAAGGGCCTGCAGTGGCTCTGGGCTATAATCTGGAGAAACCGGATTCCCCTTCTTATCTTTACCCGTCCATGCATCATTCAGGCTAAAGTTCAGCACGCGTTGCGGGAATTGGGCAATAATAGCCTTCCCTTCCGCCATGGGAATTCCAAGGACACGGGCCACGTCTGTAATCACTGCCTTGGATTTCAGCATGCCATAGGTGATAATCTGGCCTACGCAATCCTTACCATACTTCCCTGTCACGTAATCGATGACTCGCCCACGGTCTCTATCCGCAATGTCCGTATCAATATCTGGCATGGACACGCGTTCTGGATTCAAAAAGCGTTCGAAAAGGAGGTCAAACTTGAGCGGGTCAATGTCAGTAATACCAATGATGTAGGTGACCAAAGAGCCTGCAGCAGAACCACGGCCAGGTCCCACAGGAATTCCATGATTACGAGACCAGTTGATGAAATCCCACACAATCAAGAGGTAGCCCGCCACATTCATATTGCGAATGCAGTTCAACTCCTTATACATGCGCTTCGCCACTTCCGTTTCATGCTCTGGGAACTTGAAGTTTTCCTCCGGGAAACGCCAATGGAGAAATTCGTTACAAAGGTTGATGATGTATATATCAGAATCAGAACCAGGTTTACACCAACGGTGAACCGCTTTATCCCAAGCCTTATTATCTTCTTCTGTAAAGAACTCTGGAGAAGAAAGTCGGTCTATTTCTGTATTATCTTCATCCGTCAAGGTTTCAGGATCTTTACCATTGGTTGCGCAATACTCTTCCTTAACTTTTTTCTTTTTGTCCTTGATGACGCCCTTCAATTCTCTTTCACGAATAACGGGATACTCCGCATCATATTCCGCCTTCATGATGGACTTGATTTCTTCATATTCCTTAGATGCAAGGAATTCCTTCGGTATTTCAAAACGAGGCCAGAAATCATCGCCAATGCCCGTTTTTACCGTAAAACTGCAACGTTCGGCAATCTTTACCGTATTTTCAATGGCGCCAGGAATACTCCCGAAAAGTTCCTGCATTTCTGCTTCAGAGCGGAAGTAGAACTTGTCCGTAGGGAACCGCTTGTCCGTGAAGTCATTCAAGGTTTCCTTCATGGCAATGCAGCGGAGAACCTTATGGGCCATGGCGTCTTCAGGCTTGATGTAATGCACATCGGCAACTGCGACTACCTCATAGCCCAATTCCTTTGCCACCTGAACATTGTACTCATTCAGAAGTTTCTGTTGTGGAACACCGTTATCGCAAACAGAAAGATAAAGATGTTCTTTATCAAAAATTTTGCCCAATTCCTCAATATAGGCATGAGCTATGGAATTGCGACCTGCAGCTACATTCTGGCCATACTTGCTAAAGAAATCGCCGGCAATGGCAATAACGCCTTCTTTAAACTGTTGAATGACCTCCAAAGGAACCGCGGGAATTTCTGCCCAGCGCTCTTCCGTCTCATAACAGTGGCTCACCACGCGCAAAAGATTGTAGTAACCCTTCTCGTTTTCTACAAGAAGCGTAAGACGTTCATAGGTTATAGGGTCTTTAGGGGTAGCACTTGACGTTGCCACATAAACATGGCAACCTAGAACTGTTTTTATAGGCGGCAGACCCTTTTCTTTACGCTTTTTGTTCAGTCCCTGACAGCGGGTCTGGAATTCCAGAATACCAAACATGGCCCCGTGGTCTGTAAGAGCAATAGCAGGAGCATTTTCAGCAGCCGCAGCAGCGAGAATATCATCCAACCGGGCCGAGGCCTGCAGCACCGAAAATTCCGAATGAACCTGTAAATGAACAAAAGCCATTATTTTTCACAACCGTATGTTTCAATTAATTTCACAACCCGATTAGGCACATTCCCGTATAGTTTAGCATACTCATGCCTTGCACTTAGTTCCTCTGGGAATGAAAGTACCGCCTGTATCCACGCGTTTGCCAATGCACCGCAAATAGATAATTTAGAGATTCTCTTTCCATCGCCCGATTGGCTAGGAACCCCTCCCCGAGCCATAGACGCATAGCGTTTCAAACCGCGATACGGCAATTTGAAAATCTCTGACCATGGCAACAGGCGCATTGCAGTGCGCAGGCGATTTCGTTCCGAATAAAACAGCTTTCGAGGAGAATAACGAACCGTGGTCAAGGACCGTTCATGATAGACTTTTGCACTTGGGCAAAAAATCGTCTTGTAGCCAGCCAAGTTGTGCCTAAAATACCATTCCGTCTCTTCGAAAAATAGAAAGAAGCTAGCATCCATCATACCCGCAGCCTGGGCTGCATCTCGACGAAAGCTCATCACCGCGCCATAGCAGCCAAAAACTTCCTTTTCCCGCACATCAGCATTGTCTATCGTTAACCCACTGCCTTCATTTTTGGCAAACAAGTCATTTCCAAACTGTACACCGACAGCATTGACATAACCACTTTTTTCCATCACCAGGCTAGCTACAGAACCTATGGAAGGATTTCGGTCAAAACACGCCTTTATTTCTCTAGACCAGGCCGGATCAAATTCCAAATCCATATTACACAAGACCTGGATGTCTGCCGTCATTTTTTTTAAAAGTTCGTTACAAGCTCCCGCATATCCCAAATTCTCATGGGAACAACTAATTTCACAGGGCAAGCCACTGGACCTCAGCATTTCTATAGAATCGTCCGAGGATGCGTTGTCAAAAACAAAAATACGTACAGCATCATGTTGGTCCACCAAACTACGCACACACAAGCATAGTTCTTTTCCACCATTGTAATTTATGATACCAACATCAATCATCATATACTCTTTTTCAATATTACCTACCCTTATATAGAACTTTATAGAGCGTCTGTAAACCAAAAATGCTAGATTAACACCATGCCTGTGGAACAAAGCAAAAAAAAGTTCTTAAAGACCTTTCTTAAACTAGCCATAACGCTAGGGGGACTTGTATATATATTCCACAAAGTTCCCCTCACTGATGCCATCCACAACTGGAACAACAATACCTTACCATGGTTACTAGCCATTCTTGCTCTGACGGTTGTTTTAATGGCTATACAGGCAAATCGATGGAGAGGACTGCTACTTGATGAAGGAAAGAAAGTTTCATTCAAGACCTTCTACGCTTACATTGCCTTGGGATATTTTTTTAACAATCTACTCCCTAGTGGTTTCGGTGGAGACGCAGTAAAAACCATCGCTTTTGGAAAACGCTTTGGCAATACAGCGAACTCTGTGGCAGCGATTGTTATTTCTAGGGTTATGGGCCTCATCGCCATGTTCGTCTGTTTTTTTATTGCACTCCCATTTGTCGCATCTCAATACAATATCCCCGTTATCTACACCATCACTGTAAGCTTAATTGCACTACTTTCTGTGGTAATCATTACCTCCGGACTTTTTGCAGATAAAGTAAAAGCCCCCCAGAAATTAACATCAAGGTTTCCTTCCCTATTAAAACTTCAAAGTGCCTTCGCCATTTACCGGGAACATCCCAAAGCATTTCTGCTTTCTGGTTTAGATTCTATCTGGCTCCAAATCGTTACCATCATCATTCATTACGCGTACTTTAAAGCCGTTGGAATTGATGTCGACATCTTTGTCATTACTGTTTTCACCACCATCATGGTCACCTTCACCATGCTTCCCATTTCCATCAATGGCATAGGAATCCGGGAAAATGTGCAGGTCAGTTTATACACCGGTTTGCTCGGCATTCCTGCGGATGTCGTATTGGCATCCACCCTGTTAAGCTACATACCCCTGTTGTTCCAAGCGGCACAAGGTGCGATAGTATTCGCAATGTTAAAAGGAAATAAAGAATAAGAAACGGGCCCGAGAGCCCGTTTTCATCATTACCAGTTTTCGGCCTTGAGTTCGCGGCCCCACATTTCCTTGATGACGTCGGCGACCTTCTTGTTTTCGAAGAGCATCGCATAAACGGCTTCGACAATCGGCATCTCAACGCCAAGCTTTTGGGCCAAGGCGCGAGTGCTGCGGCAGGTCGGGACACCTTCGGCAATCATCTTCATGCTGGCGAGCACTTGGTCCAGAGTTTCGCCCTTACCGATGTGTTCGCCCACGTAGCGGTTGCGGCTGTGCTGAGAAAGGCAGGTTACAATGAGGTCGCCCATACCGGCGAGACCAGCAAACGTTTCGGGCTTTGCGCCGAGAGCCTTGCCCAGACGGCACATTTCCGCCTGGCCTCGAGTGAGGAGGGCGGCACGAGTATTGTCGCCGGCGCCAATGCCATAAAGCACGCCACTTGCGATAGCAATCACGTTCTTCACGGAACCACAAAGCTCCACACCGACAATGTCCGTAGATGTGTAAACACGGAGGTAAGAGCAGCTCATCGCCTTCTGCACGAGTTTTGCAGATTCCTCGTTCACACTAGCAGCCACAATGGCGGTGAGCACATGGCGGCTGACTTCTTCAGCATGAGACGGTCCGCTAAAGGCGACCATCTTGTCTTCGGTAAGCCAAGGCACGTTTTCGAGAAGGACTTCGCTCATCAACTGATTCGTGCCTTCAAGAATGCCCTTCGTAGCGCAAACTACAACCGGTTCCTTGCCCTTCTTGGGAGTCCAGGAGCCAAGGTTCTTCGCGACACCGCCCATGAACTGGGACGGCACCACAATAAGCACCATATCGCAATCGTCAAGAGCCTTCGGCATGTCGGTGGTATACTTAAAATCGGCCGGGAAAATCACACCCGGGAGCTTATCCTTATACTGGTGTTCCGTAGAAAGAAGATCCACTTCGGCCTGGGAATTCGTCCAGAAGGTCATTTCATTCTTGTTTTCATAAACAACTTGGCCAAGTGTCAAGCCCCAGCCACCGGTACCCAAAACTGTAACTTTCATACTAAACTTCCTCTTAACCTAAATCTATTATTTTTTCCGCTTGCTACCAAAGCCGTTTTCAGTTCCATTCATCAAACGCTTGATATTTGACTTGTGTTTTACAATAACGAACACGGCAACCAGTAGGCAGGTTATCATTAGCGGCAAAGTCATCTTGTCGTAAACCGGATACGGAAGACCCAGATAACCCATCACAGAAAAGGCCCCCAACGCTAAGCATGCTCCAATGCTCCCTACAGAAACATACTTTGTAGCAGCGGTGAGAATAATCCAAATGGCAAAACTGGATAGCGCGGTCACCGGGCAGAGGCAGAGGAACACGCCGAGAGCTGCAAGCACGCCTTTCCCGCCGCGGAAACCCGCAAAGCAGGTGAAGCTATGACCGAGAATGACGAGAATGCCCGCAACGAGGGGAACCCAACCGCTATAGTCGGCACCGCCAGCAGCTACCTGGGCTGCACACATCTGAAGCGCAATGAAGGGGCCAAAAAAGCCCTTCAGCAAATCCATAAAAACCACAGGGAGCGCAGGCTTCCAGCCCAGCACACGGAAGGTATTGGTAAGGCCCGCATTCTTGGAACCGTAGTTCCGAATGTCATAATCCTTACCCTTCGCGATTTTTGCGATCCATATGGCGCTTGGGATCGACCCCAGCAAGTACGCTATTGGAAGACTCAGCAAACTGTTCAAGTTCTTCGTCCTTTCTAAGGTTTAACTGCATATCGAAATTCAAGCGAAGGGGCGCACCCTGCAACTGGAATTCCTCATAAAATTTACGCATCAGGTAACGCTTGTAACCCTCATCCACCAGTTCCGGCGTACGAGTTTCAATGGCGATTACCGGCGGTTCCACCATAATCTGGCAAGCGCGAGTCATCACCACCGCACGAGCGTTGTGGCTAGGAGGCGGGCTCTGCTGCAGGAAGTTCGCAAAGGATTCTGCAACGCGGTCACGGCCAAGCACGCGGCGGCAGTTGGCATAAACCGTCCGAATTGCCTGCACTACACGACTGACGCGAAGGCCTTCTTTAGCGCTGATGGAGAGAATAGGAACATATTCCAGCATGGGTTCCCGTTCCAGCATCTCCTTCACCATGTGGTCAAAAGACTTGTCGTTCTTATTCGGGTAGATATCCCACTTATTGAGAACCAGAACTAAGCCCTTCCCCGCCTTGCGAATTTCAGTAATGATGCGGAAATCCTGAACTTCCAAACCGCGAGTGCAGTCTACCATGAGAACCGAGACATCGGACCTGCGGACACTTTCCAAGGTGCGCATGTTGCTGAAGACTTCCACTTCGTCTTCCACCTTGGCCTTTTTGCGAAGCCCTGCAGTATCCGTCACCACAAACTTCACTCCATCTACAATAAAATCGCAGTCGATAGAATCACGAGTAGTGCCTGGGATATCCGAAACCACCGCACGGTCCTCGCCCAACAAGCGATTGAGGAGAGTGCTCTTGCCCGCATTGGGACGGCCCAGAATAGCAAATCGAATGGGGCGTTCCTCTCGACGTTCGCCGCGAACTGGAGTAGGCAGAATGGACACCACTTCATCCAGAAGGCTAAAGCAGGCATAGCCAGTCAAAGCACTGATTGTGCGCGGTTGTCCAAATCCCAGTTGCAAGAACTCGTAGCTTTCTTGACGATCGCTCTGATTTTCACTCTTGTTGGCCACAAGAATGACCTTCTTATCCAACTTGCGGATAAGGCGAGCGAATTGTTGGTCCAGCTTGGTAATGCCAACACGAACATCCACCATAAACAAGACTAAATCTGATTCATTTACGGCGTTAAAAATCTGAGTGCGGACACTATCCGCCAAGACATCGATGGAATCATCGGGCAAAAATCCTCCCGTGTCCACCACCGTAAATTCATGTCCCTTGTAATTGGCATTCTGGTAGTGCCTATCTCGGGTAACGCCATCACGATCGCTTACCACGGCCGCACGACGACCGAGAATCCGGTTAAAAAGAGAGGACTTCCCTACATTGGGGCGTCCAATAATGCAAACAATAGGCAATTTCATCAGTATTTAATATAGAAAAAACAAGCCTTTTGCAATTTTTATAGACAGCAACCCTACTTTTTTTTAAATTATTTACAAGTTACTATTTGAGGAGAATAAATATATGCACAAACACACTTTCAAGTTAATGTTCGCTGCAGCCGTCCTTACTCTGTCCGCTTGCGGCAGTGATTCCAGTTCCTCCAGCGGAGGAAGCGCTTCCGAGAGCGGGTCTATTCTTGCACACGACGAATCTCGCAAAATCATCAACTTTGTCTTGGATGAGGGGTATTGCGAGTATGACAATAGCCATCTTACATGGGTCGCTGCTGACAACGAGGGCGAGGCATACAAGTATAAAGTGAAGAACGACACCTTGTTAATGTACCCCTACGATATTGAAGAAAAAGAGACATCTGACTATGCTATCGTTCTTGTTGGTGGTGGAAACAGCATTTTCAACGAATGGACACAAACACCCTGTTTTGAGTACGATGGAGATATTGAATGCGAAAGAGAGAACAGCGCCTTCATCTCCTCCATCAAGTTCAGTGATTCCAAGGTTACTGCTTACTACGGAATTGACCCCGACTTTAACTTCCAGAGTTCCTACATGCTGGAAGATATTGTGAGAGCGATTTTGGATAAGAAAGGTGAAGTTCATCCGGGCGAATGGGTCTACTCCAAATCCTACAGTAAGAGTTTCTGGGAAGACATTGCCGACGACTATGACCTTGACAAGAGGATCTCCTTTGATGGGATAGACAACAACAATCTTGACATCAAACTCGAGGGTGTCGTCTTTGAAGTACGGAAAATCAAAATTAAATATGACAATGACGGAAGCAGCATTTCCGCAAAGGTTTCCACCGAAGAAGGAACCTGCGAACTTGATTACAATTATTTTAACGTAACCGAAGACAACTGTCTGGATAAGAATATCCTCAAGCTTGACGTCAGTGACGACAGAGCTTATGGCTATATTGAATCTAACCATGAAGATTTTGCAGAATGTCTGCATGACCTTTATAGGAACTCCATTTAATATTAAACTTTCTTGAAGAAAGCCCGCCATCTTGGCGGGCTTTTTTTTCTAGATTGAACCCTATATTAGGGGTATGACCATGCAAGATTTTGACCAGACCATTGTTACTACGGGAAAGACCATCCAGTTCAACGCTCTGGAACTGCATCCTCATCTCATTATTTTATACCCTCAAACCCAATTCAAGCAGATTCCGCTTGAAAAGGGCACTGTAATTCTCGGACGCGGTCAAGACGCAAACATCAAGTTGGAAGACGAACTGGTAAGCCGCAAGCATTGCTCCATCACCTTTGACGGAAAGAATGTTACGGTCACAGATTTGGGTAGCACCAACGGCACTTTTGTAGATGGATCCCCTATCCAGCAAGTGATTCTGGAATCTGACAACCGTTTGCAGCTAGGCAAGATGGTTTTAAAAGTGGAGTTCAAGGACCGGAGCGAAGAAGCTTTTGACAAGGCCTTATACGAAGCGGCCACCATGGACCCCCTGACCAAGATTTCCAACCGCCGGAACTTCTTTGACCGAAGCCTTGGCGAACTGGCCCTCGCACGCCGGAACAATTACTTTGTCCATACCATCATGGTAGATGCAGACCACTTCAAGAATGTGAACGACACCTGGGGTCACCAGTGCGGCGACATGGTCTTGAAAGAAATCGCCCGCATTCTGAATGAAGAAAAGCGGGAGTCCGATTTGCTCTCCCGCTATGGTGGAGAGGAATTCCTTTTGCTGTTGGCAGGCATTAGTCCTGAAGATGCGAAGAAGAGCGCCGAACGTTTACGCATGGCTGTAGAACGGCATCGCTTTTCCTGGAAAGACACTGTCATTCCCGTTACCATCTCCCTGGGACTTTGCTCCAAACAAGGAGCAGACATTCCCAAGATCGAAGAGATGATTGCGGAATGCGACAAGATGCTCTACATAGCAAAAGAAAACGGCCGCAACCAAGTCGCCAGCTGTTAATTTTTCTGAAAATTCAGATGGACTCGACAACGAATATGAGCAATTCGCTCTTTCGCTAGTAGCAACATTTTGCTATCTTTGGGCGCCGAAATGACGCAGGAAATTAAATCAGAAAAACTTGATGCCATGGGGACCGCCAGCATCCCCAAGATTGTAATGCAGTTTTCCATCCCTTCCATCATTAGCATGGTGGTGGAATCCCTCTACAATATTGTAGACCGCTATTTCGTAGGCCAGGGAGTTGGATCCATCGGCATTGGCGGCATCACCATCTGCTTCCCCATCGCACTTTTCATTATGGCCATGTCCATGATTATTGGTGTTGGCGGAAACACGCTCTTTGCCATCCGTCTAGGCGAAAAAAAATACCAGCAAGCAGCCATCATTCTCAACAACTCTTTTGTGCTCCTCATTATCATGGCGGTCTGCACCTTCACTTTGGGGCAGATTTTTATGGAACCCTTATTACGGCTATTTGGCGCTAGCGACCAGTTATTGCCCGTGGCCTCCAGCTACATGCGGATTATCCTATTTGGCGCCATTTTCCAAACGATTGTGCCCGGCATGAACCATTTTATCCGCAGTATGGGCCATCCGAAGACAGCTATGAGCCGTGTGATGATTGCCTGCTTCAGCAACATCGTTCTGGATTGGCTCTTCATCATGAAGTTCCGTTGGGGGATTGAAGGCGCCGCTTGGGCCACCATCATTTCGCAGGCTATCGGCGGCCTGGCCGTAATGCAGTTCTTCGTCAAGAAGACTACCCCCATCAAAATCAATCGCCGTTTCATGAAACTCAAGGCCCCCTATGTGCGAAAAATTTTCATCTTGGGGTTGCCGCCTTCCATTATGCAAATTAGCAACAGCCTCCTGAACGCCATTATGGCCTGGAGCCTCACGACCTACGGTCTTAAAAGTCTTGAGCCCATTGTCCAGAATGGCATCACCATGAATGGCGGCGACCAGGCTATTTCTGCTTTTGGAGTTCTCAACAGCGTTGTAAGCGTCATTTTTATGCCTCTCATGGGATTCATCATGGGAAGCCAGCCCATCATCGGCTATAACTTCGGCGCCAAATTATACAACCGCGTTCGTGGAACACTGAAATTCACTTTCATCTATGCCATGGCCTTCATTCTTGTGACCTGGAGCCTGGTGCTGATTTTCACGCCCACATTTGTGGCACCCTTCGTCCCCAACGACAGAGAAATTCAGGACTTGACCTGTTGGGCCATGCACATCTTCCTCACCTGCATGCCCTTAGTGCCTGTGGGAATGGTGGCCGGCAACTTCTTCCAGGGAACCGGCAAAGCGGGCAAATCCATGTTCCTCAACGCCTGCCGCCAAATCATCATTCTCATTCCCTTCCTGCTCATCATGCCCCACTTCTTTGATCTGAAGGGAGTATTCATGGCGCAACCCATTTCGGATACAGTAACCGCCGTCATCGCCATCGTGATGATGACTCACGAATTGAAGAAAATGCCCAAATAAAAAAGCCCAGCGATTTTCTCGCTAGGCCAATTTCGCTAAAATTCCTTTTTAGAACAGTTTCTTAGCAGCGGTCAGTTCGCCACCCTTCTCGTGGAAGAGCACTAGGGAACCGCCATCCACCTTGACGAAAATATCTTTCAAGGTGTTGACGATTTTTTCTTCATCAAAACCGATTTCGTTATAGGCGGTTTCGCCAATCACGATGCCGAAATTCACCATATCCGGAGAAGTGTAACGGAGGTAAGTGAGAAGGCCGGCTTCGTCATTCACCACATCGGTGGATGTCAAGCGTTCAATCTCTTGCGGGTCACGAGTGCTGACCAAAAGCGGGAAGAGGTTTTCCCCAAGGACCTGCTTGGAATTGAGGTAGAGGGTGTTCCCAATCATGAGGCTGATGGAATCATTCAGCACCTGGCGGACTTCAATCATCACGTCGCACTGGGAAGACATTTCCTGAATTTCCAGTTTGGAAGGGCCGCAGGCCACGAGAGCCATGGAGACCACTGCAGCAAAAGCCATAAACAATTTCTTCATAAGATTTCCTTTTCTTGTAAGTTTATTTCTAGCGAAAAGATACAAATTTTGCGAGTTTTAGTTCAAAGCCACAAACCTCAATGCGGACTGCTATCGCGCTTCGCAACCCTCGGGTTGGTACAGCATACTTCACACCCCGGGCTGGTACTGCGCAAATCAGGCATTCCTACTTTCCTACAAGAACTTCGCAGAGAATGGACTCATTTTCCGGAAATTTGCAGGACTTTTTCAGTTCTTCCTCGCAATAGAGCATTTCTCGGCGGGCAAACTTTCCGAGGCCACGTGCGGATTCCCGAAGCATTTCCGCCACAAATCCCGCATTCATGTTGAGATAGCGGTAAGCTCGTTCCCCAAGCATATTGCAGGCCTCTTTGACATCTGCCGTAAAAATGACCGCAAATGCAGCACCCTCTGGCGATTCACTTGCCAGATGACATTTGCAGAATTTTTTCATGTCGATGGAGCCCGAGTGGAGGAAGAGGGATTTTTTCAGCGGAAGGTAGCGGTATAGGCCCGGATAAACCAGAAGCACATCAAAAGCCACCACCCAAATTTTCAGAAGGCCCGCACCAAAGGCGTTGAGATTGCAGATTTCCATCCAGCGGAGAATGGTGGAAAAGTCGTCCAGACTGGCCTGCCAATGTTGAAAACTGCGGTTGCTAAGAGCTCCCGGACCCAGGAAGCTGTATTCCTTAAAAAAGTATTCGTTCGGGAATTTCAATGGTGTGAGAGGGAACTCCTCACCCGCAAAGGGCTGATTCACCACGCGACAAACTTTGATGCAGTGGTCCAAATCCGTAATGCACTCCGCCCGATTCTGCTGCAAGAAGCGAGAAGCCATGCGGCGCAGAGGGGAATTCTCCCCCGCAGAAGAGGGCTCCGCAAATGCCGGAAATTCGCTGCGATTCGAGTAGGCAAAATCCGTTGCCATCTCATACTTCTTCAGCGCCTTGGACATAATGGCGAGAGCCGCCAGAGGCACCTCAGTAGAAGGCAGATTTAACGCCACCGCCACATCATCATCTACAAATGCACCCAGAGGAATTGCGATTCCGCCTACAGAACGGGCCAGAATAGAAACAAGACCTGCATAGGAGCCCACATCCAATTGAACTTCATGGTAAGCCGCTTCCTTGAACCGCCACACCGCCCTATCCAATATCCCGGTTAAGAACAAAGTAATAGACGCATTTTGAATAAATTCATTTTTCGGAAAGGCATTCTGCAAATTGGCAATCGCTATCTTCTTCTCTTTTGCAGACTCAAAGGGAAGCGCCACCAGTTCACCAGATTCACGATCAAAATAATACAAGCCATCGGGAACCGTCTCTCCCTGAAGCAGCGCATACACGCCAACCGATTCCAGACAATCGGCACTAACATCATTTTTCAACTGGGAGAACACCTTGTTTAACAAGGTGGAAGAAGATGCCGTCAAGGAAAAAAGGTCGTTTTTGTTGAGGTTGCGGTTGCCACCATCGGTAGAATACCGCTTGCAGCCCTCAAAGCGTTTATCTGGCGGGGATTGCCGTTCCCAGTGCAAAACAATGGGATCCCCCTTGGAATAAGGGGATTTGCGAATGGATTCGTGATATGCCTCGGAATAAAACGCCATTTTTATGAATATAGCATAATCCAATTTGCTAAATTACGATACCATGGGGGCTTCACGGCTCCTTTTAGGGTTATTGCTCGATGAACTGTTGTTTGAAATTGTTGGCTTTGGTGTGCGCCGTTTCCACCGCCGCGCTGGCTTCCGGCATTTACGGGAACCAGAGTGACATCCGTTGGAAGGCCGCCGCTACGGACCATTTCCAGTTCATCTACCCTGCCGAATACACCGACCACGCCGCACAGGTTTCCGCCTACGCCGAAGCCGTCTACGATAGCGTTGTGAGCCGTTACCGCAAGGATTTGCCCGGGCGCGTGAATGTGACCCTCAGCAATTCCCTCTACAGCAATGGCAACGCCATTCCTACAGAAAATACCGTCAACCTATGGCTCACGGACTGGGATTTCAAGCTCCGCAGTACCCACGGCTGGACTGCCGATGTCATCACCCACGAATTCAGCCACTTGGTGAGCATTGAAAACGGCAGCAAACTTCCACCCAGCATTTTTGGAGTGCAAGCTAGCTACACGGACTACTACAACGAACGCACCACCTCCGATTTCGCAACCCTGATACCATTCACTCTGCAACCGCTGTGGCTTGCGGAAGGCACCGCCCAATATGAATCCGCACGCATGGGCTTTGACGGCTGGGATACCCACCGCGACATGATTCTACGCGTGGCAGCCCTGAACGATGATTTGCTCTCTCTGGAATACATGAACGATTTCGGCGATAACTCCCTGGATGCCGAACTTGGACCCTACAATCAAGGATTTTCTCTGGTCCGCTACATCAGCAAGCACTATGGCGAAGATGCCGTTCCCAAAATTTGGACGGAACTTTCCAAACTGCATCGGGCTACCTTGAACGGAGCCATCAAAAAGGTTTTGGGCATTAGCGAAAAGGAACTCTACGAAGCCTGGAAAGCGGAAATCACCGCCGAATACAAAGCGCAAAAAGATTCCCTCGGCACACTCGTGGAAGGAACGAAAATCACCACCGACGCTTTCTGGCAGGACTTTCCCGTTGTAGCAGGGAAAAACGTCTACGGCGTTTCCAACTTTGGCGGGCCCTGGTTTGATGGAGGCATCTTCAAGATTCCGCTGGACGAAGACAGCACGGAAGCCCTCAAGAAAGATAGCGCCAACGCTGCACTCAAGGATAGTTCCGAAGCGGGCGGCGTAGAAATCGGAGACGCCCTCATTGAACAAGAAGATTCCACGCTGGACATTACCAAATACAGCAAGTCTGGCTTCAAGACAAAGAAGCCCTGGTTTGATAAGGGCATTGATATTTTCGAGGATTCCCTCCGCGGGCCCATTCTCACCTACGTCAACTACCAGAATCGCGATAAAGACGGACACGCCCACTTTGACATTGGCGTTGTAGACACTAACAAGAATTCTCTGAGTTTGACTTACTTGGCCGACGCCGTCTTCCCGAGCATTGACGCCAAGGGAGAGACCCTGTATTTTGCAAGACGGGAAAACTCTTCCACCCGATTTGTGCTGAGTAAAGTTCCATTCCCAAAGGATTTTGACAACTACACCACCGAAGCCCCTGTTGACATTTTTGTGCCCGACGCGAAATACCGCTACTTCAACATTTTCAACCCCAAGGCAAGTCCTGACGGAAAGCAAATTCTCTTTGGATTCTTTGACGATGTACACCGCGGTTTAGCGGTTGTGGGTAGCGACGGAAGTGGTTTTAGAATTCTGACAGACACTACGACTCAAGTGGATGAGCGCGACGGTATTTGGGCAAACGATACGAAAATCATTTTCACCAGCAACAAGAACAACATTTTCAACCTCTTTGAAAGGAACCTGGACGGAAGTAACGAAAGGGCGCTAACCAATGTGGTAGGAGGCGCCTTTACGCCTGCACTGGCCGAAGATACGCTCTATTTTACGGAATACGACGAAGACGGATTTTCACTCTATAAGCTGGGCTACAACAAGAATCATGAAAAGCAGTTCCGGGATAGCCTCGTAGTCACACCACGAGATAGCATCATCCAGATTGCAGATACCGTTTGGAGCGTATGCGATACTGTTGCGGATAGCCTTAGCGCAATCCCGGACGCTGAAATCGCAAGCAAAGACAGTCTTGTTGCAAGCAAGGATAGCGCAGTCGCAAGTAAAGACAGCGCCGCAAGCGAATCCCTTCCGCAGTGCGTATCCACGCCAACCATCACTCTTCGAGATAGCACCATCACTCTCCAAGATACTTCCATTCTCAAAGTGGAAATCAAGGACAGCGCGGCCATCACTTTGCACGGAACGCTGCCACCAAAAATTCAGAAAAATATTGAGCTGGCAGACCGCGAGTTTGCCAACGCCGAAAAGGATTACAGACCCATTCCCATGACGCCACTATTCGTCCCCATGATTGTGTTCAACGAAAATGCACCTGACCTGACCGTTTTTGGCGAGGGCCAGTTGAAAGCAAAGGTGGGATTAGCCGTTCTTCTTTCCGACCCCTTAAAGAAAAATGCCGTAGAAATGGGATTGCTACTTGAAGTGGGTGCGGGTTTTGATTACGTCAATGGCGACGGGCTCAACCCTGAACAGGAAAAGGAATTCTACATCTCCTGGGAAAACCGCAGCACACCTTTTGATTTAGGCCTCACCTATTCCTACGCCAACTACACCAGCAAAGATACCGTGCGGTACGAAGATGTTCGGGCCCACGACGGCGATTCTCTGGGAATCAGCAACTACGCCATTCCCATGCAGTCCATTTCTGGGCGAATTGGCTACAGCATTTTCAAAACCATCGATACCCTGCAGGCCGCAGTGGGCTACGACTGGGCCGATTTCAATCTCTACGAAGACGATTTCAGCTGGACCTATCAAAAGCGGCTTAGCGCCTTGATCGCTCTTGGCCTGTACGGCGATTTGGACGAAGAGAATTCCTCGGGAATTTCTGGCCAGGGTGATGGCGTATTCCTCTACTATCAATACTCCAACAGCGATCTCTACCGCCCAGGAACATTCGCCGAAAGTTTCTACATCACAGAAAGCGGTTCCGTGAAGCCCAAATACCGCAACTTCAACATCAACGAAGTGGGCATCAACCTCTACGGCAGCGTTCAAAGCCCGCTTACAGGTGCGCGGCTCGCCGCAGGCGGAAAGTTGAGCGGCATCATCAAGTGGAACACCAACGCCAAGGAAGACACGCTGGATTCCTACTACTACAGCCCCGTCTTGCTGGAAGGTTATCCTTACTTGCGGAGTAACGAAGACTTCACCCTCGCCGGGACGAAAACCGCCATGGCAGAAGTCCACTACCTCTTCCCCATCTATGACGATTGGCGCAAGAGCTTCTGGATTTTCTCCACCCGTGATTTCTACTTCGATGTATTCGCCCAGACAGGTGCTGCCTGGAACACTAAGTGGTTTGATGCAGACAAACTAAAAGACCATAATTTCTGGGACAGATCTGTTGGATTCAGCCTGCGCATGAGCAACAAACTGTTCTACAGCATTCCGTTGGATATTTCCCTCACGCTGGCACGAGGCTTAAGCCGCATCGGTGAAGCAGAGGATTTGACCGGCGGAAGAAAGCTCACGCCTATCGATTTGCCGCTATTGCCTAATAGCGTCGCGCCCACTCGCATCAAGTTCGCGATTGGAATGGGCTTCGTGAATAGCTGGCAGTAATCGGTTACACGAAATAAATCGGACGAATTTTTAAAACAGCTGTTCTCCGCGATTGCGGGCTTCTTCTAGGCTCACGGATTTTGCCTGCTGCGTAGAAGCGGCGGCCTCATGCTTCTGGCGAAGTTTTTCCTGATAGGTGGCAAGTTCCGTGAGGAACTGTTCCCGCTTGGAAGCGTTCGTCAAGGCGTCTGCAACAGTAGCGCTCTGGCCTGCATCTCGCGTGTAAATGACGGGGCCCAAGGCTTCGGGCGCGATTTTGATGGCGGTATGGGCTGCAGAAGTTGCCGCACCGCCAATCATCAGCGGCACATCAATGGCATTGCGCTTGAATTCCTTAGCCACCCGAACCATTTCGTCGAGGCTCGGGGTAATCAAGCCAGAAAGTCCCACCATATCGGGCTGTTCCCTCAAAACCGTCTCCACTATTTTTTCGCAGGGGCAAAGAACGCCCAAATCTATGACCTCGTAATTGTTGCAAGCAAGAACTACAGCCACAATATTCTTCCCGATATCGTGCACATCACCCTTCACGGTGGCAAGTACAATCTTGCCAGACCTGCTGGAACCGCCCTTCTTTTCCGCCTCGATGTAAGGCAACAAAACGGCAACGGCCCGCTGCATAACGCGGGCGCTTTTCACCACCTGCGGGAGGAAGAGTTTGCCTTCGCCAAAGAGGCGCCCCACCTCGTTCATGCCGTCCATGAGAGGGCCCTCGATGACCTTCACTGGGTTACCGATGGATGCGCGCAATTCCTCCACATCCTGCTCCACAAACTGGTCAAATCCCTTCACCATGGCATAGCGAATGCGTTCCGTCACGGAGAGTTCGCGCCACTTGAGGGCATCGGCATTCCCCGCGGCCTCGGTTTTGCGACCCTTGACGGTTTCTGCATAAGCCAGCAGTTTGTCCGTCGCATCGGCGCTGCGGTTGAAAATCAGATTTTCAATCAGTTCCCGCTCCTCGCGAGGAATATCCTCATAAACCGGGAGCACACCCGCGTTCACAATGCCGAAATCCATGCCGGCGCGGCTAGCGTGATAGAGAAAGCAGGAATGCATGCTTTCGCGAATGGCGTTGTTTCCCTTGAAAGCAAAGCTCAAATTACTGATGCCACCCACAATATGGGCGTGAGGCAAATTGGTCTTCACATACTTGCAAGTCTCGATGAAATCCTTGGCATAGTTGGCATGTTCTTCCATGCCCGTGCCAATGGTGAGCACATTGGGGTCAAAGAGAATATCTTCGGGAGCAAAGTCCAGGCGACCCACCAGAAGTCGATACATTCGCTCAATCACCTGAACGCGACGCTCGTACGTTGTGGCCTGGCCCTGTTCGTCAAAAGCCATACACACCACCGCAAACCCATGGCGACGAATTTCTGCAGCCTTGGCGAGGAACATCTCCTCCCCTTCCTTGAGGCTAATGGAATTCACGATGCCCTTGCCCTGCACACATTCCATGCCAGCCACCAGAACATCCCACTTGGAGGAGTCAATCATGATGGGGCAACGCGCCACAGAGGGTTCCGACATAAGCAAATTCAAGAAGTGAACCATGGTGCCCTTGGAATCAATCATACCATCGTCCAGATTCAAGTCAATAACTTGGGCACCATTTTCCGCTTGCATTACACCAATGGCGACCGCTTCCGACCAGTTCTTTTCGCGAATCAGTCGCGCGAACTTCATGGAGCCCGCAATATTCATCCGCTCGCCAATATTCACGAAACGGCTCTTTGGAATCACGGTCATGGGGTCAAGGCCGCTCAAAAGGAGTTCATGGGTGCGGGCCGGAATCTTGCGGGGTTTGCGATTCCGCAGGACTTTTGCAAACTCCCGGATGGTATCGGGATTAGTGCCACAGCAACCGCCCACAATGTTCACCAGGGATTCATCCGCATACTGCTTAATCCATTCCGCCATCATTTCGGGCGTTTCATCATAGCCGCCAAATTCATTGGGAAGCCCTGCATTCGGGTGCACACTGACGCGGACAAAAGCATCATTCACGTCACGCAAATGCGGAATCATGTCCTTGGCGCCCAGAGCGCAGTTAAAGCCGATGCTGAAAATCGGGTAGCCGCTGACGCTATGCCAGAAAGCCTTTGCCGTCTGGCCCGCCAGCAAACGACCGCTGGCATCCGTAATGGTGCCCGAAACCATGATGGGGAAAAGTTCGTCTCGCTCTTCACAAATCTTCTGAATGGCATAGAGGGCGGCCTTCACATTCAAAGTATCAAAAGCCGTTTCCACCATAAGCACATCGGCGCCACCATCCAACAAACCGCGAACCTGTTCACCATAGGCACGAGTCAAATCCTGAAAGGTCACCGCTCTCGCCGCCGGGTCCGAGACATCAGGACTCATGCTAGCCGTTTTCGATGTAGGCCCAATAGAACCTACCACAAATTTCCGCTTGGGGATTTCGCCCAAGGCGCCAGTTCGCGTCGCCAAAATATCAGCATCAAATTCCTTGATGGCCTGCTTTGCCACTTGAGCGCCCGCCTTGGCAATATCGTAAGCCATATTCTCCAAACGGTATTCCGCCTGGCCAATGGAAGTGGAACTGAAGGTATTTGTTTCAATCAAATCGGCGCCAGCATCCAAGTAAGCCCGATGAACTCCCTTCACCTTCTCCGGCGCCGTAAGGTTCAGAACATCATTATTCCCTTTCAAATTCACAGGATGATCTTTGAACATGGAACCACGGAAATCTTCTTCCGTTAAATTCAGCTTCTGGAACATCGTTCCGTAGGCACCATCTAAAATCAAAATGCGGCCATTGCAAGCCGTAGACAAATCCTGATAAGATTTCGAGAGTTTCATAAGCACTACTTCTTTAAACTACTGAGCATAAGACGGCGTTTTCGAAATGGCTTCTTCCGGCAACAGCTGCCCCGGCGAAGTCCGCTCTGCATCCTTTCCGCGGAAATTGGGATTATACTGCTTGACCTTTGCCTCTTTGACGTCAGCCTGAACTTGCTGCAAATGTTTTTCCCATTCCTGCATGGCATCGTCCAGCTCGCCACGGGCCTGGAGCATCAAATCCCGCAATTGCATCAGTTCCAGCATTTGGTCCCGCTTCATCATCCAGAGTTCCTCTTCCTCCGGCATCCGCTCGATATTGAAGAGGAGGTTCATATACTTCTCTTCCGCTTCCTTGTAAGCCTTGTAAGTATCCTTGTAAACCAGATAGCGGTCATCCACCAAAGTCTGCTGTGTTGACGGATGCGTAGAACAACCGACAAACAAAAGCAAAAGTGGAATGAAATAAAACGCTCTAGACATATTTGGTTCTACGGGCACGAGGCCATGCAATCGCCTTTATTCGGCGGTTTCCTCAGCGACCTTGGTGTTGTACAGACGTTCATTGGTGATGTGGCTTGTGAACTTCACCGTATCCTTCGTCACCGGATGAACCATGGTGTGAGTTCCCACCTTCACTTCGCGCTCCTGGCAAGGAACGCCCGTCGTGGGGTCCAGCATCACTTCAAACTGCGTGTCGTATTCCGCCTTATGCCCTGCAGTATAGGCCTTATACTTTTCCGGAATGATATTGCTGTTTACATGCTGCTCCCAGATGTAGTAGGGGAAACTCTCCGTTTCATGGAGATAGACGATGTAATCCAGGCACTTGCGATGGTCGCGGTTTTCAAAGCCCTTGGTCACCACAGAATCAATCGCGATGAGGGCGAAGTTCAAGCGGCCCTGATCCTTAAGCATCTGGGTGATGTTCGCCTTCACAGGAACTGTTCCCGTAAGCAGATGGTCCATCTCCCAGCGGTGTTTTTCCAAGCGCTTCAAATGGGGCTTGTAATCCGGATTCAAAAGCTGCTTACGCCAGCGTTCCGGCATGGGAATCTTTGAGAGGAGGGAATCGTAGCCGTCTTCTAAACCCGTCAAGCTCACCACATCTCTATCCACAGCGGCAATGTCCACTTCCTTAATGCGCCAAGCCAGTTCTGAAGGCATGTAATTCTTCAGGTAACCTCTAGACTTGTCGATGGTATAGGTACGGCGGACCTTCGTGGTATCGCCAGCGGAGGAATACTCCAAATCCGCATAGGCGGCGGTTATGGTCCCCATCTGTTCTTCGCCATTCAAGTCAATGGTAGCGAAATAGCTTTCCGCATAGAGTTCCATCGTCACAGGCGCGGAGAGTTTGTAATTCAGAGTCACTTCAGATTCACCGCAACCCGCAAGCAGGAATGACACGCACGCAAAAGCTCCCAAACCAATCCAATTCTTCTTCATCGACATTCCAACCTACTTGTTCTTCACAAGAGTGATTTCTTTGGCCATCAAAACTTGTTCGCCATTGCTAAACTCCACCACCACACTTCCCGGATTCTTATGGCGAGTGAGTTCGCGGGCCGTCATAAGGCCGCCCTTCTTGGACTTGCCCTGCATAGTATAGCTAGCCAACTTCGGGTTCACTGCAGCGGAATAGGACCAAATCTTATTGATTTTCTTTTCAATGGTCCCTGCATAGAAGGAAATGGTGAGCTCCGAAAAATCAAAGCCCTTTCCATAATTGTACTGGATAATAAGAGGGTCCTTCAAGTCAAAAGTGCTAGTAGTATCCGCAACCGTCTGGGCTCCCGGATTCCATTCGCGACCACAAACAATACCCGCAGGAGCGCTAGTCTGGCAACCACTAAAAACCATCAACGCCGCAAAACTGCAAGCCATCCAAAGCATTTTAGAAAACTTCATAAAACCATCCTTGTTGTGGGACTTATCCATTGCTAATGTAGTAAATGAGGAAGGAGAACGCCAATTCCATATAGGGAGACTACCGAGAAACGGCCCGTTCTACTTGATTATGGCTTCTGTAAGTTATATATTGCCCCCCATGAGCAAGAAACTCTCCGAAATGACGCTGGAAGAACTGTGGAAATTGTTTCCCATTTCTCTCGTGCCCCCTAACGGCAAATGGAAAGAACATTTTTTGGAAATGGAGGGGTTACTGAGGGACGTCTTCGCAAAATGTGGAACAGAGGGAAGCACAAAAGTCAAAGTTCACCGAATCAGTCACATCGGCAGCACCGCCATTAAAGGCATCTGGGCTAAAGACATCGTGGACATCCTTGTGGAATTAGATTCGAGTACAAACTTGAAAACTACCGCCAAAGCCTTGGAACATTTCGGCTTCATCATAATGTCAAATTCCGACACAAAAATTTCATTGAACTACGGCTACACAGAAAAGGGATTTGCCGAAAAGGTCTATCACATACATCTGCGCCATGCCGGGGATTGCGATGAAATCTACTTCCGGGATTACCTGAACAGCCACGAAAATGTGGCGAAAGAATACGAGACTCTCAAATTGAAATTATGGAAGCAGTTTGAATTCGATAGAGATGGCTACACTAACGCTAAAACAGATTTCATCGCCAAGGTGATGAAGATGGCAAAAACAAATCTGTAAGGTGACGGAACAAAACAAAAACAGCAGGCTTTCCAAGGAAAGCCCGCCATAAACACCTTTCAAAAATTTTTCTTAGAAGCAAGCAGAGCAAAATCCTTGAGGCGAATGCAGCGCAAGCATTTATGCTTGCATTGCTGAGCCGATTGGATTTCTGGAAGGCCGCAGGACCCAAAAAAAGAACCCGATTTTCTTCGGATTCTTTTTTTATTTATCCACAATATGGAATTCACTTAGAACCGAGAGAGGCAAGGCGTGAGCCCCCGTAGCGTACTAGTCGTACGTGAGGGGGCGAACAACGCAGCATCTCGATGCGTTATAAGCGAATTACTTATCACTCAAGAATGCGACGCCCGGCAGCTCCTTCCCTTCAAGGAGTTCCAAAGAAGCGCCTCCACCGGTAGAGGTGTGGGTGACCTTCTTGTCGGCACCGAACTTCTTGGCAGCCGTTGCGGTATCGCCACCACCGATCACGGTGATTGCGCCAGCTGCGGTAGCTTCGACGATAGCGTCAGCCATAGCCTTGGTTGCCTTTTCGAATGCTTCGAATTCGAACACGCCTGCAGGGCCGTTCCAAACGATGGTCTTGGAGGACTTGATGGCATCAACAAAGAGCTTGGTGGATTCTGCACCAACGTCGAGGCCCATCCAGCCAGCCGGAATGCCTTCCTTGTCGCTCACAGCCTTGGTAGCGGCAGCGGCGTCGAACTTGTCGGCAGCGATGTAGTCGACCGGGAGGATGATTTCCTTGCCTTGAGCCTTGGCCTTGGCAATGAGTTCCGGAACGAGCTTTGCGCCTTCTTCGTCGAACAGGGAGGAACCGATTTCGATATTGTCGAGTACCTTCTTGAAGGTGAACGCCATGCCACCGCCGATAATGATTTTGTCGGCCTTGTCGAGGAGGTTGTTGATGAGCTGGATCTTGTCAGCGACCTTTGCACCGCCGAGGATGGCGAGGAACGGACGCGGAGGATTGTTCAAAACCTTGTCGAAGGCCTTGAGTTCCTTGTTCATGAGGAAGCCAGCGGCGCGCTGCGGAAGTTCAACACCGGCCATGGAGGAGTGTGCACGGTGAGCGGTACCGAAAGCGTCGTTAACATAAACGTCGGCGAGCTTGGTGAGGCTTGCACGGAAGGCCTTGACGGCTTCCTTGTCGGCCTTGATCTTTTCTTCGGTGCCGTCAGCGTTCTTGACCTTGCGCTTGCCTTCTTCTTCGATGTGGAAGCGGAGGTTTTCGAGGAGGATGATGTCGCCCGGCTTTGCAGCGGCGCAAGCGGCTTCGACTTCGGCACCGCAGCAGTCGTTCAGGAACTTGACAGGCTTCTTGATGAGTTCTTCGAGTTTCTTTGCGACCGGAGCGAGGGTGAACTTCGGGTTCACTTCGCCGTTCGGGCGGCCGAGGTGGGAAGCGAGGATCACAGCAGCGCCCTTGTCGAGAGCATACTGGATGGTCGGGAGGGCGGCTTCGATACGCTTGGTGTTGGTGATTTCACCAGTGACCTTGTCCTGCGGAACGTTGAAGTCGACACGGATGAACACGCGCTTGCCGGCGAGTTCGAGATCTTCGATAGAAAGCTTTGCCATTATAGCACCTTCTGGTTAGAGTTAAAATTACGGCTTAAAAGTAGAATTTTTACCAAAAAAATAGCACTGTCTGTATTTTTTATGTATTTTTCAGTTGAACACGCACGATTGGAGTGTAAAATGAAACATTCTTTGTTTGCAGTAATTTGTTTTGCCGTTGCAACCGCCTTCGCCCAACCTGGACTGGAGGACGAAGACGGTGTAGATGCCGCTGGTACAGAGGCTACTGAAGAAGTTGCCGCTCCTGCTGAAGAAGCTGCCCCTGAAAAGGACGAATTTGGCGAATTTGACGATGAAGAAACAGCCGAATCCAGCGAAGAATCTCCAACCGAAACCGCCGCAGCAAATGAGGAAGAATGCGACGAGGATGAAGAAGACTGCGATGGAGAGGAAGAAAGTGACGCCGAAGATGTTAATGTCGCTGAAGAAGTAGACAACACCGAGGCTGATGAACGAGACTATGCTGCCTACGATGCATCTGAAAGTGGTGTTGACCGTTTTGGCATTGCTGATGAAGTCCGCTTCTGGTCCGCAATTGGTTTGTTTGCAGCTTCTGCAGGCAGCATCGTCATGGGCGTACTGCAACACATGAAGGCAAACGAAGCAAAGTCCGCCTACGATGATTTGGCCGATGTGGAAGAAACCTTGCTTGGCGCTGTTTCTACAGCCTGTGGTGGGGATGCAGCTTGCGAAGTCGCTATGATACAAAAAGCGGATTTGGGTGACGGCTACACCATCGCCGACCTGCAAAAGCGCATGGACACCAATAAGGAAACCCAAGATTCCTACGCCTTATGGCGCAATGTTTGGTTCGGTGTGGCTGGCGCTACATTGACCGCCGGTATTGTTCTCTTCGTATGGTAATTGAAACCGGAAAAATTTCGTTAAAAGAGTTGGAGTTCCTATGCATCATAGGAACTCTTCCTTTTGAACGGGAAAAAGAGCAGCCCGTCGTTCTGAACGTTTCTTTGTGGCTGGATTTTACCCAAGCAGCCCGCAATGAGGATTTGATTCACTCTATCGATTACGCTCAACTAGCAGAGGAAGTAAAGAACTTCATCCGGATGTCCCAGTTCCAGCTGGTGGAAACACTGGTCGTGGAGACTGGCAAATTCATTCTCGCCAACCATTCCAGAGCCCAGGCGGTAGAGGTTTCCGTTCGGAAGCCCCTAGCCATTCCCAACTGCAAGAGTGCCGAAGCTAGCGTTAAAATTAGCCGCTAGTTGAAGGTTCTATACCGAAGCGCCTCTGACAAATCCGAGACTTCCACGCAAGGCGCCGCCCGCAAATCGGCAATGGTGCGAGCCACCTTCAATAGCCGGTAATAGCCCCGAGCGCTTAGCGTCATTTTATCTGCCGCAGAAACGGCAAAACGTTCCGTCGTCGCATCCATTGCCGCCGCCCGACGGGTGGCTTCCGACGACATCTCCGCGTTGCTCTTGAAGGCTGTTCCCTGGAACCGTTTACGCTGCAGTTCGCGAGCGGCAGAAACTCGTGACCGAATGCTGGCAGAAGATTCTCCCTCCGTTTTCGCCGCAAACCTGCCAGGCTCTACCGGAGGGACGCTGACCTGAATATCTATGCGGTCCAGGAGCGGGCCAGAAATGCGCTCCCGATAACGCTTGCGGGCATCGGGCAGGCAAGTGCACACCCGCTTCGGGTCCATGGCGTAGCCGCAGGGGCATGGATTCATGGCGGCACCCATCATGAAGCGGGCGGGCCACACCACAGTACCGCTGGCCCTGCTGACAGAAATGCTTCCATCTTCCATCGGTTCACGCAAGGCCTCCAGAACGCTGCGGTTGAATTCCGGCAGCTCATCCAGAAACAGCACGCCGTTATGCGCAAGGCTCGCCTCCCCAGGGGCGAGGCGCGCCCCACCACCGACTAGAGATACCATGGAGGCGGAGTGGTGGGGCGTGCGAAAGGGCCGGGTAAGCACCGGACGGAACTCGCTAGAATCCCCGGCCCTTCTTGCGCAGGAGTGAATCCGCGTCGTCTCTAGAATTTCCATCTCCGTCATCTCGGGCAGGATTCCCGGAAGACATCTCGCGCAAAGCGTCTTGCCGGCGCCCGGCGAACCCACAAGGAGAAAGTTATGGGCGCCGGCCGCGGCAATTTCAAGAGCTCGCTTCACACCTTCCATCCCCACCACATTCTTAAAATCCAAAACCTCCGGAGAGGAGGTGACGCCCTCTTTTTTTAACCCTGAAGCTACAACAATCTTCCGAGCGTCACCCCCTTCCAAGGCTTCCACACATTCCTTCAAACTATCCGCGCAAATGTAGCGGATGCCTTCCACAAGAGAGGCTTCTTTCTCATTCCCGCGGGGTATGACGAGAATGGATTCCCTATCTTGCGAAAGGCCCATGGCTATGGAAAGGACTCCACGAACAGGCTTCAAAAGCCCATCTAGTGACAATTCCCCCACAAAAACAAAATTCTCAATCTTTGGAACCTGAATCTCCCCGGCCGCCAAAAGCATTCCCACAGCCAAGGGCAAATCCAGAGCGCTCCCCTCTTTGCGCAAATCCGCCGGCGACAGGTTCACCGTCATGCGGAAACCTGTCACCACTTTCCCAATGGAACGCACAGAGGAGACAACGCGTTCACGGGATTCCCTCACTGCATTATCGGGCAACCCTACTAAAGTAAATCCGGGCAAGCCTTGAGAAGCATCCACCTCAACGCTTACGGGGACAGCCTTTATGCCAAACAAGCAGTAAGAACGGATTCGTACAAACATAAGCTATGCCGCAGCAATCGCCGCCTGATATTTTTCCAGTACGCAATTTTCAATGTGTTCGCGCAGCTGGCGAGTCAAAGGGCCACAAATGGTGCGATATTCATCGCCCTTGTAGAACGGATCGTTGGGGTAGCCCACAAACATGCCGTTGGCGCCATCGGTAACGCGGAGCCCGCGAATCATCATTTGGTCGTTCAAAACCACCTGGGCAAGAGCCTTCACATGTCCAAGACTCACGCCTTCGCGGAAGGGGTAAACGTTCACCTTGGTCACAGCCAAGCAATCAAAATTCGGAGAAGCTTTCACTTCTTCCGTTTCCTTTTCTTTTGTTTTCTTTTCAGCCATTTCGGCCTCCTATGTTTAAGTGATACTGCAAACCCGAGTCAATCGCCCGTGGATTTCGCAGACGGCCCCTATAGTGCAAACTCCATGCCAAAAGAAAAATGCCGTTTTTTCACGGGAATCGCCAACACACACAAGTTAAATCAGTGATTTAAGAAATAAATCACCGCAAAATCACTTAAAACAGAGTTACATTTTCACTATGCTTTTAAAACCGAATCTCTCCTGGGAAAAGAACCAGGGCATTACACTCCCCGTTGTCCAGGCGACCGCCACCATCGAAGGCAACAACCTCCGTTTCGACTTCACGGTAGAAGAACCGCTAGACTGCTTTCGCTCCGAAGTCAAGTGCGATAACGGAAACAGCTGGGAAGATTCCTGCGTGGAAGTCTTTCTGGAAAACCCAACCAACCCGCGAGAGTACTACAATTTCGAAATCACCAGCCGCGGATTCATCCTAGCCGCTGTGGGCGAATGCCGGGAATGCCGCGCCAAACTGGGCGAAGCCGCCCTCGCTTCCATTATCCGCAAAAAAGAGCTGGCCTCCATCGCCGGGGACCTCATCTGCTGGGGCATCGCCGTCCTGATTCCGCCCTCCATTTTCGGCTTAGAAAATTTTGACGGCATCACCTTGAAAGGGAACCTATACAAGTGCGGCGACAAAGCCAAAACGCCCCACTACCTGAGCGCATTCCCCATCAACACCGAAAAACCGGACTTTCACCGGCCAGAATTCTTCCAGAAAATTCTGTAGATTATAAAAGGGGTTGGAATTGTGGTGCTAGAAGTTTGCACAGAAAATAAAATTCAAGATTTGCTCCCGCAGCGAAACGAATCGGGAGACAAACGCACACAGGGAACAGCCCTTGTCGTAGCAGGCTCTGCCAACATGACTGGGGCGCCCGCACTTTGCACTATGGCCGCCCTCCGCAGTGGCGTCGGGCTCCTCACCCTCGCAAGCCCCAAATCCATCATCCCCATTTTGCAGGCAAGACTTCTAGAGCCCGTATTTTTCCCGCTAGAAGAAGATGCCGCTTTTTCTGGAGTTCTCTCGCGAAAAAACATCGCCGCCATTCTGAAAAATCTGGAATACCAGAACGCGCTCGCCATCGGGCCTGGCCTCGGGACAGCGGCAACAACGCAGAACGCCATCCGGGACATTTTAACCGCGGCAGAAAAGCCCGCTGTTGTTGACGCCGACGCCATCAATGCGCTGGACCTGGACTTCGTGCGGAACGAACTGAAGCCAAGCCACTTCATTTTCACGCCACACCTGCGGGAATGGGAACGCAACTTCGGACAACTCCCCGCAGGCTGCAACGCCTTCGCAGGCAAAGTTACGGAAGCCACAGACCTGGCGAAAGTTGTCAGTGAAATGGCTCAGGAAATGCAACAGGTTTTCGTACTGAAAGCCTCCCCCATCCTGATTGGAACTCCCAGCGGGAAGGTCTATGCCGTAGAAGCAAAGAATTCCGGCATGGCAAAGGGCGGTTCCGGCGATGTGCTGACGGGCATCATCGTCGCTTTGCTCGCACAAGGCTTATCGCTTGAAAATGCGGCTTTGCTGGGAGTGCTACTCCATCAAAAAGCAGGCCGCATTACTCGAGAAGAATTGGGCGCATTCTCTATGCTCCCAAGCGATGTGATTTCAAATCTGTACAAAGTTTTTTCGTAGCCGGCGCGATTAATCGCAACCACCGCCACAAAAAAACATCTTTTACCGCACAAGCACTAACATCATTTCCATGTGGGGCGTTTGCGGGTAGAAGGCAAATGCATCTGCGGATTTCATTTCAAATCCCGATTCATGAAGCTTCGCAAAATCGCGGGCCAATGTCACCGGGTCGCAGGAGACATAAATCATCTGCTTCACGGAACTTTTGGCAATGGCTTCCAACGCTTCCTTCGGGAGCCCCGTGCGGGGCGGGTCCACAATCAATGTGGCGGGCACATCCACCACATTCTGAAGGAGCCATTCTTCCGCCGGCGCGGAAACATTTTCCACCTTACAAGCAGCGGATTCATCGCCGTAATTGACGCCGCGAATGGTGTCGCCGCGAGTACTTTCATCGCAGTTCCTAACTTGAGCGAGGTTCACCCTGGCGTGTTTCAGGCAACCATCATCCCGCTCTACAGTGGTAATCCGCTTGAATTTATCCTGAAGTAGCGCCGCAAAAAAGCCTACACCGCTGAACAAGTCAATAAGCCATTCGTTGCTGGCCAGGCCCTCTTTGACACCCGCATCCACAGCCTCTCGAACGCATTTCACCAACTCCGGCAAAAGCCCCAGATTGCTCTGAAAGAATACAGATGCATCAGACTCGATTTTACGGCCACCAATATCCACCACGCTGACGGATTTTTCACGAAACTCGCTGGCAGGCATTCCTCTGTAAAAATAACTTACTTGGCCAACCCCATTATCAAAAAGATTGATATCCATGTCTCTACGAATTTTCGCATTTTCTGCCACAAAAATCTGTTGTGCAGATCCTTGCAAAAATTCGTTCAGCGCAGGTGTGAGAACCGGGCAATTTTCAAAAGGAATCACCTTGTTGGATTCCTGAAGGCGAAAGCCAAACTGCGGGCGACCATTGCTAGAGCCGCAATACACCACTCGGGCGCGATTGCGGTAGCCCCAAGGGCTTCCCGTATGAACCTTAAAATTCTCCGGCAAATCCGCGTGAGCCAAACGTCGGAAATTTTCCCGCTCCACTTGGGCAAGGAACTCCGCCTGCTTCTCGGAATCCAGATGCTGCAGGGAACAGCCACCGCAACGCCCGTACAGCGGGCACTTGGGCTTCACGCGATAAGGGCTCGGCTCCAAAACCTCGACCACCTTGCCCTTGGTAAAATCCTTTTTCTGAAAAGTAAGGGCAACCTTGCAAAGTTCCCCAGGCAAGCCCCCCGCAACAAAGCAGACACGGCCATCGGGCAAGCGGGACATTCCCTCGCCGCCCTGCACCATTTTCTCTATGCGGAGTTCAAATACCATTCAACTAATCTAATTCAGGCAAGGCCTTGTAACGAATGTAATCAATTTTTCCCGTAAAGAATCTCCTTGAATAAGAAGATTGCCCTTGGCTATCATAACCAATTCCCAAACCATAATTAAGCTGTGAGACGTCGCCTTTAAATTCCGTAGCAACACGCAGGTTTCCGTCTAAAGACAGATTGAGGAAATATGATATACTTCCATTCATTTCCGACTTGCTTGGGAAAAGTTTCACACGAACCGTATGCCATTCATCCATAGCAATAGGCTCGTCTCCAATGGCGTTTTCAACCCAATCCCCAGGCATAGACGTGTCACGAATATGGAACCTCAGCAACTGCTTTCCGCCAACATTATCCAAGCGAATCTGCCAACCATCTTGTCCACCTCCAGGAGGTTCTGCCACAAAGATGTTTGCAAGGTCTCCAGGAGCCGTGGCCATAAAGCGCACTTCCACCTCAAAGCCCTTATTCTTGAAATCATCGCTCAACAGAATTTTCAACCCAGATTCTCCATCCAACACCAAATACCCATCACAATCAAAATCTGGGTTGCCAACACCCAGGTACGCAAAATTCCTTTCAAATTCATCATAGCCCAAGTCATACTGGTCATTAAATTCATAAGCCACAGTATAACTACTTAAATCCGCTTCACTTCGCTTTGTCATGCAATTCTGTATAGTGGCAGCCACGACCTTTTCCCGCTCACTACTGGAGGAGCCCTCCTCAAATTCGCTACTGCTGGATTCTTCCAATCTGCTACTACTGGACTTCAGGTATTTTTGATGGCTAGAGGATGATTCATCGGCATCTTCTGACGAATATTCCCATTCTTCGGAACTGCTGGACCATTCAATCTCGGGGAATGTCACTTTATCTGCACTCTGGCGATAAAGAACATTGCCTTCGGCATCTTCCTTGCAAAGGCAACTGCTAAAAGTCCAATGGCCCATGGCATTCACAAGACTGTAGTACGCGCCATCAGATCCCAGATTAAAGTTGCATCCCCAAATCTGGGCATAGAGATGTTTTAATTCGCCATCATCCAGTATGGTGATTTCAAAGCGTTCTTCATAATCATCATAGCGGACATCGACACAAACGGCGGTTTCAATGTATTCCTGAATGTAGCTTGTAGCCCTTTCGCAGATTTCCTTTTTTACAAAACTAAAATCAGAAAGATCTGCTTTCCAGTAGGCGAAATCTCCGTTAATGTCATAGGATTCATCACAAGTTTCTGCGGGCGGAACAACTTTCCCTGAAGAAGAAGATTCATCATCACCACAAGCAGACATGCCTAATGCCATCGCAATAGCAAGCCCTTGCAACCAATATTTTTTTCTCATATTTTCTCCTTCTGCCTAACGGACCTAATGGCGTTTAGATTCCATCAATCACTTGGTTAAACATTTCCACAGGCCGCATCCATTTTTTGAGGAGTTCCGCCTTGGGAATGTAGTAGCCACCTATATCCACGAGCTGTCCTTGAGCCTTGGCAAATGCAGCGATGATTTCGGATTCCTTTGCTTCGAGAGCCGTTGCCACCGGCGCAAACTTTGCGGCAAGTGCGGCATCATCCTTCTGGTCTGCGAGGGCACGGGCCCAATACATGGCCAGATAGAAATGGCTCCCGCGGTTATCCAGTTCCCCGATTTTACGGGCCGGAGTGCGGTTGTTTTCCAGAATTTTTCCGTTGGCGGCGTCCAGAGTGTCTGCCAGAACTTTTGCTTTTTTATTCCCGGTAGAGAGGAACACCTGCTCGAAGGAAACTGCGATTGCAAAGTATTCACCCAGGGAATCCCAGCGGAGGTAGTTTTCGGCGATAAACTGTTGCACCTGCTTGGGAGCGCTTCCGCCGGCACCTGTTTCAAAGAGGCCACCGCCTGCCATCAGCGGCACAATGGAAAGCATCTTTGCAGAAGTTCCCACTTCCAGAATCGGGAAAAGGTCGGTAAGATAATCGCGCATCACATTGCCCGTGACGCTGATGGTATCAAGGCCAGCCTTGGCACGAGTCATGGTGGCCTTAATGGCCTCCCGAGGGCTCATGATTTTCACATCCAGCCCATTCAAATCATGTTCCGGCAAATAGGCTTCCACCTTCTTCTGCAATTCACGGTCATGAGCGCGGTTAGGGTCCAGCCAGAAAATTGCAGGCGTGTTGCTGAGGCGAGCGCGAGTCACCGCCAACTTCACCCAGTCGCGGACAGGAGCGTCCTTGGCCTGACACATACGGAAAATATCTCCTGCATCTACGTCCTGCTGCAGAAGTACTTCGCCCTTGGAATTTACAGCACGAATCACGCCCTTGCCTTTTGCGATAAAGGTCTTATCGTGGCTGCCATATTCCTCGGCGCCCTGAGCCATCAGGCCCACATTAGGAACCGTCCCCATGGTCTTCGGGTCAAAGGCCCCATTCTTTTTGCAGAATTCAATAGCTTCGTCGTAAATGCCCGCATAACAGCGGTCTGGAATGCAGGCTTTTACTTCTTGCAGCTTGCCTTCCTTGTTCCACATGCATCCGGAATTGCGAATCATGGCCGGCATGGAAGCGTCAATAATCACGTCGCTTGGCACATGCAAATTCGTGATGCCCTTTGCACTATCCACCATGGCCAAATCCGGGCCCGCTTCAAAGCACTTTTCGATAGCCGCACGGACTTCCGCTTCCTTCGCATTCCCTTCCAACCGCTTGTACAAATCGCCAAGACCATTGTTCGCATCAATGCCAAGTTCCTTGAACAAATCCGCATACTTCACGAATACATCCTTGAAGAACACGCGGACAAAAGCCCCAAACAGAACGGGGTCGGAAACCTTCATCATGGTCGCCTTCAAATGCACGGAGAAAAGCACACCCTTGGCCTTGGCATCCACCATCTGGGCTGCGATAAACTTTTCCAGTTCCGCCATACGAAGCACCGTGGCATCCAGAATTTCGCCCTTCAAAAGCGGCTTTGCAGCACGAAGTTCCGTCACCGCTCCGTCAGCAGCCACAAATTCAATCTTGAAGGTGTCTGCATCTGCCAAAGTGATGGACTTTTCATTGCCATAAAAATCGTTAGCGTTCATGCTTGCCACATGAGTCTTCACGGATTCATTCCACACGCCATTGCTGTGGGGATTATTGCGGGCATAGTTCTTCACCGCATTGGGCGCGCGCCGGTCCGAATTTCCCTGACGGAGCACCGGGTTCACTGCAGAACCCTTCACCTTGTCATAGCGGGCGCGAACCGCCTTTTCTTCATCATTCGCAGGCGCATCGGGATAATCCGGCAGCGGGTAGCCATTCTTCTGAAGTTCCGCAATGGCGGCCTTCAACTGCGGCACGCTAGCGGAAATATTCGGGAGCTTGATGATATTCGCACTTGCATCCAAAGTAAGCTTTCCTAAGAAGGTGAGATCGTCCGTCACTGGTTTTCCGGCAAACATCGTTCCCGCAGGGAGCGTATCGGCAAACGCCGCAAGGATTCGCCCTGGCAAAGAAATGTTCTTGGTTTCAATGTCAATATCTGCCGTCTTTGCGAAGGCAGAAACAATAGGAAGTAATGATTGAGTGGCCAAAAACGGGGACTCGTCAGTAAGGGTATAATAAATCTTGGTATTCATACAGTACAAAAATAATATACTTTTCCTGTATGCACGAAGTTTTATTTGTCTACTCCCCCGTAACCATCACACTTTCCGTGGTGACCATCATCCTTGCCTTTTTCTTCCCGGCAATGATGGGCCAGAAATTGAAGGTGCGGCACCTGCCTCTACCCATACAACTTTTCGTTTGGGTCATTATCGTATGGAACACCTTGGATATCATCGGGACTATTTTCTTTAGCGGGCCAGAGTTTAGCATTGCAAGAGAAATCATCTTCGGAGCAAAAGCCATCTTTTGGATTCAGGCAGGCACCGCCATTGCCAAATTCGCAGAAATAAATCTACATCGCAAAAGAAATTTTAACTGGAACATCTTCAATGGTCTTGGTTGCCTAAGCGTTATCGCCATCACCTTCCTATTTTGTAGCAACCCCGAAACAATTACACATATTCATATTGCAGGGCACACACCATTTGCAAACCATCCTCACTTTATTCTCTTCACCATCCTCTTTATCGTTTTCGTTCTTCCCGGGTTTCTCACCACCGTCTACTACTTTTTGCGCAGTTGCTTCTCGGCAAACGATTCAAGCCTCGCCCAAATCCAAGCCTATATGCTGGGGTCTCTCGTATTTATCTTCTCGCTCGCCTGTTTCATGGACTTTGTGATTCCCTTTGCCTGCAATTTCAGCATTGGCGGGAAGCCCGTTCATTTTATGTTGTGGAGCCAGTACACATGCCTCTTTGTGGCAATCATCAGCGGCCAATACTTCACCTCCATCTCCTTTAAAAATCAGAGTTTCAATTGGCTTGTAGGCAAAATTTTTGAGCACACGGATGACTGCGTTTTTGCCGTTGATCCCAAAGGCACCATTATCCGCACCAATCCCGCTTCCACCGCGCTTTTCCAAATGCAGGATTCAGAAATCCTATCCAAAAAGATTTGGGATTTCGTTCCCTCTACAATGGAACTCAAGGAAACATTTCTTAGAGATGTAGAAATCCAGATTCGAAGCGAAGCCCACCATTTCAACGTGGGCATCTACCCCGTGCGCATTTCCATGACCGCCACCATCTACATCGTCGTTCTTACGGACCACTCCAACTCCTTATTCTACGAACAACGCATCAAAAACCTAAGCCAGCAATTCGCCAACTACAAACAGGATTTGATTCGTTATCAAGACCGCTTGACATCTTCCCAAAAAAAATATGATGAGAACGCAAACTTCCTTGCAACCCTCATCAACGCTCTCCCTTTCCAGTTCTGGTCCAAGAACGAACAGGGCGTCTATATGACGCAAAACCAAAAGGACATCAACAAACGCGGCTACCTCATCCTTACCACCTCCGACAAGGAAGTCATTACCGAATACGAAAAGAAAGCCCGCGAAGAAGGCGAGCCCACAGCATTCATCACTTATGAAATTGACAAGGATGTTGAGATTTCAGAGGAAGAAGCCAACGCACGAATCAAGAAAGGCGAGAATGTCTTCATCTACCAGAACTTCTTCTACCCCATCATCTCAAAGCAACCTCCCTTCAAGATTATTGGCTTGAAGATGGACATGACGGAACAGCGGAAGTTGGAAAACGAAAGAAACTACCTGCAAGAACAGAAAAATATTCATTCCCGATTGGAGGAACTGGGAACACTCTGTGGAGCCTTCGCCCACGACTACAACAACATCATCGGCTCTCAAATCGGCTTCTGCCAGCTAGCAAGCGAAATGCTGGAGATTGCAAAAGAAGCCAGCGAACAAGAAGGCGTCAAGAACAACATTTCTGTGGCAAGCAACTTCGTGAACGAAGCATCCAAGGCCGCCCAAAACGGAAAGAAATCTCTGGAGGAACTCCTCAACACCATTCGCGGAAAGACTCAGACCGCCGCAGACAATGTGGAGTTTTTCCCCTACATGATTGTGGAAGACGTGAAGAAGAAAGTGGTGCTGACGCTTCCGCCAAACATTTCCATTACCACGCCACACCTGGACAAGAAAATCAAAATCAAGGGACAGCCCGCTTCTCTGGATCGCATTCTCAGCAACATGGCCAACAATGCCGTTTTCGCCATGAAGGAAACGGGCGGAACGCTCACCCTCAAACTGGAGCGCGCCACGCTGGAAACAGAACTGGTTACGCCACACGCAGCCCCCATTCCTCCGGGAGATTACGCAAAATTTTCCATCATCGACACGGGCACAGGAATGAATTCCGGAACCCTGGAACGCATTTTCTCGCCGTTTTTCACGACAAAAGCACCTGGCGAAGGCCTGGGACTCGGACTATCTTCTGCTCTTAGGCTCCTAAAAGAGGGCAATGCCTATTTCACTGTGGAAACAACACTAGGCAAGGGAACCCAATTTAATCTATATTTCAATGTGTATAAAGAATAGGAGTTGCTATGGCAAAAATCCTGGTGATTGACGACAACGAGCAATTTAATTTGATGCTAAAATCCGCCTTGGAAATCAAAGGTTACGAGGTAGAAACCGCTGTTAACGGAAGGGACGCCAAGGCCCTCTACCAGAAGAACACCTATGACGCCATCATCACGGACATCATCATGCCGGATGTGGACGGTTACGAAGTGATTTTGGACCTGCGCCGCATGGGCATGAGCGATAGAACCATCGCCGTTAGCGGTGGCGGAAGAACTGCCGCTGACGACTATCTGACGACGGCAAAGCATTTTGATGTGGCAGCCACATTCAGCAAACCCATTGATTTACAAGCCCTTCGCGCAAAAGTCGAAGAAATCGTCAAGAGCCATTCTTAATTCGCGCTATGAATATCCTCATCGCCGATTTGGATAAAGGTTTCACCAAGGAGATTGAGCAGGCTTGGACCGTGCCCGATGTAGAGTTGTTCTTCTGCAATAGCGAAGACGACCTGATGCCCCTGGTAAAGAAAACTCCCGTTGATCTCGCCTTCATTGAAGTGCCGTTTTTGACCATCGACAACATGGACATGGTGAGTTTTTTGAAGGAAAAGAATCCCGGAACGGAAATTTTCGTCCTCTGCGATAGCAAAAACTGGCCTGGAGCCACTAGCGCCATCAATCGCGGCGCCAACAGTTTCATAATGAAACCAGTTTCCATCACCCAGATGGAAGAAACCGTCAAGAAGTTCCAGGCACAGCAGCAGAACAAGTCCACCCATCAGTTGATGGAGTCCCAGGTGCTGAACAGTCTTCTGGGCGACACTCCCGAGATGCGGAAGATTTTGAAGACGGTGCAGAAAATCGCCCCCACCACTAGCACGGTGCTTATTACCGGCGAATCTGGAAGTGGCAAGGAATTCCTCGCCAACGTGGTGCACCGCTACAGCAAGCGAAAAGACGCACCTTTCGTGGCGGTGAACTGCGGCGCCATTCCCGAGAATCTGGTGGAAAGTGAACTCTTCGGCGCAAAGAAGGGCTCCTATACGGGCTCCACCGCCGACAAGAAAGGTCTTTTTGAATCCGCCAACGGCGGCACGCTTTTCCTGGATGAAGTGGGCGAACTCTCCCCCGCCACCCAGGTGAAACTTCTGCGCTTTTTACAGAGCCGCGAAATCCGCCGCGTGGGCGAAACAGAAGCCCGCTATTTGGACGTGCGCATTATCGCCGCCACCAATCGGGATTTGCAGGCTGCCATGCTCCAAGGCAAATTCCGCGAAGATTTGTATTACCGTTTGAACACCTTCCACCTGCACCTGCCCGCCTTGCGGGAACGCCGTGCAGTGATTCCCACGCTAGTCCGTTACTTTATTCTAAAAAATAAGGAAACCCATGGGAAGGACATTGTGGATTTGGAGCCTCAAGCACAATACGCCTTGAGCAAATATCCCTATCCGGGAAATATCCGCGAGTTGGAAAACATCATCGAGCACGCCATCGTGCTTTCGGAAAATGGCATCATCCGCTTGGAGGACCTGCCCGAAAACGTGCAGGAAGAAGCCAAAGAAAAAACCATGGCCATTCCTCATATCAAAGGTTCGGGTGCTATAGCTGAGGAAACCGCGAAGGTGGAATACGCACCTGCGGAAACCACCGCAAGCCAGATTTCTTCAAGCGCTGTTTCGCCAGCCGCTGACGAGCCCTCTGACGAAATCCTCTCTCTGGACGAAATGGAACGCCGGCATATTCTTCACGCCCTCAGCCTCTGTAAAGGCAACCGCAGCGAAGTCTGCAAGAAGCTAGGCATCAGCCGCGCCACCCTCTGGCGCAAACTGAAAGAGCTTAAAATCCAGATGGACGGCGAAGAAGAGCAATTTTTTGCATTTTGAATTTTGTATATTCGGTGTGGCGGGAACTCCGCCCTTTACCTTTATTTTTTAACCATTCCCAAATACACTTTCCAAACCCCTAAAGCTTTTAAAGCACGTGGGATTTTTTGCCTTTTTAGAAGTAAGGAGTTGACTTTTGAATCAAATTAAATTACATTGTAATTACAATATATTACAAACGAGGCGTATTATGGCTAATGCAGTTCTTCAAATTCGTACCGATGCCGACATCAAGGCAAAATGCGACACTTTGTTCAAGGATCTCGGCATTACCATTTCTGACGCAGTAAACATGTTCTTGCGCCAGTGTCTGATTCATGAGGGAATCCCCATGGAAATAAAGAGACCTCGTCCCAACGCAGAAACCATGCAAGCCCTTGCGGAAGCAAAGCGATTGGAACACGACCCCCATAAAAAAGTCTATTCCAATTTCGACGAATTGCTAAGCGAGGTTGCATCTGATGTATAAAATCATTTCTACCGCTCGTTTCAAAAAAGACCTTAAATTAGCACTCAAGAGAAATCTTGATGTATCCATTTTGCGACAAATCGTCCGCATGTTGCAAGAGGGGACAACTCTGCCAGAACAATATAAGGATCACCCTCTGTCAGGTGTTTTGACTGGCTACAGAGAATGCCATATTAAGCCTGACTGGCTATTGATTTACAGAATCAACAACCAAGAACTCATTCTCTGTTTGTCTAGGACCGGTAGTCACGCAGATTTATTTAGATAGACTACACTTCCACCCAGGTGGCTACGAGACTGCTTTCCTTCATAGTTCCTGCACCGGGAAAATCTTCGCCCTGAGTGCGAGACCAAACGGTTTTTGCGCCCGGGCAATTTTGCCTTACTGCAGAAAGCACATCACGACTAAAGCGGGCAAGTTCAAATTCGCTGTAATTGGAACTCACCATCAAGAAGGCTCCGGGCTTGAGAAGTCTGGCGCAATCAGACACTAGCGGCATCAAGTGCTCCCGCACATTGAAGTTGAATCCTTTGAAGCGTGCAAAGCTTGGCGGGTCGAGAACGATGCCATCAAACTTAAGGCCTTTCTTTTCAGCCCAATGCACGTACTCGATGGCGTTCCCTTTGAAGAATTCACCGGGACGGAGATCCAGATTATTGAGGGCGTAATTGGCGCGGCCTTTCTCCAGAATTTTGCCGCTGATGTCTGCGTTGGTCGCGATGGAGGCTCCTCCCAAGCGCGCATGCACCGAGAAGCTGCAGGTATAGCTAAAGAGATTGAGGAAACGAGTCGCCGCGACAGTAGCATCGGCGACGGCATTGACAGCGATTGCATCGCCAACTGTGCGCTCACGATTTACAGACAAATTAGCAAAATGTTTTTCTACTTCAAATCGCACGTCGCGCATGTCGAGAAAAAGGCCCGGATTCACCGTGTCCAAAAGGTCTACATGAAATTTTGCATTCCCTTCGCGGACAATTCCTGCGGCAAGAGTTTCATCGCCCACGATGATATCCATGCGGGGGTGCTCCAAGGCAGCGCCCGAAGGCGATACCCGCCACTTTGCCACCAGAAATTCCGGTTGGAACAAGGTTTGCACCGCCTCGCAGATGGCTTTGACGTCCGCCGCCCCCACCGCCGTAAAAAACTGCAGCTGGTATTTTTTCCCAAAACGGTCCAACGTCACCCCCGGAAAACCCTCGGAAGCCCCGTTGAACACCCGGTAGGCATCCGTCACCTGAGAGAGCATTTCCCGTTTTTTTGCGGAATTTCGAAAGATTTGGAGAAAATCAGCCATACCTGCCCTAAAATAGAAAACCCTCCAGCCAACCCATCCCCTGGAAAGCCAAACCGACCCGAAAACGAGCCTCCTCGTAAACAAAAATTTTTCATGGCAGAAAATAAAGTTCATCCGTATTTATTATGCAGAACGACAACAATCAACCCCTAACGGAGGATAAAATCATGAATAATTCAAATGCCACAATGGCATGGATTAAGAACAAATTCAAGAACGAGAACCCGCTTACTCTCGAGGAAGAACGGGCGCTCTTCGAAGAAATCAAGAAGGGCAACATGAATGCGAAGGCGAAGATGCTCCACGCAAACATGAAGTTCGTCATCCAGGTGGCAGCACAGTACCGCAACGACACCCTTACGCCGGAGGAACTGGTGAACGAAGGGGCCATCGGGCTCTGGCGTGCATTGGAAGCCTTCGACACATCCCGCGGCGTCCGCTTCATCACTTACGCCGTCTGGTGGGTAAAGGCCTGCATCGCTAGGGCCATCAGCGAAAAGGGAAGCCTGGTGCGGCTCCCCCTGAACCAGCAAACCAAACTCCACAAAGGCGTGCGCGCCTGCAAAGACGTCAAGGATTTGGATGAGGAACTGAAAACCCTGAACTCCATTTCTGGCCGTGCAACTTCGATAAACACACCTCTCAATGACGACGGAAAGTTAACGCTGGAAGATGTCATTGAAGACTCGGAAGCGGACTCCGCGGACAAAGCCGTAGAAGACCAATTTCGAACAAACTATACTCACAAACTTTTGAACCGCCTCCCTAGCCGGGAAAGGCAAGCTCTGGAACATCTCCATGGAATCGGCACTAACGAAAAGAGTGTCCGGGAAACCAGCGTCATCATGGGTGTTTCTAGAGAACGCGTCCGCCAATTGCGCGACCAGGCCATGGTCCGTTTGCGGAACCTGAACTACGACGGGCACATGGACGATACCATCCGAGAACTCTGTTCCTAATTAGCCCAGGCTTAAAACAAGCCGCGCCTATTTCCTGATTATTTTTTCTTCAAGTCGCGAATCTGGGAAACGAATTCCCCGACTTCCTTGAATTCGCGATAGACGGAAGCAAATCGCACATAGGCGACCTGATCCAACTTCTTCAATTCCTGCATCACCAAGTTTCCAATCTGGTCGTATGTCACTTCCAGACTGTCGTTGGAAATTAGGTTGTTTTCAATGGCGGCGGCCACATCTTCGATGGCCTGCTGGGTGACAGGGCGTTTCTTGCAGGAATTTTCAATGCCTCTCAGGAGTTTTTCCCGCTGGAATGGCTCCCGGTCCCCATTGCGTTTTACCACGATGAGGGGTTGGATTTCGATGTATTCCCGAGTTGTAAAGCGACGACCGCAAGCCGTACATTCGCGACGGCGACGGATGGACATGCCACTGACGCGGCTATCCACCACCTTGTCATTGTCTGCTTTGCAAAAGGGGCAAATCATTATGCGTTGGCGGCCTTGAAGTCTGCCACGTTCTGGGCGAATTCTGCCAGGTATTCCTTGGCGGCCTTCACCACAGCCTCAGGCACGTAGCCGAATTCCTTCTCCAGCACGCCCGCCGGAGCGGAAGCGCCAAAGCGTTCGAGACCGCAGGCCTTGCCGAAACCGCCGACAACGCGGTCGAAGAGCACCGGGAGACCGCTACTGAGGGCGAACACCGGAGTCCAGGGCACGAGAATCTGGTCGCGGAAGGACTTCTCCTGCTTGAGGAAGAGGTTCGAGCTGATCATGGAGACCACGCGGACGGCCTTGCCCTCGGCGCGGAGGACTTCTGCTGCCTGATGTTCCAGAAGAACGTCGGAACCGTTGGCCACGAAGGTCAGGTCCGGTTTCTTGCCGGCAGCGGTGTTGTCGCTCACGATGTAGGCGCCCTTGCGGCAGGCCTTGGCGGCTTCATAGCGATTGTCGCCCGGAAGCGTATTCACCACCTGGCGCGTGAGGATGAGAGCCGTGGGGCTGTCGGTATTTTCAAAAGCCATTTCCCAAGCCGCCAGAGTTTCGTAGGCATCTGCCGGACGAAGCACCAGCATCTCTGCCTTGCCGCACTTCTTGGTGAGGCTTTCCAGCAAGCGAATCTGAGTTTCATGTTCGATGGGCTGGTGGGTCGGGCCATCTTCGCCCACGCGGAAGCTGTCGTGAGTGAACACGTACTTCACGGGGAGACCCATGAGGGCTGCCATACGCATGGCGGGCTTCATGAAATCGCTGAACACGAAGAAGGTGGCGCAAATCGGATAGAGGCCGCCATGGAGGGCGATACCGTTACAGATGGCGCCCATAGTAAGTTCGGCAACGCCCACCTGGACAAAAGCTCCCTTGAAATCGTTCGGGCGGAAAATGCCCGTCTTGTTCAAGAACGCCTGAGTGTTGTCGGAGTTACTAAGGTCTGCAGAACTGCAGATGATGTTGTGGAAGTTTTCGGCAAGATAACCGAGAACCGTACCACTCGTTACGCGGGTAGCAACGCCTTCCTTAATCGGGAGGTTACCGAGGGCGAGCTTCGGGCCCTTGCCTTCCATCCATTCCTTGATGGTAGCGGCCTTCTCCGGATTCTCCTTATCGTAGGCGGCCTTCTTCTGCTTCCATTCGTTGGCAATAGCCTTCAGCTCTTCCAGACGTGCATCAAAAGCAGCCTTCACTTCAGGGAAAATCTGGAACGGATTTTCCGGATCGCCGCCGAGGTTCTTCACCGTGGCAGAAGTGCTTGCGCCTGCAGCATTGAGCGGCTGACCATGCGTACTAACTTCGCCTTCGTAGCTCTTGCCGTCTTCCGCAACGGCACCCTTAGCCATGGTTGTATGACCATAGACCAGCACCGGCTTTTCGGTTTCCGCCCAGGCAGTCAGGAAAGCCTTGCGGAGTTCGGCAATGTTACTGCCATCGCACTCAATGACGCGGAAGCCCCAGGATTCATACTGGGCCACGAAGTTGTGGCTCATCACGTCCTTGGTCTTGCAACTGAGCTGCACCTGGTTTGCGTCGTAGAAGAAAATCAGGTTGTTGAGCTTGAGGTGCCCAGCCATACGACCCACACCGTAAGCAATTTCTTCTTCCAAGCCGCCATCAGAAACCAAGCAGACGGTTTTGTGTTCGCAAATGGAACCGAACCGTTCCACCATAAAACGTTCCGCAATGGCAGCACCAAGAGCAATGCCATGACCGATACCGAGGGGGCCGGAGGAATTTTCAATACCGAGAGTCACATCAACTTCCGGGTGGCCAGGCGTGCGACTTCCCAACTGGCGGAAATCCTTCACATCTTCCAAAGAGAGGCGGTTCGTCAGCACCAACTCGGAATAGAGGAGCGGGCTCATGTGGCCCGGATCCATGAAGAAGCGGTCGCGGGCAATCCACTTGGGGTCGCAGGGGTCAAAACGCAGGAACTCGCCAAAAAGCAGGGTGATGGCATCGGCGGCACCCATGGCTCCACCGGGGTGTCCGGACTTTGCTTTCTGAACCATAGCGGCAGAGAGAATTCGAACGTTATCTGCTGCTTTTGTAACTATCGCGTCTTGCACTGTAAACCCCTTGGTAGGTTAAAATTTTCGCGCTGCAAATCTAGTTTTTTACCCCCATTCTCTCAAGGTGTTTTGCGCGAGGAAAGGCATAATGAAAGAAAAAGTTATATTATGAGAAAAGCCTTTCGGATTACAAAAATGAACACAAAAGAACGTATTTTGTTGATGCTCAAAAACTTAGTTCATCCCATCGGAATAATCGGGATTATTCTCTCCATCGCCATCCCAGTGCTCGTCTATCTGGGGCCAAACCTGGGGCACAAAGGCTCCCTCAAGTGGCTGGACCTGAATCTTCCCCTCCCGCTCTTTGCCGCCCAATTCATTTTAGGCATCGTCCTTCTCATCATCTTGCGTAAAGATTTACGCGAATGGCTAAAGTCCATCCTGCCGGAAAAATCCATCAGCATTCTCACCCTCGTCTTTGCCATCGCCATTGCCGTTTTTGCCGCCACACAGATTGAAGCGAGAAGCCGCGTACAAAGCGACGAAAGTATTTTCTTTGCCGTAGCCCAGAACATGTACTACAACCAGCAAAGCGGCACCTGCAACCAAGGCGAATTTTCGAATGAAGGTTTGAAATGTTTTGCAACCTCCAACAGTTTCAAGACTAAAGGCCTCGCATTCCTCTACCTTATCGGCATGCCCCTTTTGGGAACAGACCTCCACTGGGTTTTCCATATGGAACTTTTGCTCCTGCCGCTGTCGGTTCTCCTCATGTTCCTCGCCGTTGTCGCTTGGACAAGGCAACCCTTGCTAGCGTTCTTTGCGGCCCTGCTCACAGCCATACAGCCGACCGTCCTCTTCCAGTTCCGCTCCATGTCTGTGGAACCCCTCTACATCTTCCTTTCCGCACTTGCGCTTCTCGTTTTCAAATGGGCCTATGACCGGAACACCGTAAAACACTGGGTGCTATTGGCTTTGGTTCTCGCATTCTTCGGCCAGACCCGTCAAGAAACCGTATTCTGCTTCTTCCCCTTCATTCTCTTTGCCCTGCCGAAAATCCTGGATAAAAAGGATTTCAAGGCGCCCTCCTTCTTCTTCACTCTTTCCCTCTTCTCCGTCCCCGTGCTGATTACCATTAGTTATTTCCAGGGGTTTGGATTCCAGGGCGGCGAGTTTGAGGCACATGGGCACTTCTTGGAGGATTTATCCAAGAACTGGTCTGAAATGACGAAGCCCCTGAACAAAGACGGCGAACTCGTCAACCCCTTCCTCACCTATTTCAACTACCTCTTTGCCCTTGGCGGAATCTACCTGATTTTCCGTGCCATCTATGATGCATCCAAGAAGAATTACTTCTACCTGAAAGTTCTAGCATTCCTGCTCCTCTACCACATCCAGACCTACGTGATTCTGGAAAATGTGTCCGGCGATTTCAGCATCCAGATTAACCAGCGCTATAGTCTTGTGATGCTCCCTAGCATGGCTTTTGTTGGCGCATTACCTGTAGCACATGCGCTGGAAAAATTCATTGAAGTTTTCGCCTCGGGAAACAAAAAAGTTTTCGCTTTTGTCTCCACCCTGGTTGTCGCCTGCATTTTCGCTGGCTGGACCGCCCACTACAAAGAAGATTTCAACAAGAACATCATGTATAACAGGAACCACCTCACCATGGAGGAGCATGAAATCTGGAACTGGCTCAAGGATCAGCCACAGAAAGACCGTTTCTTCATTTATGGGCGTCCCTGGCATTTTGTGGGTTACGGAATTTCCTCCATCCATTACGACCGCGCGCGGCAAATGTCCAACGACGAACTGCAGGCTCTTATTGATCGGTATCAGGGAGAAGTCTATTATGTTCGCGGTCTAGATTGCTGGGATAGCCAAACCTATCACAAGAAGGCGGTGGAGCACCGCATCGCCACCACCTGCGACGTTTTTGAACGTGAAATGGATTTGGTTGGTGTGAAGAATATTTTGATAACCAACAACTACTGGCTCCAATTCGCCAAGTTCAATGGCCGCAAAAATTACAACCCGAAAAATATCATCACCATCGAGGAGCCCGCTTTTGAGGGAGCCCCCGAAATCAAGGAAGCAAACCTAAATGAAGTCAGTGAAAACGAGGATGTAAACAAGGTGACCACAGACACCTTGCGAATAAAGTACAATTTAAAAGTCAATGGCGAAGCTGCCAGCAACTGGAGTATCACTATTGTCGCAAACCAAACGATTATTACTCAAGAAAAATACGAGATGGGAGAACACTTTGTCGCCATTCCTGAAGAAAAGCTACAGCCTGGTTATAACCACATTCGCTTCCTCATTCAAGACGAGACTACCGGCAAAAAGATTGCCGACGTTTCCAAGTTCTATTTCAATGGGAACGGTGGTGTCATCAACCTGGGCGATTTGAATTACGAAAGTCACCGGCAGGATTGGGGCTCCATGCAAAAAGACAAGAGCATTGAGAACCACGCCCTGACTGTAGATGGCGTTGCGTACGAAAAGGGTTTTGGCGTTCACGCTTCATCGGAGACCACCTTCAACATCGAAAAAAAATTCATGGCATTCCGCTCCAGCTTTGGGTTGGACGACGAATCTCTTTGTAGCGAAGGCGTCCGTGTAGAAATCTGGGGCGATGGTGAAAAATTGGCAGAAACTCCCGTATTCAAGAACGGCGTTTTACACACCCTTACCGCACGCACTGAAGGCAATTCCAAGCTCACCATCAAAACATTCCCTGTGGGAAGCATCGATTGCAGCCATGTGGACATCATCCAGCCGGTACTGATTCCGTAACAATTCATAATTAATAATTCAAAATTCACAATTTTTTTCAAGGAAAAAATGTCCCTAATCTCATGCTTTTTAATTTTTAATTTTGAATTTTGAATTTTAAATTTCTAGAATTATTCATATGCTTTTATCGGTCATCATTCCCGTCTATAACGAAGAAGAAATCGTAGCCAAGACTTACGAGGTTTTGGAAAGTGAATTAAAAAACATTGAGCACGAGCTCATCTTCGTGAACGATGGTTCCAAGGATAAAACGCGGGAAATTGTAGAAGGGCTGCTCCCAGGCAATCCCAACAACAAGATTATCAACTTCAGCCGCAATTTCGGGCACCAGGCCGCCTTCAGCGCAGGTCTTGACAAGGCGACTGGCGATGCGGTTGTGATCATTGACGGCGATTTGCAGGACCCTCCAAGCCTCATCCATGAGATGATTGCCAAATGGAAAGAGGGCTACCAGGTAGTTTATGCCCAGCGAAACAAACGTGCCGGGGAAACCCTTTTCAAACGTTTCACTGCATTTTGCTTTTATCGACTGATTGGAAAACTCACCAGCATCGACATTCCTGCAGATACCGGCGATTACAGGCTCATGGATCGCTGCGTGGTAGACCAGCTGAAAAACCTCCCCGAACGGAGCCGCTTCCTTCGCGGACTTGTATGCTGGGTGGGCTTCAAAAAAATCGGTGTGAAATATGACCGGGCAGAACGCACAGCAGGGCAATCCAAATATCCCTTGAAAAAGATGGTGCGACTCGCTGCAGACGGCATTACCGGTTTCAGTTCTGCACCATTAAAAGTCAGTTTCTATTTTGGAATGGTAGCGACTTTAGTTGCTTTCGGTGTTTTTGTCTGGTCTATTTTGGAAAAATTCCTTTCTCCGGAAACTACCGTTCCGGGCTGGGCATCTCTAATGACGGCCATTGTATTCTTTGCCGGCGTGCAGCTTATGTCCATCGGCATTCTTGGTGCCTACATCGGACGCATTTACGACGAAGTCAAGCAACGCCCGCTGTATATCGAAGACAAAAAATAAGCCTTCGGCGAATCGTCATTGCGAGGCTCTGCCGAAGCAATCCTTTTTTATTGAAAATAAGATGCGGACAGTTACCACACCCGATATATTTTTGCATTCTCAATTCAAGGCTCTTCGTTTGAGAAAGCACACTCTCATAATTCGTACTTTATAATTCATAATTAGTATTTTGCTCTCTCTTCGACAAAATTCAGCATTCTGCATTCCGCATTCTGCATTATTTCCTGTGTATGACCGGCACGCTATCCAACAGTTTTTTCGTGTAGTCGTTCTGCGGATGGGTGAGGACTTCGTCCGAAATTCCCCGTTCCACAATCTTCCCCATGTACATCACCAGCACTTCATCAGAAAGTGCTCGCACCACCTGCATATCGTGACTGATGAAAATGAGGCTGAGGCCAAGTTCATGTCGTAAATCATCTAGAAGATGAAGTATTTGGGCCTGCACAGATACGTCTAACGCGCTAGTGACTTCATCGCAAAAAAGGACCTTCGGCTCCACCATGAGGCTGCGTGCAATGCAGAGCCGCTGCCGCTGGCCCCCCGAGAACTCGTGGGGGAACTTTGCTAGGGCGCTCACAGGCAAACTCACACGGTCTAGCAAAGTTTTGGCCCGGGCTTCCGCGGCCTCGAACTTCACTCCCCGGGCCATCAGCGGCGCCACAAGAATTTCTAGAACCGTCTGCCGCGGGTTCAAACTGCTGAAGGGGTCCTGAAAAATCATCTGCACTTGGGCACGCACTTCCCGCATAGAATCCCGGCTCTTGAAATCCACAGGCTTCCCAAACAAAGACATTTCGCCCGCATCCGAGGGAACTAGCCCCACCAGAGATTTCACGAGCGTTGACTTTCCGCAGCCAGACTCGCCAACAATCGCAAGAATGCTTCCTTCATTCAATCTGAAGGAGACGTCATCCACCGCGGTGAAGTAATCCGTCACACGGGAAAGAACACCCCCTCTAATAGGGAATCGCACCCGCCAATGTTTCACATCCAGTGCAATCGACGACGTCATATCCGGCACCAGCAACGCTTATCCAGCGTTGCCCACTTCACCGTCCAAATCCGAAAGTGCCTCCTGAACATTCTTCTCTGTTTCTAAAAGAATCTTCCGGCACTTCTTCAAAAGCTCCGTCGCTTCTTGAACGCTGCCTGCCAATTCGTCAATTTCCATCTCAGAATTGTCTATCCGCTCCAAAATGGCTTCCAGGCGGTCCATGGCATTTTTATACTCAAAATTTTCCTTACTCATGGTCTGGAATATAGTTACATTTAGTAGTGATGGAAACGAACCATTCTCATACAAAGGTCCATTTCCAGGAACCTCTCAAAAAAAGCGCCCTTCTGGCAGCTGTTTTTTTCTGTATCCTTTTTTCGCTGACCGGGTGCCTTGATTTACCCGATGACCCCGAAACCGGGAACAAAATCGAGCGCATCTCGCTCACCATTTCACAACCTGGAACCGCGGATTCCACGATACTAAAAATTCATCCCGGCGATTCTGCAACACTTGTAGCAAATGTCTACCCTCAACAATTCCGGGATGAGATTACCATCCAGTGGTACTACACCGACGCGCAAATCAAAAAGAATCTAGGCAAGGGATTGACATACGGCATCTCAAAAAATTTCACTCTCCTCCCTAATTATTTTATTGCGACAGATAACGAGGGAAACGAACTCGTAGAGGCGTTTGAAATCATTGTCAATTCTCCACCCAAACTCTCCGAAACGACAATCCCCGCAAATGGAGACACCCTCTGGGGTTCCCCAAACATGGCGTTTCTCTTCCAGTGGGAATCCTCCGATGATGACGCAAATTACGGCAGAGATTCTCTCCACCATATTCTTCAAATCGATAGCGATGCTTACTCCATTGGACCATTCACCCATGTGATGCAATCCGGATTTTCCACCGGCAAGCACAGTTTCCGCGTGATTGTGGAAGACGCTCGAGGCGACAGCGATACTCTAGACACGCGAACCTTCTACGTCTATGAAAAAGCAGGAGGGCAACCATGAGAATGTGGTCCTCAACATCTGCGATTTTCGCACTATTTTTGACAATTCTCACGCTATCTGCCTGTACCGACAGCGATGATTATCTTTTTGATGAAAACGACAAAACAGTTATTGAAGTGAAAGCAGAAATGACTCACTTCTACAACAGTTTTTACAACGATAATCCAGAAGAAGCTTCATTTTTTGCTCCTCTAGAAGGAGAAGATGAACGCGTCAAAAGCGATACTATTTTCAGTAGCGACACTCTTATTTTCATTGGAAGCATCCTTCCAGATCGCTATATCAACTCGCGAGGATATTTCTGGACCCTAGATGGCAGGGAGTTTTCAAACGAATCCATCTTCCGCAAACCCATTCCAAAACCCGGATACCACCAAGTCATTTTCAATGTTATGGACTTCTTTGGTGACACCATCCGCGACACTTTACATGTATGGGTTTCCAACTCGCCCATTCTCGACACCCTCAATGTCATACCCGCAAACCAAAGTCAAGGCCTACCTCCACAAGGGGGCATCCATTTTGCATGGAACGGCTATGATCCAGATTCCCTTGCTCGAGTTGATTACAGATTTATTTTAGAGGATTCCCATCGTCAAACAATCATTGATACCCTCATACACAATCCCTATTTTACGTTGCATCAAAAACTGGCCCCGCTATCTCGATACACATGGTTCGTTTACGCCATCAATGAATATGATTTTTCATCCAGAGATGCCATTCGCAAACAGTTTTTTACCAAGGGTGCCGACAACGAAAGCGGGCTTCAACTACAACTCTATTTCCCATCCAGGACATGGTCTCTTGAAGGGGACATTTCCATTGAGATCCTTGATACAAACAATCTCCCCATCAGTTCTAGATTCATTTCCATGAGGGATCGGGATTCTTACAATTTTATCCAGGCTCTTTTTGCCCCACTTAGTCCTGGCAAATACAAAGTTTACGCTTCAACCCCACAATACCCCGATTTCAAAGCAGATACTATTAAAGTTCAGATGAAACCCCAGGAAGTTTTTGCCGCCGATACCATACACCTTCTAGATACCATTTCCCCAACCATCGCTGTTTTAAGCTCTAAAGGAGAAGCCGTAGACACCGACACTCTCGATTTTGCAGACACCCTTAAATTTGTCATTCACGATGGCGGTGGGCTGGTGGATTCCAGCTATATTGACCGACTCGTGAACGCAACCTTAGACAATGTCACTTCACTTGAAATAGAGGGGCGCAACATTTTTCAGGGCTTATCCGACACCCTTCTGGTATTTTTACCAGAAAGTGAAAAAAGTTGGAACACACGTCTTTTACATTTGACCATCAACGATTTGAGCAAAAACGTTACCCATAAAACTTATTACATCAAGCCCACTGAACCATGGCCATTCTCCAGCAATGCGGAAGGAGACTTAGATGAATAATCTCAGGCAGTTCCTTCTTGCAATCTCGTTGCTTTTCGCCTTATGGGCTTGCGGAGACGATTATAAAATATCCGAAAGTTCCACCCTGCAAATGGAACAATTTATTTTTGTGGTACCTGACAAAGTTAGCGGAGAGCCATTCCTCACACACTCTCCTATAGGGACGGTCGTTTATATTGATGTTGATGAACCTGTCAAATTTTGGGCAGGCTACACTCTCGATGGGCATTTTATTTCTACCGAAAGCGCTCCAGATTATTATCTCAACCACCTATGGACAATCGGAGAAGAATCCTACAACATTGCCGCCTTCCGTTATGAGGCAGATTCATCTGGCCACCTCCTAGGCTCATTCCAGACTGTCGATTTTCTAGGAGATACTCTTCTCAACCGCTTTGACATCTATATCAACTCCCCCATTAACATTAGTCTAAAATTCCCCGACAACGGATTCAACCAAATTGACCCTCTTTCCAGCGAAGGCGTAGAATTACGTTGGGATATCAGCGGGAAAGACCCCTGGGAGCATTCCAGTTGCAAAATTTTCGTCTCTATGTCAGCGGATTCCGTCTGGAATAGTGAACTGGGCGAAGTTGATTGTAGCAAAGAGATTTCCATTCATCTTCCCATACTGTCCGACTCCAAGTGGTTAAAAAAACATAATGTCAATCTTCAGGATTCTTCCATCACTCTATACTGGGGTGTAGTGGCAAAGAACCTCGCTCACGATGGTTTTGCCGAGGTTGACTCCTCAGAAATTTTCCACTTTTCCACCCTTTATGCCGCAGGAGACTCCGCCAAACTTATCATTCCCATCAATTACAACGGTCTCTCGGCATCAAAAAAAGCAAACTCGCTAATCACACTAACGAATTTCAAGGGCGACACCATTGCTCAATTCAAAGATTCCACCGCTCAAGCAGAAATCATTACTAAAGTCGCCCCCCAAACAGGGCTTCGGATTTTTGCAGAAGCAACAAACCTTCCCGATTTTAGTGCAGGCCCTATTTCCATCGATATTCCCAAACGGGCAAAAATCATCCTTGATACTATTCAATTCCAAGACAAAAAAGGCCCACAAATTGCGATATACAAAAAAGCCTTCAAAAATGGCGAATTGTTAAAGCTTTACGCGCTTGACCAAGGCGTCGGCATTAATGAAAAAAAAGCTTCTCTCTTTGTATACCCCGACACAACTCATGGTTTGACAATCATAAAATACGAACCGCCATTCATCACCTTCCCCAATCCTTGCCATGATTCCTGCGATGTCCGTATTTCTCTATTTGACAACGAGCGTAACTCTTCTCCAGTGGTGCAATGGCAAGTAAAATCCGAAAAGGATTCCGTCTACTTGTCCGGCCCATTCATCAAGGACTGAAAATGAAGACTCTCATTAAAATCATTTTCAGCATTTGTCTTGCAGGCACTTTCCTCTGGGCCGAGGAGCCGGAGGCATCCAGCAAGTACCTTCACATCTCTACAAATCCTTCCGGCGGAGACGCTTATCTCGGCGAAATCCATCCCGATTTTGCAAGCCAGCCAGATTACTTTTTGCCCGCATTCATTGAAGTCCCCGCAGGAGAGTCCCAGATTCTTGTGACTCTCTTCCGGCCTGATTTTAGAGATACCACCATCAATGTTCGGCTCTCGGACAAAGACACCTCATACCTACGCGTTTCCTACACACCCATTGATGATGTAGAAATAATGGAAGAGCGGGAAAGCATTCTCGCGCGCCGAAGTCGCAGAGCCTTTGGCCATAGGCTCATCATCGCCTCTGCAGTTCCCCTTATTGCAAGCGGCATTTCTGCCCTAATTGCCACCTACGAAATAGACAAAGCCAACAACAAGAAAAAATCCATTGAAAGCAGTTTCATTCAAAATAAAAAAGAGATTTCAGACAAGTTAAAAGACTATAACGATTATAGAGACAAAGCCAAAACAGCACGGACGGCAACTTTCTCAACCCTCATCGCAGGGGGGATTATCCTCTCCGCAGGTATCATCCTTTCCTTCTAGGTTCCTTATGAAAAAGTTTTTCTTTCCACTTCTTCTCTGCCTGGCAACACTCCTCTACGCCGAAGACCCTCAAGGCATCTTCGTCAATGTGGAGCTCCTTTCAGGGACCAAGCAGAAGGCCCAATTCCTCGGCATCGAAAAAGACACTGTTCACCTCGGTGGTTACATCAACAACAAGTTTACGGTGGTACGTATCGCCAAGGGACAATTCAAAAGCATTGTGGACGAGAAGGGCAATGACCTCCTCCATCAAGCCGCAAAGGACACAATTTCTGTAGCCCATGATTCCACAACTACCCCTGCCTCAACAGATTCCACCACCCAAAACGTTGCCACCGATTCGGCAACTGCAACCCCCAATAATTTTGTTGCATCCAAAATTTTCATTCCGTTCTCTTCCAAAGATCTTGGAAACACGACTGAAAAAGAATCCTTTGTAAGCAACGTGAACATATTCACCTTCACCATTTTACAAAGTCTTTATTCAGGGATAAAAGTCTTTGACCCCAAGGTACTTGAATCCATTTGCAGCGACAATCTCTGCATTCAAAGGACTCTTCACGAAAGAGGAACGGATACCCTATTCGTAGGCAAGATTTCTCATTCTCCAAACACCGACTCCGTAAAAATTGAATTGTCCTCTATTGTTTACGAGGATAGTCTGCCTTTGCTATACAAAGCAGAGAAAACATTCAGCATTTCCCATTTTGCCGACGACGCCCTTTCAGCAAACAAGATGAAAGATCTTCTGGCAGAAGCCGTAGGAGCTGCTCCCGCAAAAGTAGAAAAGGATACAAAGAGTTACATCCATGTAGAAACTGACCCCGAAGGAGCCACACTCAGCATGGCATCGGAGTACGCCATTTGCAAAACTCCCTGTACCTTCGCCACTCAAGACACAGGGAAAATCAAGCTCTACGCCTATTGGAACGTGGACCAGCACCTTTGGGGTTCCGAAGCAAGCCTTAAGCCTATCCCTGGAGACACCACCAAAATATCCCTACACTTAAAGCGTGTTGATCCAGAGCTCCGCATTATCACCTCACCCGCAGGAGCAGAAATCTTCCCCGGAAACGAAAAAATTACAGCGAAAAGCGAATCCATCGGCACGGCTCCAGGCGTTTTCCCCATTTGGGAACCTGGCATGGTCCATTTCAAACTCCGGAAACTGGGCTTTCAAGACACGCTGGTGAGCCTATTTGTCCCACCCACATCGGAAACCACCATCAATGTAAACCTTGAGCTTTCCTCCGACCTGGAAGAAATCCAAATGCAGGAGCAATGGCAGAAGGAACGAAAAACTCATTTTATCGGGGAAATCCTGATGGGCTCCTCCATCGCGCCCATCGTCGTTGGGGCAATTTTTACATATCTCGCCTATCTGGACTATGGAGACGCAGACGACATCAAGAGCGATTTATCCATCCCCGCCGCATCGGAAGGAACCCAATACCAGGCAAAATTGAAGGAAAACAAAGATTTGGTTGATAAAGGTGACACAAAGATGATTGTCGGAGGTTCCCTGATAGGCACCGGAATAGCCCTATTTGGCATGGGACTCTTCCTAACCTTTTGACCAGCACCACAATATAAACTAGATTTTGAGCAATGCGTAAGGTATTGGTTTTATTCTTGCTTTTGGGCACCTTGGTGTGCGCTGCCGATTTTGAGCGGTCTAATTGGCATACCCAGTTGTACCTCCAGGGCGAATTCGCTTTTTTGAATATTGAAGATAAGGACCCTCAATTACTGTCGAAGCCCATTGATCGGGAGGCCATAACCATCCCCGTTAATGTGGGTTACCTGTTCAGTCCCCTAATTACGCCCTTCTTTAAAGCCGACATCCCTTTCACCATCTGGCTAGGTGTTGAAGTCAACTCCATTCAGTTTGGAGAAATTGGGAACAGCCCGGATTACACATATCAGTTCAGCCAAGACTCTTTAAAAAAGGGTCCCGACAAGGGAGAAACGCTCTCATTCTTAACCTACGCCCCATCTGCACTTGCCGGTTTTTCATTTAACATCGCCGGTGATTTAGATATTCGTGTATTGGGCGGATACGGGTTCCACTTCTTCAGCTTTTACGATGAGGCTGACGGACAAACAAATCAACATACATCCATGGCCCCAACAGCATTCGTGTCAGGAGCTTTAGAATATCGCATTGCAGAAATCTTTCAAGATGTTGACCTGAAAGTCGGCGTAAATGTTCGCAGAGAATTCCTCCCTTATGAAGACCTGAAGGCGACGAGCAAAGCTCCCTCCTTTGAAGAGGACGTGAGGGTTCCCAACGCATATTCTGGGATAACCGTCGATAAGATTTCCTACAAGCTCCCCGTACGTATAGGTCTGGAACTGTCTTTGGACTTCGGCCGAGAAAGCCGCAGAGACCGCCGTATGCGTTACACCCTCCACGACCGCGACGGAGTCCTCCGTGAGAACAGCGAAGTGAAGGACACTCTGACAGATTGGGACTGCATGGCCATTGAGCGTGACTACCGCTTCTTCCTAGATGAAGACGGCGAACTTCCCGATATGAGTGAAGCCTACACCCAGGCTCAGTTCTCTGACGTTTTGGAAAGTTTCCTCGCCTTCTGCCACCCTGCAGATTTGGCCACCAAGGAAAAACTTTACGCAACCCTGGATACCGGAAAGATTCAGTTGAAGGAATACCAGACGCAGCAGGAAGACTCCCGCTTTGAGCAGGTTATGGCGTCGAACGATCCGGAGATGCTCCAGATGTACTTGGAATACTATCCGGATTCTCCACACCGTGCTGAAGTGGAAGCAAAACTCAATGTTCTGGGCGAATACCACAAGTTCCGCGAAATTCAGGCCAAGAACACCTTCAAGGCCTACCTGACTTACCTAAACGACAATCCCAATGGAGCCTTCCGCAAAGAAGCTGAAACGGGCATCTTTGAACTGGTGAAGGCCGGAAACCGCAAGAAGGATTATGAGATTTATCTGAAGCGCTTCCCCGAGGGAATGTACGTTCAAGAAGCCATGGCCGCACTCCAAAGCGCCGAGACGGAGGAACCGTCCATGATCGAAGTGCAGACTCAGCCGGAAGAACAGCAGGAAGAAGTTCAGCCCAAGAAGAAGGGTAAGAACAAGAAAGCTGCTAAATCCAAAAAGAAAGGCAAGAAGAAGTAATCTCCTATGAGGCACGCAATTCGCTTCTTCTTTCTTCTTCTGTTCTGTGCACAATTTGTTTTTGCAGATGTAAATACCGCCGAACCACTTATGGCGGATGGTCCTGCGTTGGCAGACTCTGCGAAGTCCGTTGGCATCTACGAACAGATTATCGATTGGTATAACGACAATCTGAACTATGGCACCGTCACCTTGTTGATGGCCATCGAGAGTTCTTTCATTCCCTTCCCTTCTGAACTGGTGGTGCCGCCTGCAGCGTACAAGGCAATGCAGCCAGAATCAGGATTGAGCATCTTTCTTCTGGTGGCATTCGCGAGCCTCGGCGCTCTCATTGGCGCTTTCTTCAACTACTATCTGGCAAAGTTCCTCGGTCGGCCCATTATATACAAATTCGCAGACAGCCGCCTAGGGCATTTCTTCTTGATTAATGTGGAGAACGTTCAGAAGGCCGAAGATTACTTCCGGAAGCATGGAGCCATCTCCACATTTGTGGGGCGTCTCATCACCGTCATCCGGCAGCTGATTTCAATTCCCGCGGGCCTTGCCAACATGAAGCTCACCACCTTCACGCTGTACACATTCCTCGGTGCCACCATCTGGAACTGCGTTCTTGCGGCTCTCGGTTATTTTGCCCACGGGCAAAAGGACATCATCGAGAAATACAATTCCGAGTTAGCGATTGCGCTCCTGGTTTTGGGAGCACTGTTCATCGGCTACATGATTTGGAATGCGGTGAAACCCCAGAAAAAAAAGCAAGGTACAGCAGACTCTGCCACCCAAACGAAGTCTTCTGACGAGAAGTCTGCAGATCAGAAGTAGCAGTTCTTCACACAGCGGTTAGAAACAAACTCCGCTTCAAAAACTTTCACACCCTTGTTATAACGACGATATGTTCCATGGCGAATGCCGTGTTCAAAAGTCATTTCTTCCTTGAGAGCACCAAGTTCATCATAACTCAAAGCCTTTCCATGGATTGAACCCTTCACATACGGAATTTTCCGTTTGATAGTGCCCCGTTCCGTCCATTCCTCACTTAGCCCCTCCAACACTCCATCCTTATAAATTTCCTTGGACTTTTTCATGCCGGATTCATAATAGACGATGCTAGGCCCTTCCTCGATACCGTCCATATAGCCTGTGGTCTGCCACATCTTTCCATTTTCAAAAAATGTCCGCAGTACACCTTCCAGCTTACCCTCCCTATAGGGCGCTTCCACAGCCAGGTTTCCATTGGGGTGGAACGAAAAGGATTTACCCTCACGAATATCCGTTCCCTTTTTCACGATATAGCAGCGGGCCAGCGTGCTATCGGCGAAATAGGACTTCACCTGCTCATATTCGCCAGAGGCAACAAGGGCAGAATCCGCAGCATCGGCAAGGCATGGGTCATTTGCGGGCACCGCAACAGGCAAGACATCCTCGGCAAAAGCCGCAGCAACCATTCCCAGAAATGCAACAATATAAACCGCTTTTTTCACATCCCCAAATGTAATTTATTACCCCATTTTTTTGTATCTTGTGGGGGCTCATGCGTGTTACTTTCTTAAACCCGCCCTTCCACCCGATGTTCAGTCGGGAATCCCGCAGCCCCTGCGTGACAAAGTCCAGCACCCTGTACTGGCCCATGTTCTTAAGCTATGCGGCTGGTACTTGCGAAGCGGACGGGAATGAAATCCAGCTTATCGACAGCCCCGCTATGGAACTGGATTTGCCCGCAACAATTGCAGGAATCAAGAAGTTTGCGCCGGAACTGGTGATTTGCAGTACCAGCACTCCCAGCATTTTGAATGATTTGAAAGTCGTGAAGGCGATTAAGGAACAAGTCGGCGCCGATGTTCCCGGCATAAAGATTGCCATCATGGGAACTCACGCTACCGCAGAACCTCTCGAGAGCATGGAGATGTGCCCCGAGCTAGATTTTGTGGTCATTGGCGAAGCGGACTACACTTGCCGTAACCTGGTGCGCCACCTGCGCGGTGAAATCGCACGGCCCGCGGATATCGCCGGACTCGCCTACCGCACTGCTGAAGGCAAAGTGGACTTCCAGCCCGAAGGTCCGAAGATTGAGAACATCACAGAACTGCCCTGGGTCTCGAAAGTTTACCGCAAGTACCTTTACAGTTGCTACAAGAAGTATTTCTACGGGGCGAACCTGAACCCCCTCATCGTGATTCTCACGGGCCGCGGCTGCCCCAACCGCTGCAGCTACTGCGTGATACCCCAGACCTTGAACGGCCACAAGTTCCGCATGCGCGACCCGAAGGATGTGGTGGACGAGCTCCAGTACATTAAGGAAAATTTTGAGGACTTGGGCGAAGTCTTCTTTGAAGACGACACCTTCACCGCCAACCATCAGCACGTGCGGGACATTTGCAACCTGATTCTGGAACGCGGTCTCAAAATTACGTGGAGCTGCAACGCCCGCGCCGATGTGCCTCTTGATTTGCTCCAGCTGATGAAAAAAGCTGGCGGTCGCGAAATGTGCGTCGGTTTCGAAAGCGCAAGCCCCGAAGTTCTGGAGAACATCCATAAGGGCGTGAAGAATACGGACAAGGCCATCGAATTCACGAAGAACGCCCGCAAGGCTGGGCTCTTGGTGCATGGATGCTTTATGGTGGGTAACCCCGGCGATACGCCCGCGACCCTCCGCATGACTTTGGATTACGCCAAGAAGTTGAACCCCAATACAGCGCAGTTCTACCCCATCATGGCGTACCCCGGAACAGAAGCCTATAAAGAAGCATTGGAAAGCGGAGCTTTGAAGACGAAGGATTACAGCCAGTGGCTGGACAAGGACGGTTTCCACCGCACAACGATTCAGCGAGGCGTGCTCACCAGCCAGGCACTTGTGGACTTTTGCGACAAGGCCCGCCGGGAATTCTACCTGCGGCCAAACTACATCTTCCGCCAAGGAATTATGGCCATCAAAAACCCGAGGGAGCGTTACCGCGTGTTCCGCGGATTTAAAACGCTAGTGAAGCACTTGTTCAGGAAGCATGGCGAGCTGGCCCCTGTGGCACGCCAAGCCCCGACGATAAAGATGTAGTGGAAAACCATCTGGTTTTTCCACTAAAGTGGACCATGCGCTCAGGGCAATAAATTACCCGAGCTTTTTGGCCTCTAGACTCCTTTCCTAACTGACTGCGAGAACTTCCATCAAGACGTAAAGGGGAACCCCTTTTGAGTTCATACGAAAACGGCCCGCTAAAGCAAGCCGTCTAATTTTTTTGCAGTGTCGGGAGCGACTAAATTGCTGTCAAAGCCTTCTCAAGCTTTGCGAGAGCATCATCGCATTCCGCGGCACTTACCGTCAAAGGCGGAAGCATCCGAAGCACGTTGCCCTTGGCGCTTAGCACCATGAGCTTCTCCGCCCGGGCAGCAGCGATGATGTTGTTCACCGGAACTTTTTCATCTACGGCAACACCGAGAATAAGGCCCTCGCCCCGGACTTCCTTGAGGAAGCTGAACTTTGCCATTAACGCGGAGAGACCTGCCTTAAGTTGAGCAGACCGAGCTTCCACATTAGCGAGGAAGCCGTCGGCAGTCACCTGATTTACAACAGCAAGGCCGGCAGCGCAGGCGATGGGGTTACCGCCAAAAGTCGTTCCGTGATCGCCTGCCTTCAACTGGGCGGCAATGGCTTCACGCATGAGCACGACGCCCAGTGGAAGACCGCCGCCTATGCCCTTGGCCATGGTGACCAAGTCCGGATTCAGGCCATACTTTTCAAACCCGAGGAAGGTGCCTAGGCGGCCGGTGCCGGCCTGGACCTCATCCACAATCACGAGGCATCCGCATTCCTTCTGCAAGCTGTTGATGGTAGCGACCATCTCGGCAGAAAGCGTCATGACGCCACCCTCCGCCGCCAAGCTTTCCAGCATGATGGCGCAGGTGTCCTTATTCACTTCCGCCTTCAAGGCAGCCGCATCATTCCAACCCACGTGGACAAAGTCGCCCGGCATGTTGCCGAAGCCTTCCCGAAGAGCGGGCTGACCCGTTGCAGAAAGTGCAGCGTACGTCCGGCCATGGAAGCTGTTCACGAAGGTGACAATCTTCTGCCGATTCACTTCACCCTTCCGGTTGAAGAACTTACGGGCCATCTTGATGGCGCCCTCGTTAGCTTCCGTGCCGGAATTGCAGAAGAACACCTTGTCGAACTTCGTCACTTCCCGAAGTTTTTTGGCAAGCTCAATCTGCGGATAGTTCGGATAGAGGTTGCTGATGTGGTTGAAGTGGTTTAACTGCTCCACGATGGCAGCCTTGATGCCTGCGTTCTGGTGCCCGAGGGCATTCACCGCAATGCCAGCCACAAAGTCAAGATACTTGTCGCCCTTCACGTCGAAGAGGTAAGAGCCTTCGCCCTTCACGAATTCCACATCGGCCTTGCCATAGAGTGGCGCAATGTTTTCCTTATCCTGTTCAATAAAACTCATTTTTTATTCCCTAGATTGCTTCGCCCCAAGGGGCTCGCAATGACGTTTTTGGTTTAATCTCTCGCAATGACGTTTTTGGTTTAATCGCTCGCAATGACGTTTTTGGTTAAAAGTCCGTGCGACGGCCACCACTACCCGAGAATCGTCCCATAGTTCAATTCTCCGTTAATCTGTTTTACAAAATGTTCTGCGTCCTTCCAACCCACAATGTGGATGGACTTGAGGCCACGAGAAATGCTCTTGAAGCTCTCGCGCACCTTGGGAATCATGCCTCCACTGATGACACCAGAAGCGATGAGGGCCTCTGCGGCATCTTCCGTAAGTTCCGGAATCACCGTCTTCGAATCATCCATCACGCCCGGGACATCGCTCACCAGCACAAACTGGTCGGCGCCAAGAGCCACCGCAAGTTCGCTCGCTACAGTGTCCGCGTTCACGTTCCAGCTGGCAGCGCCATCTTCGCCAGGTCCATAAGAAATAGGGCTAACCACAGGCACCCAGCCCGCGGCAAAGAGGTCTTCCACAACCTTCGGGTTCACCTTCGCCACCTCGCCCACCAGGCCAAGATCCACCTTGCCCTGCTTTTTGACCACTTCCACCAGCTTTCCGTCCACGCCGGAAAGGCCGATGGCATTCACCCCGTTGTCCAGGAGCAGGCGCACCAGCTTCTTGTTCACATGGCCCGAAAGCGTCATCTCCACCATCTTCATGATGGAGGGCGTCGTGACGCGAAGGCCGTCGATAAAGGTTGGTTGTTCTCGGAGGAGCGCGATGTTCTCGTTGATGTCCTTGCCACCACCGTGCACCACGGCGACCTCGCAGCCCATAGCGGGGAGCTTGCTGACTGCCGCCACAAAATCGGCCAACTTGGCTTCGTCGATAGCCAAACTGCCACCAATTTTCACAACCACTTTTTTCATCGTTTTTATGGTCCTCTCTTGTTTTTGGCGACAAAAATAGAAAATCCTTCCTCTTTGCAAGCCATTTTGTTATATTAAGGCAAGGATTATGCCCCCAGGGCAGATATTTCACTAAACCTAAACGAGGTATTTTTATGGCTATTTCTAAAGTTTGGTTGGACGAATCCAACGACGAATGCGTTTCCTGCGGTGCTTGCGAAGCCACCTGCGACGCTGTGTTCAGCGTTCCCGAAAAGATGCAGGTGAAGGAAGGCGTGGATTTTTCTGCTTTCGAAAGCGAAATCAAGGACGCTGCTGATTCCTGCCCCGCCGGCGTGATCAAGTACGAGTAATCCTCGCGCGAATCCGTTTTGAGAAGCCTCCCTCGGGGGGCTTTTCTTTTTTTCTAGTTCGCGCCAAAATTTACCGCACAGCCCCAGTTGACGGCTCGGCCTCAAAAAAATATATTTGGGCTACCTTTTGGGGGTATAGCTCAGTTGGTAGAGCGCTAGGTTCGCAATCTATAGGTCAGGAGTTCGACTCTCCCTACCTCCACTTAAAGGCCTGTCGGCATCCCGGCAGGCTTTTTTGATTTTGAAGCTTTTTTGGATAGGGGTTGGACGAATAGGCTCCGCAAACCCAGGACCGCCTTTCTATATTTGGGCATGAGTAGCGGATGACCGCCGGCGCAAGCTGGAGGAAAGTCCGGGCACCAAAGAGCAGGATGCTGGATAACGTCCAGGCGCGGTAACGCGACAGAAAGTGCAGCAGAAAGCAAACCGCCTGCAGCAATGCAGGTAAGGGTGAAAGGGCGAGGTAAGAGCTCACCGCACTCTTGGTGACAAGGGTGGCACGGTAAACCTCATTCGGTGCAAGACCAAGCAGGAGTCCGTCCGCAAGGACCAGCCGCGGCTCGTGGCTGCTGGGCATCCGGGTAGGTCGCTTGAGGCGGTCGGTAACGATTCGTCCAGAGAGATGGTCATCGCCCTGCAAAGGGTACAGAACCCGGCTTATAACTACTCCTTATGAAGGCTCTTGGCTTAACGCCAGGAGCCTTCTCCGTATAAGACCGTTGATGCCCACGCCAACTATAGGCGGGCAAAGCGACGGCTTCCGCAAGCAGAAACCGCAAAACAAATCAAGAGTGAAATCGCGAATACGATAGCGGGAATTGCTAATCCGGAAAGGAACGCCTCGTAGCAGAACTGCACCGCAAGCAGTAATGGTATAATGAGGAATAGCGAACTCTGAGTTGCAGCGCGGACCGTCTTTGCTCGCAGTGAAAGCCGGAGGGAGAAGGCGTTCACCAGGAGGCAAGCGGATACAGCGCCGAGGATTGCTGCGGCGGCGGAGGCGCCCGTAATGGACGGGTGCACGGCCCAGTAGATTCCCTGAGCGAGGAGGGCGAAAACCACCGGGAACGGAAGCACCGCCAAAAGTTTGCCCCAGAACAACTGGGCCGGTTTCACTGGCGAAAGTTGCAGGAGCTCCAGGGAATTACGTTCCCTTTCGCCAGCGAAACTATCCGCCGCGAGGGGTGCCCCCATGGGCGCCATGAGACACCCCAGCATGAGCATCATGTAGCTCTCCATGCCCTCCATGATGGCACCGCCATAGCGGCCAACAGCAATCGCCTGCGAAGCCGCCAGAATCACCGGCGGAATAATGAAGGGAATCCAGAAGCGGGGCTCCCGGAAAACCAGGCGAAGTTCATGTTTAAGGACGTGGAGGACCATCACCTGGAATTATAGCAATTTTACTTTTCGCCTTAGCTCTATCAACCCATTCAAATAAATTATATATTTCAAACATCTTTTTTCTACAAAGATCCATCATGTTTACCCGAACAAACTTCTATGCAATTCTACTGCTTTGTGTCATGACGCTGACATCCTGCTCCAGCTACTATTTTGTGGAAAAAGAGGATTTTTTGCAACAAATCAAAACGCCGGAGAACGAAATAGTTTTTCATGACATAGACGAAGAAGTCTTTCAACTATATTTACCTAACGGAACCGTTGTCTATGAGGCAAAGACAAAATACCCACCAGAAATCATAGATTATATAGAAACAAAACGAGCAGGTTCCATGTACAATTTCAGCAGCATTGTCGCGGAAAATGAAAACGGAGAAAAAGTCACTCTGAACCAGAAACCAGGTAAATCCTTTTTGGTGTTGAACAAAGACGAATTTAACGAAATAAAGGTGTATTTAAATCCAACTTTTTTAGTTGATGACTATATCTTCGGGTATAAAAGTCTGATTTTAAAAGTTTGGGATGGAATGTACATCCAGAATATCAACTCCATAACGATAGAAATAGAACGACCTTGAACCAAGCGCCTTTGCTTGAGTTGGGCAAGGAATTCTTTAAGCAAAATGCCTCTTACGGCAAGCCCGATTTTATGGAATTTGCAAACTGCTCGACCGCAGTTTTCTAAAGCGCCAAAGTTGACAAAAAAAACATTTTTATTCAATACAGAGCTAAAAACGAATAAAAACAGTAAAAATGGCGACGTGCAGAAAGATTTTCAACCCTGGATTACAGGATTTCGTATCGTCTCATAATTCATAACTCGTACTTCGTAATTCACGAAACAAGTTTCCGTAAGGAAACTAGTTTCGCGTCAGCGTTTTGTACTTGATGGGCTTCGGGTTGTCGGCATCTTCGCCAAGGCGCTTTCTGCGGTCGGCTTCGTATTCGCTCCAGTTGCCTTCGAACCACACGACCTTGGAATCACCTTCGTAAGCAAGAATGTGGGTCGCGATGCGGTCCAGGAACCAGCGGTCATGCGAGATGATCACGGCGCAGCCTGCGAACTTGAGGATAGCCTGTTCCAAGGCCTGCAACGTTTCGATGTCCAAGTCGTTCGTCGGTTCGTCAAGGAACAACAGGTTGCCCGGTTGCTGCAGGTTCTTCGCCATGAGCACGCGGTTGCGTTCACCACCGGAAAGTTGCGCAAGTTTCTTCTGCTGGGCGGCACCAGTGAAGTTGAAGAGTCCGCAGTAGGCGCGGCCATTCATCTTCTTGTCGCCAATCATGATTTCGTCGTTTCCGCCCGTGATGGATTCCCAAACGGTCTTAGAATCGTCCAGGGAATCGCGGCCCTGCTCCATACTGATAATCTGCACGGTTTCGCCAATCTTCAAAGTACCGCCATCCGGTTTCTCGGTGCCGGTAATCATCTTGAACAAAGTTGTCTTACCAGCGCCGTTCGGGCCGATAATGCCCACAATGCCGGAGCGCGGCAGGCTGAAGTTCAAATCGTCGAACAGCACCTTTTCGCCAAAGGCCTTCTGCAAATGTTCCGCCTGAATCACGATGTCGCCCAAGCGGTTGCCGTTTGCAATGTGAATCTGGGCCACCTTAATTTGTTCGCGAGAATCTTCGGCAAGCAAGTCTTCGTAAGCCTTCAAACGGGCCTTGCTCTTGGCCTGACGAGCCTTCGGGCTAGCCTTCACCCATTCCTGTTCGCGGGCAAGGCGCTTCTGGCGGTCGGATTCGCCCTTTTCTTCGTTCTTCATGCGTTCAAGTTTCTGGTCGAGCCACTGGGCGTAATTGCCTTCCCAAGGAATACCGCGACCGCGGTCGATTTCCAGAATCCAGTTCGTCACGTTGTCGAGGAAGTAACGGTCATGGGTCACGAGAATCACGGAGCCCTTGTATTCGCGAAGGTGGCGTTCGAGCCATGCGACGGTTTCAGCATCCAGGTGGTTCGTCGGTTCGTCGAGCAACAGCAAGTCCGGTTCTTCCAAGAGCAAGCGGCAAAGGGCCACACGGCGCTTTTCACCACCGCTGAGGTTCGTCACCGGCCAGTCGCCCGGCGGGCAGCGGAGAGCGTCCATGGCGATTTCGATGTTGCGGTCGAGGCTCCACAAATCCTGGGCGTCGATGATGTCCTGGAGCTTCGCCTGTTCGTCCAAGAGCTTGTTCATCTCGTCGTCTTCCATGGGTTCCGCGAACTTCATGGAAATTTCGTTGAAGCGGTCCAGCACAGCCTGCTTTTTAGCGACGGCCTGCATCACGTTTTCCTTCACGGTGAGGTTCGGGTCCAGCTGCGGTTCCTGCGGCAGGTAGCCCGCGGTGCGGCCCGGTTCAATCCAGGCTTCACCCTGGAATTCCTTGTCGATGCCCGCCATGATGCGGAGAAGCGTCGACTTACCGGCACCGTTCTGGCCGATAATACCAATCTTCGCGCCATAGTAGAAGCTTAAGGAAATATCCTTCAGCACTTCCTTGTTCGGCGGATAGGACTTGGTCATCTTGTACATGTAGAAAACGAATTTCTGCGCATTATTTTCGGCCATAATAAGACTCGCTCCGCTTGAATTATGAATTATGAGTTACGAATTAAAAAATTAATTGCGGCTCCGCCGCTTTTTCATTTATCTGTTATTCAGATAATCCAGAACCTTCTGGGTCAGGTCGTTCTCTTTTTTCCAGAAGAGCACTGCACCTGTGGCACGGTCCACAACCATGTCATAGCCTTCCTGCAAGGCAATCTCGTTTACTGCCTTGCGAATCAGCTGGATGATGGGTGCGCTCACCTTCTCGTTCTGGGTGATGAGTTCGCCCTTACGGCCATAAACGCGGTCAATGAAGTTCTTCAGTTCGGTATCCTTCTTCTGATACTCGGCCTCAAGTTCGCGCTTTTTCTCATCACTGAGCATCAAGACCTGCTTATCCAGCTTTTCCTTGATGGCGGAGAGTTCCTTCTGCAAAAGGTTGGCTTCCTGTTCCCACTTTGCCACCTGGCGGTCGTACTCTTCCTGAGCCTTCCTGGTGCCCTTGTAGCCATCAAAAATGAGCTTGGAATCCACATGGGCTATGCGGAGGCCGTCTTCTGCAAAGGTAGCGCAGGCAAAGACCATCACAAGTGCAATTACCATTCTACGAATCATAGAGCCTCCAATTAGAATCCCTGACCGATGACGAAGTTGAATTCCATGTCACCCACTTCGCTCCGGTCGAGGCCACTGTAGGTTTCGCCCACATCCATTGGCCAGGCAAAGTCGAAACCGATAATGCCAAGCATAGGCACCACCACGCGGAAACCGAAACCGATGTCCTTCTTTAAGCTGGTGGGATCCCATTCGTTAAGCGGATTCCTTTCCGGCTTTGCAACGAGAGTGCTGGGGTCATAGCGTTCACCGAACACGTTACCTGCATCGAAGAAGAAGGGCAGTAGGTAGAAGGTTTGGGGTACAATGCCAAGCTGGAGTTCCGCACCCAGGTACTGGTAACTGCGACCCAAGCGGCGATAGCCGATGGAGCCCGAGCTATAGCCACGCATCATGCCTTCGTAGCCCAGCACACCACCCATGGAGTAGAGCGTGCGATACTGGAGTTGGTCACCGAAGATGACGCCGTACTCGTTAGTGAGGGCAATGGCCAAGCGGTCCCTGAACAGCGGGAACCACCACTTCACCGTAAGTTCCGTTTTCACAAAACTGAAGTCACTGAACAGCACATCGTCTGCCACCTGCACATCCAACACATAGCGGGAACCCTCCGTGGGGAACTGGGGCAGGTTCTTGTCGTCGCGGAGGAGCCTGAAGTTGATAGCCGATTCCACACCAGTATAAACAACGTAACTATCATCGATGTTCGGGCCCTGCTTGTTCATAAGCCAGCCGTAACCAATCTGGCCGTAGAAGTAGTCGTCGGGCCACTTGAGGCGTTTGCCCACATAGACGTTACCGCCATAACGGGTGATGTTCGGGTCGTCATAATCCGACATGTTCCACCAGCTATAGCTGAGACTCGTGCCCAGGGTAATGGGCTTATCGAGGAACCAGGGTTCCTGGAAACTGATGGCGGCACTCTTCTTATCTTCACCGTATTCCAAGCTCAAGGTTGCGGCCTGACCATCACCCATACAGCAGTTGGGGATGGAGATGCTAGCCGTACCCACGAGACCATCACTTTCGCTATAGGAAACGCCCAAGCTAAACTGACCAGTGCCGGCTTCCTTCTCCTGGACCGTGAAGTCCAGATCCACTTCCTGCTCACCCACCACCTTAATGTCCGGCACCACCATGTCGAAGTAGTTCAACTGCATGATTTCGCGGAAGGAGCGTTCCAACGCAGACTGGCGGTAGGTATCGCCCGGGTACAGGCGCACTTCGCGGCGAATAACCTTCTCATTGGTCTTGGTATTGCCGTGGATGTAAACCTTGTGGATGCTAGCCGGCAAGCCTTCACGCATGCGATAGGTCAAGTTCACCACGGAATCGTTTTCAAAAGTCCGTTCCTCGTCAAACTGGGCAAACAGGTAGCCATCTTCGCGGTAGGAATCCAGAATAGCCTTCTTGGAGGCGTCGTACTTGTACTGGTCAAAAACCTCTCCGCTATCCAACCGGAAGGCATATTCCAGAATGTTGTCGTTCAGCACCTCGTTCCCGGAGAAGTGGACGTTGCCCATATAGTAGCGCTGACCCTCTTCCATATCGATATGGATGCAAATAGCGCTAGAGGTTTTGATGTTATCGTACTTGTTCAACAGCGGGAACATGTCCTCAATCATGTAGCGGACCATCAACTTCTCGTCGTAGGTGGAGCGGCGCTTAAGTTTCTTCAAACTGTCAATTTTCGGATTGTTGAACCTGCGGCCATCCACAATATCCAGCCATTCCTTTCGGGCATCCTCATAGCGGATAATGTCGTTAATGAGCTTCAAGGCATCTTCTTCATTCTTGACTTGCGGAAGCGGACGGGTCACCTTGTCATGGGCCTGCGCCTCATGCATCCGGCGGAAGTAGTGGGTCACCTCCATGGTGGGCTTCCCCGCCATCTTGTACATAGCCGTAGCCGTATCGCCCATGGCCAAATTCAGCTGGTCGTAGAGCGGCTCCAGCTTTTCGCCCACGGGAACCATGCGGCCCAGGTAGAAGAGGCAGCTGGAATCCGGCAAATATTCCGCCCAATATTCCAGCAGTTCCGCATCCAGGTAGCCAAAATGACGGATGGCATTGAGAACCGTATCCCGGTCCGCCTCGAAAACAGCTTCCTTAAACTCGCCACCACCCCACCATTGATCAACTTTCGTGAGCATGTGGTCTGTAATGTCTTCCGGAGGCACATTGTCGTTGCCCGTAATCTCAATCCGGCGAACCTTTACCTTCTCCCCTTCCCGAACAATGAAGCGAACCTCATTCTTGTTCTCGTCCACAGGAGTCTCCCGATAGCCCACCTCCGCCAAGAGGTAGCCCTCGGAACGATAATACTCTATCAAAGCCTGACGGTCGCGCTCCAGCTGGCTCTTGCTGTAGACCTTCCCCGGAATCATCCGGAGCTTGAGGCGCAAATCCTCCTCCGAAACCTCGTCTGCGCCATCGATGATGGCCGTATCCAAAGCCGGAAGTTCCTTAATCTTGAAAATCAGATCCACCGTGGAACCATCGTCCACGTAGTCCACCCAGGCCGTCACGTCATCAAAAAGGCCAGATTCATAGAGGGCCGTCACCGCGCCCTGCACCTTGTCCGTCAATGCAGAAGGTGCATAGCTCTGACCATCCCGAATGCCAATGCGGCTCAGGATAGAGCGTTCGTCCATGTGTACATAGCCCTCCACCTTCACCTTGCGGATGGTATTTTCCGCCATATAGTTGGTGGACATCTGGGACATATCCAGAAGCTGAGCCTGAACTAGGGCAACAAAAACGAGTAAAATAGCAACAATGCGAAAGTGCAGAAAACACCTACCTAAACAAAAAAAACAGCGATTTTCCGCTCAAAGATACAAAATATCCATGAGGGGAAAACAGCTGTTTAGAAAGGATTGGCCAGAATTTAAGGTTGCCGGTCTTAAATCTCTTCAATCGTGGCGTGATATTCCTGAAGAGACTTCACTTCGCCATGACCCTTCTTGGCGGCGGCAATACCCTTCACGGTAT
>JAKSIK010000009.1 GCA_024398835.1 Fibrobacter sp.
AGATTCAGGTTCTAGTGCCTGCGAGGGCATGAAGGTTCAAGTCCTTTCATCCGCACTGAAAAACTCGTCGGGATTCCCGGCGAGTTTTTTCGTTTTACAAGTTGCTGGCAGTCGCGCCCGTAACAGTCGCGAAATCTTCCCGCTTATTTCTTCTTGACGATTTCCGCGTCCTTCACATCCTTGCCTTTCAACTTAGCGGATTCCGCCTTGGCAGGAACAAGACCGCGATTGATAATCTTGTACTGGGCAATGCTCCAGAAGTTGCTGATAATCCAGTAGAGCACAAGGCCAGAGGGCATCACTGCACTGAAGAGGAACATCATGGCAGGCATCATCCAGGTCATCATCTTCTGCTGGGCGGGGTCCATGCCAGCGCTGGTGCCCATAGTCACCTTGGTCTGGAAATAGGTGGTAATCACCATAATCCAGGGGAGCACCGCCAGGCCATCCGGCATGATGAACGGAATGCTGAAGCCGTTGAAAATCACATCGCTACGGCTAAGGTCGCTAATCCAGAGGAATGCAGGCATACCGCGCAGTTCAATCGCACGACCCAGCACAAAGAAGAGGCCCATGAAAATCGGCATCTGGATGAGCATGGGGAGGCAACCGCCCGTGCAACTAGCCAAAGGATTCACACCATTCTTGCTATAAAGCTCCATGATGGCGGCCTGCTTCTTCTGCGGATCGCTGCGGTACTTCACATTGATTTCATCCAACTGCGGCTTAAGCTTCGCCATACCGCGAGTGGACTTCAGCTGCTTCACCGTGAACGGCGTGGTAACGCCGCGGACAATGAACGTCACGAGAATGATGGCCACGCCGTAGTTCGGGATAATCTCGTAGAAGAACTTCAAGAGTTTCAGGAGCCACTTGCAAATCCACACGAACCACACATCTGCACCGCACCAGGTCCAGCCGCTGACGATGACCTTCTCATAGTCCTTGTCCAAAGCTTCCAGTTCCTCCCATTGGAGCGGAAGCACCATGAAGTTGTAACCGAAGGAATCGCCCTTCAGGTTGTCGCGAATAGTAACCTTGTAGGTCCCCGGGTCCTTCTCATTTTCCAGAACCTTCATTGGGGAAGCCTTCAGAGAAGCACCCACCGGAGAATCGAACTGTACTGTCATGGCCACATACTTGCGGCGAATACCAGCCCATATCAATTTCCCTTCGTTGAACTCCTCATCCTCACGCACCATTTCACGTTCCACCGTGTTGGTGTTATTGAAAATCACCTCACTGAAGAAGTAGCTTGCGCCACCAAAGCTTTTGCCCTTCGGAATCTCCTCCGTCTCCTTCATACCGCCATTCCAGGAAAGTTCGTAATTCTCCGGCTGGAAACCGATGAACTTGTTTTCCTGACGGACTGCAGCGCCCGCCTTAGTAAAACCGTAACTACGCACCACCTGATTGCCATTGGCATCCTTGAACACGAACTGCACAGTGGTATCTGCATCCACAACAATCTTTGCCGGAGCATCGCCTGCATCAAACAACACCTGAGAAAGGTCCGCCTTGCCAAGCTTCAAATCCAAAGCGCCAAGAGTCGTATCCTGAATGAGTTCCGGGAAGTTCCCTGCACTATCGGCCAAGGCCTTCACCACCACGCTCTGAATCTTTGCACCCTTGTTGCTCAAAGTCATGATGAACTTTTCTGTTTCCACGGCAATGGTCCGCGGTTCAATCACAGGGGCATTCATAGAAGCGGCACTATCCGAAGCGACAGAAGCACTATCCACAGCAGCACCAGCCGCAGCGGAATCTGCAGTCGCGCTAGCCTCACCCAGCACAGGAACCGTTTCCGGCGCAGCCGCACCCTCCGCCGCAGGCAGCACGAGTTCCGGCGTCTTGGAAGCATCCGCATCCTTCACCACAGCTTCAGCAGCAGCCTTCTCCTTGGCCTTGGCTTCCGCCAAAGCCTTGCTGTTGGCAGAAGACATGCTCATCCACCAAATCATGATGGCGGCAATGAGGATAGCACCAATAATCGTATTCTTGTTCATCATTTCTCCTTTCGCGGCGGTACGGGGTCGTAGCCGCCCTTACAGAAGGGGTTGCATCTTAAAACTCTAAAAACAGCAAGATAGAAACCTTTGAAGGGCCCGTGAGTACGAATCGCTTCAATTGCATACTCAGAACAGGTCGGCTGGAAGCGGCACACCCCTCTAAAAAAATAGGGATGCACAATCCGGTACAGATGAATGGGGGCCAGCAGCACCCATTCCAGAGCCTTCTTAAGCCTCGCCCACATCCGAGCGCCATTCCATCTTGCGGAACAACTTCAGGGCGGATTCCCGCAGGCGCTCCGGAGTCATTTCCTTGGAATCGTCGTTCACGAAAACCATGGCCCACACAGGCTTCTTGATTTCGGGAACCTGAGAAAAAAACAAAGGCCGTAGAACCCTACGACACTTATTGCGGTAAACCGCATTACCATTCTTTTTACGAGCGACAAAGCAAAAACGACAAAAACCATCCGGGCTTTCAATCCACCGCATCGCTAATGAGGATGCACGGACGTATTTGCCTTGGATGGTGACTTGTCGATAAGCGGGCTGCGTCGGCAGCCGATAAGAACGCAGAGTGGCGATTGCCAACCCCGACTTACTTCTTATAGATGGAATCGCTAACGGTCAAACGCTTGCGACCCTTGGCGCGGCGACGGCTCAAAACAGCACGACCCCAACGATCTTCCATACGGGCCATAAAACCCTGCTTGTTGGCACGCTTACGGTTGTGAGGCTGGAATGTTCTTTTCATAATAAAACCTTCAATATTTGCAAAATTTTGAGTTCCAAAAATAGCAAAAAGTCAATATAAATCAAGGGGTTAGCGCCATCCATTGCCCAATTTTCGCCAATAACAAGGATTATCCCCAACAGACTCCAGTTTATCAACAATTTATAAACACATGTGAAAATCCGCCAAACCCCAAGAAATCACCCCGATATGTTCCGAATCTGGTTCTTCCCCCGAGTCTTTGCCCGGTAAAGAAGTTCGTCCACCTGACTCAGAATCTGCTTGTGGTCGTACACATCCTCCCCATGGCAGGGGACGATTCCCCCGCTGATGGTCACCCGAACCTGCGGAAACTCCTCCCAACTCAAATTGCTGACCCTCTCCCTGAAACGGTCCGCCTTTGCGTACGCCTCAATTTCCGAAGCCGCATGAATCACGTAGATAAATTCCTCGCCGCCATACCGGGCGCAGCACTCCCCCTCCTCCTCGTTTTCCGTCCGCTTCAAGAGGCCTGCAATGCTCATGAGCACTTTGTCTCCAAAAGCATGGCCAAAGGAATTGTTCACCTGCCGTATATCGTCCACATCAAACATCATCACAAAGAACTGCTCGCGGCGCATCCACACCATATTCTCCAAATAACGAATGAGATAGGGGCGGTTATAAAGCCCCGTCATGGAATCCCGCTTAGAAAGAAAGTCCAACTGAGTCACCAGCTTCTCCCGCTTCTTCCGTTCCTCATCGTAGGCATTCAAGGCGTAGGAAACCACGGCAAAAATACCGATGGCCACAATCACGAAGGAGACCGAAGCATCCAGCACCATCGCCTCATCGGAAATCTGGAGCACATATTCTGGATGTAACCATGAAATGACAAATGTGAGCACCACAGCCACTAGGCAGATGGAAAAAGTCATCCACTTGGCACGACTACTATGGGCAAAAGCACAAAGAGTCAACACAGCAAAGCAGTACAAGGGCATGCCGCTCTTGAAGCCGCCGCAAAAGAAAAACAACAAGGGAAACAGAAAACAACACAGCAAGTAACACAAAGCCAGGTAGCACTGGTTAATCATGGAGGTCTTCCGCGCCACTATGCCCAAGAGCAAACTCACCACGCAACCACCTGCACTTGCAATGGAGGCGTACACCCCCTGCTGTTCCGCAATGGTAAAAATAGTGGATACCAGGGCCGATAAAAACACCGCCGCAAGAATCATCCAGAAAATGGACTTCTCCAGGGTATCCTGTTTTTCCCAAAATGCTTTCCACCGTTCAATAATCATGCAATAGCCTTCCTTCTCCAAGAAAGATATATTTTCTTTGCTATATTATTCCATGAAAGTTTTCCACGGATGGTTAAATATGGAACTTACACCCCTCGACATTCGCAATCAGACATTCCACAAAAAGACCTTTGGTGGTATCGACGCCGAAGAGGTAAAGGCATTTCTGGAAACTGCCGCAACCGCTTTTGAACAGATGTCCCGCAACCGCACCGATCTGACGGAACGGTTAAAGATTGCCGAAGAGCGGGTGAACTACTACCGCCAAATCGAGAAGACAATCCAGGATGCCGTGGTCACCATGCAGAAGACCTGCGACGAAGTGAAGGCCTCTGCCGAAAAGGAAGCGGAAATCATCATCGCCGAGGCCAAGGCCCGCGCCGTTCGTGAAGTAGAAAACACCAAGCGTGAAGCCGAAGAACTCCGCGTAGAGATTGAGCAACTGAAGCAACTGCGCAACAACTACTTCATCCGCTGCCGCGCTCTCATCCGCGGGCAGGAGGAACTCCTCGCCGCCATGGAAAACGACCAGCGGGAGTTGGATGCCATGAAAGCGGAACCGCGCCCAGCAGACCCCATGGCCCCTGCCGCAGGCAAAGTTCTAGCCTAGGCACCGCGCAACACTCATGCGCATCAACATCAAGGTACACGCCCGCAGTAAGCGGGAATCCGTAACGCCACAACCCGATGGCAGCTATAAGGTGGAGGTGAAAGCGCCACCTGTAGAAGGTGCTGCTAACGAAGCCATCTGCGAAGCGTTGGCCGCTTATTTCAAAGTCCACAAGCGGGACGTGCAGATTGTGCTAGGCAGCACCAACAACAAGAAAGTTGTAGAAATTCAAGGCAAATAGAAAAAGCCTCTAGCAATGCTAGAGGCTTCTTTTATGACTTTATACAAAACTACTGGCGGATATACTTACCGTTCAACAGCTGGCTGAACATCATCTGCAGAATATTCGGGAAGTAGCTAGAGCCGCTAGTCTGCATCGGCTGGGCATTGAACGCATCCGTGCAAGCCTGGAGCCAGCCGCTATTGCCAGCAATGCCAGTCAAGCACCAAGCACCCAGCCACTGCACCGCAACTGCATTTGCGGGCTTGTCAGGACCAAGGCTCGTGTTCCAGGAATAGCTGGTGCCAAGAGCAGCTGAATTCGGATCGCCTCCAGATTTTTCCACAATGAAGGCGTTCAACTTGTTTAACACATCGGCAGCATCCTGGGACTTGTTCCAGTAGTAGTCCCAAGCTATGCGCCACGGAATACGGACGGATTCCTTATTAAAGGTATACCAGGTGTAGTCCTTCTCTGACGTACCCGCAGACTGATTTGGCGGATTAGCAGCGACACCGGCAGCATCACTCCAGTCCGGGAACACACCTGTTCCATTGGCCTGGACCTGCTTCATGTAGGCATACATATTGTTGATGACGCCATTCCAATCATGGGCCCCATCAACTTCAGCAAACAAACGCAGTGCTGCCGGAGCAAAATAGCTCAGGTTGTATGTCGGATTGGCTCCAGTCCACATAGAAGTATTTCCAGAATACAACAGCAAAGTGCTGGGATTCACTTCCGTATCCCAAATTGCATTGATAAAGGTCAAGGCATCGTTCAGGTATTCCTGATTCCCCGTACGGCGAGACATCAGGATAAGAGACGTGGCAATATCCAGGTCCGCATCCGTAGCGCTGGAACCATCAATAGTTTCATAATGGAAGGTATAGGTAATCCATGGCATCAGCTTTGTCTGGTAATAAGCACGCTCTGCCTTGGTATAGTTCCAAAGGCTGTTGAACACAGCGTCATCACCCTGGAAGTAGGAAATCAACATTCCATAGCCGATACCTTCGGAAACAGTGCAACCTCTAAACTTCATACCAGGATCGGTTGAACCTTGAACTACACAACGCTGCTTGTAGTAGCCCGTGTTTTGCGTAGACCATATCACGCGACCTACAGAAGAGCCGTCATACGCTCCAAAGACGGAACCAAAATCTCCAGCGATGGATGCGTAATAGGAGGATTCCGTGGCCATATTCACATAATGGAATCCCTTCCATGTATCATACAACCCCTGAGTAGCCGCAGCATTTGCAGAAGGAGAAAGGGGCACATCGCTAGGAGTACCTCCATTACCTCCGCCTCCGCCTCCACCTTCACCACCATTGTCTCCAGCAGAGTTCACAGAATCACTAGAACTACAAGCGCTCAAGCACAGGATTGAGCTACATAGAAAAGCAAATAAACTTTTTTTCAAAGTCATTATATCCTCACAAGATTTTCCTTAATATACATTTTTTCTTTTTTCTCGTTCTCTGCAAATTAAAAAAATAACAAAAAGGACCGCATTGCTGCGGTCCTTTTAAACACTTTGGCGGAGATTACTTCAGAATAATCTTCTGAGAGAAATCAACAGCATGGCCAGCAACGCGAACCATGTAAACACCAGCATCGAGGTTAGAGAGGTTGAGAGCGGAAGAAGCGCTCACAGTGCTCTTCACCACAACACGACCCTGGAGGTTGATGACTTCAGCAGAAACTGCAGAAGAAATGCCAGAGAAGGAGAGTGTGCGGCCGGAAAGCATAGCCTTCACCGGAGCCACAGCGCTAGCCTTGATTGCAGTAGGACCAACAGGGCCAACAGGGTCAGTAGGGCCAGCAGTGCCAGCACAAGAACCATCGAGAGGACCAATAGCCTGGATGTTGAAGGAACCAGTAGCACCATCAGTACCCTGAATCTTGAACTTGACAGAAGCGAGGACCTTAGAAGCCTCTTCACCGCTCATGGTCTTTCCACCTTCATTGGTGCCCCAGCCAGCCTGCTTGAAATCAGCCCAAGCCTTCTTCACAGTGCTAGCAGTTGTAGCAGGAGGAAGCGTTGTGAACGGGTTATCGTAAGCAAGGTCCTTGTCACCAGCATCACCAATACCCAATTCCAAGGAAGCCTTGGTGGAAACTGTGTAAGTCAAGCAAAGGCCACCCCAACTGGAAGCGTCAGCCTGCGTTGGTTCACCGCCATCCTTAGTAGCCGTACCAGCAACGTTGAAGCCGATACCCACGAACGGATCGTAACTAATGCCACCCTTGCTAAGGGAGAAGGAACCACAAACACCCTGGCAGTAGTCAATGATAGGATCAAGGGCGTTGTTATCATACTCGTTGCCCTTAGCGGTAGGCCAAGTCACGCTAGACTGACCACCATCCTTACTGTCACTGTAATCCCACCAGTAACCGGCTGTTTCAGTACCATTGTCCAAACCAGTATTCACGTTATAGATCATCTGGTCACCCTTCCAAGTTTCGAAACCTACGCCGAAAGACATGGAAGCTGCAGCCAAGAGGCCTGCACCAAGAAGAATTTTATTTGTCATAACTCTCTCTCTTTTTTTTATGTGTATGCCCAATACGGGCGATTTACTACGAAATATATCTTATTTGCTGGAAAAATGGAGCATATTTTTTCTTTTTTTTGTAAAATTTTAACTGCAAAGCGAATGATAAACAAAAATTTACAATCTTTTATTACTTTCTTTTGACACAGTTAACATGATTTTATTCGTAGATAAAATATATTTTTGAGTGATAGACAAGGTATAAACCATGAAAATATTCAAAATTATCGCAATTTTAGGCATTTTCGCTTGCACACACAGCTTTGCCGATGCCCTAAACGCAAAACCCCTAAGAGTCGGCCCTGTTAGCTACTACGGAGCGCTCCACACCCAAGGGAACAAAATCATCGGCGCCAAAAATGGGAGCCAAGCCATGCTGCGCGGCATTAGCCTATATTGGTCCGACGCCACAGGCTCCATGTACTACAACAAAGAAGCCATCAAATGGGCGGTACAGAACCTAAAAATTGACGTTTTCCGCTTCGCTATGGGAGTCCAGTACTACAGCAGTGACGGAGGAACAGGCAACGCCATGGATGCTTCCTACGCCTACATCAGCTCCCCGGAACGGTACTACACCCTGGCAGATAAGATGATTGAGGCCGCCATCGAAAACGACGTCTATATCATTCTTGACTGGCACAGCCACCGGGCCACTTCAGAAGAAAACTACGCAAGAACCTTCTTCCAAAAGATGTCCGAAAAATACGCCGACGTGCCCAATGTCATCTATGAAGTATTTAACGAACCCGTAAAACAAGGCTGGAGCTCCATCCAGAGCTACGCGACCAATGTTTCTAGAGAAATCCGTCAAAACACGGAAAACCTCATCCTTGTAGGAACCCCTAACTGGTCCCAACTTACCAACTACGGTGGAGTCAACGCCACAAACATTGCCTATGTCCTTCACTTCTATGCGGGAAGTCATGGTGTTGGTACCTATGGGCAAAGAGCAACAGCAGCCATGAATGCAGGGAATGCGGTATTCATCTCCGAATGGGGCACCACCAATGCCGATGGCAAGGGCGATGCAGACGAAGGTTCCACAAAGGATTGGCTCACCTTCATGAACAACAACAAAATTAGCAACTGCAACTGGAGCTTCAGGCATTCCGGTTCCAATGAATCTTCAGCCATGTTTGATGAAGACGAAGCGCTAACTTCGGGTAAAATGCTGGATGATGCCGCATACACAAAATCCGGCACCATCGTCAAAAACTATCTGCAGCAAAATGCACAAAGTTGGAACGATTCCCTTACCAAAGGGCATCGCTCCGGAACCTGCAGCTTCGCACACCAAACAGCCACAGAAGAACAGGCCTCTATTACCGATATCCTAAAAAACGGCTGTTCTTACGAGTCTAGTGATAACGACGTGGTAAGCATTGATGGAGAAACTCTGAAGATTCACAAAGCAGGTTTTGCCATAATCTCTTCAAAAGAAGACAACTCCCAATCCATCGTAACCATAACCCCCCTTGCAAAGCAAACCGTCAACCGCTTTTTCGATTTGGTTTGTCGTTATGGTGGAAACTGTTCCAATGATGTAGGAGATAACTACACAGGAACCGCCACCCTGTTTGAATGGCTACTGGGATCTGCCACCAAGACTGTCGAAGGTTCCACGTATACACTAAAATCTCTAGACCCGGACATCGTTGATGTGAAACAGGCAAAATGTGTCAAAGCAAGCTGCTACAACCATAGCGGTAAAGATTCCTACATCTATGATTTCAAGTCATACGGAACTGCAAGAATCGTGGCGACCGCGCCTGCAGTAACTGGATTTAAAGAGTTGGACGACACCATTACAGTCCAGTTCATTAAAGGACTAAATTCTATTACCCGCAATTTCAAGAATTCTAAGGTTACGCTTAATGGAACTATCAGTAATCTGCTTCCTGATACAACCATGTTTGGCACAGCAGTTTCATATACTTATAATGGCAAGGAATCCTCCCCATACTTAACGAAATCTGGAAATAATGCCATCGCCGGTAATGAGAATGCCATTGTTTATGTAACCGCCAACGCTCCTGAAACTGATCAACGAGAAGAATTCTCCAGAACAATCCGCGTTGTTATTGGTGACAGCACCGCCATTGTCAATGCCGATGAAATCAAGGAATATGAGCCAGAGCCTCCAGCTCCAGATACGACAAAAAAAGACACCACAAATACAGCCATTACCTCCGTTTCATTACATACTCAAAATCTTCGCGTACAATCCATTCCCTGCGGATTGAGCCTACATGTACAAAACCCTGGCTTAATCTCTATCAGCATCTTCGACATCACTGGGAATCAGATTAAACAGACAAGCCAATTCTTCAGTCAAGGGCAGCACATTGTAGAACTTAGAGGCATTCCCTCTGGAAATTACATTGCGGTCATCCGACAAGGAAGTCAGCTGATGTCTACACCCTGGAAAAAACGATAATCAAACATTTCCTATATGCAAAAAGTCATCTGCTACACAGATGGCTTTTTTTATTTTAGATACACATAATTGCTTAAGCCTAAAGCCTCGCTCTAATAATTCCACACTTTTATATGTGCAAATTCACAATGAGGTTGCACTCCATCAGAGGATTTCTTCTGCTTACAACAACTCTATGCTTCCTCAAGAAATTTTTCAAAAAAATAGGTCCCTCACTTTGAGGAACCTATGCTTTATTTAGATTTCTAGAAATTACTTCTTTTTCTTGGCAGGCTTATAATTCACATCAGGGCGGAGTTCCAAACCGATGGTAACTAAGAGGGATACCAGAGGCTCATGGAAATCTTGAGAGAGGTCATAAACCGCTACGCCAGCCATGCCATCAGACTTCACTTGTTCGGCAACAGCCTTCACAGAAGGAATACCCATGAACACGATGGATTCCGTTTCACTGACAGCGACTTCCGACTTGGATGCCTCATCAAAAGTAACTTTATAGTCGGGGGTATCAAACTTGCCCATCAATTCAGCATAGGAGAGGTAACCTTCGTTACCGCTACCTGTTCCCTGATGGCTAGAGCCAAGCCCCTTTGCGCCAGAGAAGGATTTGCCATACATAAAGAGGACCGGAATCAAAAGATCTCTATTAACACCAGCCCCTTCCACCATCTTCAGCGCTTCCGCAACGGAAACCGCACTCTGGTTCGGAATCAAAGTCTCCGATTCCTCCGTCATCATGTCGTTCATAAAGACATTGACATAGGAAAGCTTGTTCAAAGCTTCAGCCTTATAGGCGTCCATTCCAGCAGAGGTATAAACAACTGCGGTCACAACTTTTCCAGATAGGCCATTCACCAAAGCATCTATCATCTTTGCGAAATCTTCCGTGTCATCGGTAGTCAAGTTTTGCCAATCCAATTCTACACCATCACCACCCTTTTCAGAGAGCCACTGGTTCACATTGGAAACAAACTTCGACAACAAATCCTCAGAAGAAGCGATTGCTTTTAAGTTACCTTCAGCTTCCATACCGCCAACGGCAACAATCAGCTTCACTCCATTTTCCTTAGTCTTTTCCACCAAAGCCTGGAAGTTTACGGCATCATTTTCATCCACAAATGCCAAAGAACCATCTTCACCCGGCATCAGGGAGGAATAATGAACGTTGGTTACAGTATTATAACGGATATCCTTGGGATAGAACTGGGAATACTGACTCCAATAGGGGAAATACCCCACCACTTTGTCGGCAGAGCCACGCTTGGCAGGAGTAGTGGGAGCAGCAACCTGTTCGGCAGGGGCAGCTTCTTCAGCGGGAGCGGCAGCCTGTTCAGCAGGGGCGGCTTCTTCAGCGGGAGCGGTAGCCTGTTCGGCAGGGGCAGTTTCCTCAGCGGGAGCGGCAGCCTGTTCGGCAGGAGCGGCTTCTTGAGCCTGAAGACTCACAGCCAAGCCAAGGGCAACAACGAAAACAATCTTTTTGATATTCATAATTCAATGCTCCCTTTATTTAATCTCATGTACAATGTCTAGGTCATCCACACAATAAAGCGTCTCAGTTGGATACGTAACCGTTCCCTGAATAGGATTGGAACTTTCCTCATCCTTGCACTTACGATATGCCCAGCCATTTCCCTTTCCAACAAGAGAGAAATGATAACTGAAAGAAAGCGTATCCAAGGTGATTTTCTTTAACCAAGAAAGGTCATCCTTGACGCCATAAGCATTAAAGAGAGCCATGTGCTTGTACTCTGAATTGCTCAAGGTTCCGTCTTCCTTAACAGGAATCGTATCACAAGAAAGGGTATCCGTAACAGCTTCACCCTTCTTTGCAGCAACCTTCAGGGTCTCCGTAATGGTATAGTTCACAGAGTCCTTTCCACCTTCTGTAGCGAGGCCCTTCACAGAAACTATCGCACTATCCGCACCGTAAGTTATCACTGGGCTGAAAACTTTAACAACACTCTTGGTGCTATCTGCAGCCAGACTGTCCAGATTCAAATAGAGATAGCGCATCTGAGTCTTGCAGGAGCCTATGGAATCCCGCGTAATAGGGCTCCAAACATCATCCCAAAGTTCTTCGGAATAGCCTCCATAAATCGGATTCACGAAGATTTTATGGAGTACGGAAGTATCACTTGCAAAAGCGGCAGAATCTGCAGAGATTTGTTCTTTCGACAACCCTACGGACGCATTGTAATTCTTCACATAATCCTGAATCTGCAGACTCACCAGCTGTGGATGAAGCTCCATATATTCGGCGGCAGAAAAATCTTCCGGGAAGTTTTCTGCAATCGCTTCATCTTCATCCACATCCATCGAGGAGCAGCCAACAAGAGAAGCTACAGCAAACGCAATTAAGAAACGATTCATTTTATTCATAGTCCGTCTCCTAGAAATTCACCAACACATTGGCTACGATAACGGTTTTATCAATAGACAGTTCTTTCGAAACTTTATTCATTCCGCCGTCTTCGACCGATTCAAACATGTCGTAGCTCAACTTATCTGTCAAAAGTCCATACTGTGCTGTCAGGTATGAATTAGGAGCAATTCTAATCCGAGGACCTGCAAGCAACAGCGATTCTTCAGCCTTTGTTACGGCAGCGCTAGCATTAATGGCCAAAGCCTTACCAAATTCCTTGTTAGAAACCTGGTAGCCTGCCAGCAAGGTGATGGGCCCCCAGATATCCAGCGTTGCACCCGCCATCATGCGGTCGGAAGTACGTTCCATATAAGCATCTTCTTCTGTATGGTCATAGGAACCCTGAATAAGGAGCTTCCGATCCAAAGAGGGAATAAATTCTCCCACATCAATGCCCACACCCATTGCATACTGGGTGTAGTTATTTTCATCGGTTTCCAACACACCCTTCTCATCAACACCCGTCACCACGGCGCCTTGATTCATTTTAGAGAACCGACCATTCAAGGTGATAGCATCGCGCCAACTCAAATCCAAAGACACATTGAATCCCTTGCGATCCGGAGTAGCAATACCAAACGGCATAGACATATTCACAGAGGGATCCAAGGCAAACATGGCCTCAGCGGCTTCCATCTTCTTCAAAGAACTGGCATTATAACCATTGCGGTAGAAATGGGCATTCTTGTAGTTGTTATCCAATCGAGAATACAAGTAATTGGATTCATCAGAAGCAGAGAGGACATTCTTGGAGCCAGAAGTCATCAAATTGTTCGCATTCAACGGGTTGGAATTATATACAGAGAAATAAAGATTTTCCAGGCTAGACATTCCAAAATCAGAAATCAGGCTGGAATCTGCGGACATGGTGTACAAGGCATTGGCGTTCAAAATGACTGCATTACCCTGATAATTCGGAGAGGAGGCCATTTCGGACCAGAAGTCTTCATCCGTCTGCAAATACATGGCCTTCAAATCAAAGCCCACGCCAGCAACATCGCCCTTTACATAGGGTTCAACATTAAAGCTGATTTTCCTTTCTTCCTTTGCATAATCCTCATTGACATAATCCGTCTTAGTAGTGGCGTAATTACGCATGTAGACGATGAACTCTGAAGAGCCATCGGGATTGTAAGCCAACCCTTCAGCAATCATCCGTTTCGTGACAGGGAATTCCGCCATGTAATCATAATCTACAGTCCAATGGGACTTGGCAAATTCGCCATTGAAACCAAAGTTCACTGGCAAACCAGAAAGAATACCCTTGGAATCAAATCCAAAGTCTGTGGAGTACACCATATTGTTGTCGTAATACACCGTATCCTTCGGAGATACAGCCCTTGAACGACGGCTCTTCTTGCGGTCAAAAATGTCCGTGAAGTTGCCACCCACATAAAGGCCATAGGTTTCTACACCCAGGCGTCCACCATAGAAATACCGATCAGAGAAGTCAAAATCAAAGAACACCTGATCTTGCTTCTTCGCGGTATTACGCATACGGGCACCCGTGATCTGAGCATGGATATCGTCAATAAATCCAAGCTTTCCACTATGATAGTCCGCATTCACACCCTGCATCAAACGATTTGTCGTGGTGTCCAGATTTCTCTGAGCCAGTGCTTCCACCCTATTGGCGGCAAAGATTTCCGGTTCCTGCAACATCAGTGTTTGAGGTGTATACAATGTCAACGGAGTGAAACCGACACGCATATAGCCCAAATTGAAAGCTAGATGTTTATCAAAAATCTTTCCATCATAAGAGAACCAGTGACCGATGATAGGATTGTTGTTCTCATCAAAGGCGTTTTGCCAATCCTTGTGCAAACGAACATCTACACGAATCTCACTCTCAGAACTAGGACGAGCCTTAAGAGAGAGGTTCACGTCGGTAAAGGCCTGAGTTTCTTGCGTCGGAGAATCATCACTGAACTGATCTGACTCGGCAATAGACGTAACCACGCCTGCCTTAGCCGTTCCATTCAAGCGGAGTCCGAGAACAGAAGCATCCATGGAATCCAATTTGTTAATCATGGATTCCTGCTCCTGAACAAGGGAGTCACCCGCCGCAGCAAAGGCCGTCGCCGCAGTAAACAAAATTGCAGAAGCGAAACTGATTGAACGCATATTCTTATTATTCTTCATACAAGTTCCCTCCCATTAAAATTCCACATTAATGGAAGCTTCAACAATTGTCTGTGAAAATTCATGTTCAAACGACCCCGAAGCATCCTTTGACACATCATAGTAGTTAGGCAGATTTTCCGCTCCAGCGGAAGAACCCGCAGCTACCAGATTTGCCGTATTATACTCGTTCTTCACAGAAATCATACCGAAATTAATGGCAAGCCAAGCATTCTCTGCCACCGTGTAGTCAACGCCAGCCATCCACTGCATTTGCGTAGACTTCATCATTGGAGCACTCCACCCGCTGATGGAAGCCTGGACATCATTATACTCCGTAGTAATCATCTGTACGCCTGCGGCAAATCCGAGACGTGGCAGATACTGGACATACAAGCCGCCATTGATAAAGTCACTCTTTATTTCTGCGGTACCAGCTCCTACAGTTGGGTCAAAATCTATTGAACGTTCTGAATGCTTGTAGGATCCGGAAATCTCTAGCGGACGGTTTGTAATGCCAAAGGTCTTGAAAATATCCCATTTGGCGCCGCCACCATATTCCGTATATGCAGCCTTGTCAAAGCCCGCAACAGCCTTTACTTGGTTGAACATGCTAAACAAGCCCTGGACTTCAACCTTTTCACTCATATTGAAAGTTGCTGTAGCCTGGGCACCCAACCGGTTAGGAGTAGCCAAACCAAAGGGCAAAGCCAGCTGCACTGCAGGATCCATCAGTGTTTCGAGCAAAGCCAACTGAGAATGGGTATACACGTTCGTGCCCCAGGAATTCTTGTTGTAGTTCGCAATGTTATAGCTCTCTGTCTGGCCGCCAGCAATAGCATTGTCATCAGTACCCAAAGTAGTAGTCACTGGAGAGAACTTTGGGGAGAAGTTGTACACAGCATCAAAGGTGGAGTACAGCGGAGAATTAACTCCATAGCGAACCGTATTTCCATCCTTATCGGAATTCAATATTCTCTGAGCAAAGAAACTCGGAGACTGTGCAGCATTATTAAACCAGTTACTGTCATTATAAATGACATCTGCCTTAAGAATGGCGCTCCAAGCTTCCTTCTGATAGCCAGCATTCAATGTTCCCAAGATGGCCATGCCATCAAGTGTCTCGTCCGTAACCGCGTCGCCCATGACAGGGTTTCCGAGTTCGTCAACAATTTGATTTCCCGCCTCATCCAAAACGGCGTAAGGAGCGTGGTGGTAAACCTTATCCTTGGAAAGAGCAGCTTCTGCAACCACATCCATCACCAAAGTCTTGCTACCTGCCATACCAGCTACATCAGCACCAACGCGGCCGCTAAAGACCATGGTCTCCTGAGCATCCGTATCATAGGGATTGATTGCCTGACGCTGATAAGGACTGTTCAAATCATTCCCAGGATGACGATAGGTATATGAGAAAGACTTCTCATTGTCAAAGATATACATAGGAGTCAAGCCTACATAAAGATTCTTCGACATGGGGAGGATTTCAAAGTTGCCAGCAGCCAACCATTTATCCATGTTGGAAGCCTGCGTTGCACCTGCGATGCCCATTCCCGGCTGCAGGTTTCCTTCAGCACCCGTGAAGTCCAGAACCGCAGTTCTATTCAGGCGGGCCATCAAGGCTTCTGCACGGACTTCTCCCAAGGCTGGGTTCAATTCCTTGCGGAACTGAACATTGACACCCTGCAAGTTACGCTGAGAACCTTCAATCAACGGTTCCTTCTGAGCCATGTGACGCTTGCGAGCGAAAATAGTGGGCTCATACATGATATCAAGGCCTGGGAGGGTCAATGTCAGAGGAGAGTATTCCTGACGGAAATCACCTATGATCCAGTAGAAGGACTTTCCAATATTGCCTTCTACATTGATCCATGCCACCGAAGCCGTTTTAGAAGCCGCAGCAAAGTACTCCTGCATACCACCACCCAAACGAAGCATGGCGTTTGCACGCACAGCCTCATAGGGACGGAAATGGAAATCGATATCTGCAGTTACAAACTCGTTGCGTTCCGTTTCGGGCATCTTGTTAAGGCCCGATGGATCCTGATCATTATCAAAGTAAGACGCCTGAGCCGCCGCACGAATGCTTCCATCAATCACAAAGCCACGCTTCGCATTAATGGAATCTTCCTTGCTCGTCAACACATTCTGATTGTCACGAACAACCGTTGCTGAACTAGCCGCAGTTGCAGCGAGAAGGGCTATCAATGTTTTCTTTATCGTCATATTCATCTTTCATCCCTCCCTTAAAACCAAACCTTTGTTTCGGCAGAGATATAATGGAAGTGCCAATCGTTATCCGAGACCAGCTCATCACTGTGAGACATCCACTTGTAGCGGAAGTGGAGGCCCGCTCTATCCGTGAAATCCCAGTCAAAGCCAAGACCAAACGCGGTTTCCAAATAATTGATAGGAGCCTTTTCATAGGTATAGGCACCAAAGAGGCCGTAGCGGTCGGAATCCTTACTCACCTGGCTTTCTGTCAAATTACCCAGGTATGCGTTTTCTGCACGGAAGGTTTCCATGCCCACAAGTCCGACCAAATGGAACTTGGGGAAGAGAGCGATAGCCGGTTCAAACTGGCCATAGAAGCTCCAAAGCAGCATGTCCTTCTGAGACTCGCTGTAAGCAATCGGCGCAATAGAAGTAGAAACTCCGGAAAGGGCGGCGTAGCCCGTCATCATGATAGCACGGTCTGTACCAAACCAATGTCCAATGTCGTAGCCACCCATAAAGGACATGTAAGAAGACCACTTGGTATGAGCAGGAACTTCACCCTTGCGAATCTGTTCTGCATTTTCGTAAGGAACAAAGGATTCCCACAATTCCCAAGTTCCACCATAGAGACCACCACGCTGACGATAGAATTTCACGCCTTCATCGGCGCCCATTCCAATACCCAAGCGGTTGACATAACCCGGACCAGTCGTATTACCGGAGTCTGCCACAAATATGGGCTTGTGTTTGGTCCAAGAATTAGAGCTTTCCCAAACATTACGACCATTCAAACGGTAGTTGAAGGTAAGCACATCATCGCTCTTTTCCACCTGACGATGCTGACCATACTGGAAGTCGAAGTAACCGCGATTGAACGTGGGTTCCAACTTGAAGTTCAAGCCCATCATGTTAGGAGTATAGCGCAGAGAACCACCATTCAAGTACATTTCCTGTTTGCGCCAAACACCAAAACGGGAGGGGTTGGTCAGAGAATAGGGAGAATAGAAATCCTTGGCGAAGTAGGCAGCTTCCAAAGTCATGGGCCAGCCTTCCACATACTTGCTTTGAACCTTTACATATGCACCAATCTGCGGATCTGCCACATTGGATTTATAGGTTTCATTGGAATATCCCGTAGTCTTATCGGTCTCGCTATAGCGTGAAACATCAGGAGAGCGGTAGAAATTCAAGGAATCCGTGAAACTCAAAGCAACATCAGCCATCAAGTACAGCTTCGGAGTGATGTTTCCCTTAATATCGATAGAGCCCACATGTGTATTCAACAAAACTGGTTCCGTATCCGTAAACTTAATCCACTGGTTGCGGAATTCACTTTCGTAAATGATTGCGGGGTCAAAGGTGACGCCCATATAGTTTGCGCCCAAAGTCATAGAGTTGAGGATTTTGTCCTTAGCAATACGACCATGGTAAATGGAACCTCGCATATCATAGCCGCCAGCCATTTCCAGTTCGCCAGGCTGACCACCATACATACGAAGGCCATCACGAGTACCCATGTCTGCGTCAGCAGGCTGAGACACCAAGAACTGGGCCTTCATATCGAACGGCAACTGATAGACGTTTGCAAACACGCCACCAAAGGAGCGGTTTGTCCAGAAAGCACGGCCACCTTCCTTCACAGGCTTAAAGGATTTTTCCTTATAGTAGGTGCTCACTGTCTTTTCATCTTCAAACAGTTCATACTGCCAAGCAAAACGAGGATTGGTTTCACGTTCCCACATAGTCAAAGGAGAAGCGTTGGCCCAAATCACACCGCCAGCAGTCACATAAGCCCCAAACACTCCAGCACGGATATCCACACCCACATTCATTTCTTCGTTAATGGTAGTGGAATAGTAATCCGTTGAATGGTCATACAGCACACGCTGGTCGTTGGTCGGCGCAGTTGTCGGTTGACGACCCAATAAGTTGGAATACAAGCCGGACAAATCAAACGGGAATGCGACGTTCGTCCACAAGGTCATGTAGGAGTTGGGCATCGCCACGATGGACATGTTCAAAAGAGCGTCCACGGAGGTTCTAGCCAAATCATTCGAAGCATATTTGCTGGGTTCCGTATACTGGAAATCCTTCAAGCGGAAGGCCATATAACCGGAAACTGCCAGTGGCAGATCATCCTTGCCGAGAAGGGTGGATTCCATATTGTTTGCCAAAGTGTCTTCAGCGGCATGAAGGGAATCCAACTGCAACTGCGGTGTAAGTGCCCATGAGGAGGCAGCAACACTAGATGCAATAATCAAAGAAGTTATCGTCTTTTGCATAAAATCTCCCACCCTCTCTTAGATAGCGTTGCGGAACGGGTAGTTGGCCGGGCCTTCATAAGCCTTGCCATGTTTCTTAATCACGATATCGTCTATCCAGACCTTGAAGGATTCGTTCTCATCCTTGCGGACTTCCAAACGGAAACCTTTAAACTTGTCCCAAGCAAAGGGAAGCATCACATCGCGGGTGTTCTTCGCGTCCCAGTACAAGCCCGTCATACCGAAGAGCTTCAGAGGTATGCTAAAGTGTTTCCATTCCGTGGTGATTTCTCCAAGGCTCTTGGAGCGAAGCTTAACTTGGAGGGATTCGCCACCACTCTTCACACCATCGTCCACCAGCACGAACAAGGCATTTTCACCACCCTTTTCGCCCTTAATCCAAAATTCCAACACACCTTCTTCCAGGTAAGGAGTCAGGTCAACGGAACCGGCAATACAGATTGCCACACCGGAATAATCGCTAGCAATAAGTTCAATTTCCATGGAAAGAGCGCCTTCCATAGCATACTTATCCGTGAGCACCGGTTCAGGGTTTTCACGCGGGTATTGGTATGTATAGCCGCCACCACGGGGAATAGCCTCACGCATCACCACTGTCACGACCTCTTTATCCGGTCTGAACGGCTTAGGATCTCTCAGGGTGAAACGAAGCTGGTCACGGTCGCGATAGTCGCTGAAGCCGTAACCGGCAAAAGAAAATGATGCGAATAGAAGTGCGCACAGAGCACACAACAGGATTACATGACGCGATTTTCCATTCATAATTGAAAAAATCTCCAATTTCCAATGCAGTACAATATAATTTGTTTTACATCAATACGGGAACACCCTAGAACAAAAAAGCCCAAAATAGCCGTATCAACAATAAAAATTGCCGTTTTTTGCTAAAAATCGGCAATTTTAGCTTAAAAATGCGTTTACCTCGGAAAACACTTTATTTTTTGTAAAAAAAAGAAAAATGTCAAAAAATGTGTATCTTTATGCTAAATAAAAAGTTACGAGGTCCTTAATGAGGTTATTGCCCATATTTTCCATAGTCTGTTGTATTGCTTTTGCCGCCTGTTCCAGCGAATCAAGCAGCCCAACGGAAGCATCATCTACTAGTGAGGAAAGTAGCAGTTCCATAAGAGAAGCTGTTGCCGTAGACTATTCCCAGGGCAGAGTCATGAACAAAAGGCTAGGCAGGGGAATCAATCTAGGAAACGCCTGGGATTCGGAAGGGGCTAAGGTAAAGCTTGAAGGAAACCGCTGGGGAGACTGCGGTTGGAGCAATTGCATTGAGGATGACTACTTCAAGATTATCGCAGATGCAGGCTTTAATTCCGTTCGTATCCCAGTTCGATGGCATTATGATTCCGACCGCGAAACTCACACCGTATATTCCGAACGCCTTGCCGGTGTAAAGGAAGATATTAGCCTCGCCATCAAAAATGGTTTAGCAGTTGTCGTAAACTTCCACCACTACACAACGCTTAATGATTTAGGAAATAAGGCTGTTCAAGACCCTTCCCAACAAACCGTATTTGAAGCCGAAAAAGAACACTTCTATGCCCTATGGGCCCAGGTTGCAAAAGAAATGGATCAGTTCCCAGATTCTCTCGTAGTTCTTGAAATTTTAAATGAACCTACCATCAGCAGTGCCGAAATGGTGGACTCCATCATGAACCAAGCTTACCGTGTCATTCGCAAAAATGCACCCAAGAAAACAATCATGTTCGAAGCATACCATGCTGCAAAGTTTGCAGATATTGAAAGCCTTCACATGCCTGCCGATGGAAACATCATCTTCAGCGGACACTATTACGAACCCTATGAATTCACGCACGAAGGCAATGGCTACAACTGCGTCGGTGACAATTCCTATAAATCTACTGCCAAGGGCGATATGAAGAAATATGTCGCGCTTGCACAAACCCTATACCCCGATGTCAATGGAAGCCATATCCCTATGAACATGGGCGAATTCGGCGTAGCAGGACAGCATGGAAACTGGAGTTGCCAAAGCGATGCCGGCAGCGACAAATACAAGAGTCTATGGACAAAGTACGCTATCATTGCTGCTGAAGCCTATGATATCTCATGGCACTATTGGGACTTCACTAATGCCAGCGGATTTGAAGCCTACGACAAGAACAAGAAGCAGTGGTATCCCGGTTTCCCGGAGGCATTCTTCCCGGAAACTAAGGCCGAATAAGGCTGCCGCCCCAATGTTCGTCGAAAAAGGCTTGGAACAATGGTTCCGGGCCTTTTTTCAATTCCTCGACGGCTGCCGTGATGGGAGCTGTACCGCGATAGAGGGCACGGTAGGCGCGAGAAAGAGCGTCTATCCGCTCCTGTGGGAATTCTTCAGGATGAAGCCGCAGGGCGTGAAGGTTGAGGCCACCCCACTGGAGCGGATTCCCGAAGGCCTTGCTTGCAGGCGGGACGTCTTTATCCACCTTTAAAGTACCGCCCACGAAGGCGTAGGCGCCCACCTGATTCCTCTGCTGTATGGCAGTTGTACCACCGATGGTGGCAAACTCCCCGATGCGGACGTGGCCGCCCAGCTGGCAACCGTTTGCGATGACGGCGCCTTCGCCAATTTGGCAGTCGTGGCCCACATGAGAATAGGCCATAATGAGGACGTTATTGGCAAGGCAAGTGACACCGCCGCCCTGAACCGTGCCGCGGTTGAGGGTACAGTATTCCCGAATGGTGCAATTTTCGCCGATGTGGAGTTCCGTAGGCTCGCCAGCGTACTTCAGGTCCTGAGGAGGGGCTCCGAGGATGGCGCCATCGAAAATGCGGGCATTTTTTGCAATGAAGGTCCCGCCGTAGACATGGACACGGGATTCCAACACCACCCCTTCACCGATTTCTGCGCCTGCATCAATAACACACCAGGGCCCGATAACGGCTGTCGGGTGGATTTTCGCAGAGGGGCTGACAAAAGCAGAAGGGTGAATCATAGGATAGTGGCAAATTACTAAATTTTTGGCATGAGTGGATTCATCATTGCAGGGCTTGCGGCACTTTACGTGCTCTTGTTCCTGTTCTTCATTATCGGGCTTTTGAAGACCCACCGCTACAAAGGGGAGAAAGCGACCCCTAGCGTGACGGTGGTGGTGCCCATGCGCAATGAAGAAGAATTTGCCGCACGCACCCTGGAAGCCTTGGCGGTTCAGGATTACACAGGCGAGTGGGAAGTCATCTGCGTCAACGACCGCTCCACGGATTCCACCCAGGAGATTTTGGAAAAATTCGCGGCAAATCATCCGCGGTTTCGGGTGCTGAACCTGTCTCAGGACTTGCCCGCCATCGCAAGCCCCAAGAAGCGTGCTTTGGAAAGTGCCTTCAAGATTGCAAAATATGATGTGCTGTTGACTATGGATGCAGACTGCACCCCCCGCAAGAGCTGGATTACCGCAATGGCGGGCCGCTTTGTGGATGGCATCAGCATTGTCCAGGGCCCCAAACAGAATTACGGCACCCGAACCATGCCCCACTTATACCAGAAATTGGAGACCTTGGGCTACACCGCCATGGAAGCAGCGGGCTTTAGTCTCGGGCACCCCATGGTGGCAAGCGCCGCCTGCCTCGCTTACAAGAAAGAGTTGTTCTTCCAAGTAGGCGGTTTCGGAGATTTGATCAACCTCAGCAGCGGCGACGACGACATGCTCATCCACAAGATGATGAAGGTCCCAGGAACCAAGGTGTGCTACAATCTGGACCCGGATGCCGTGATTGAGACAGCCCCTGTTCACACCTGGAAGCAGCTGTTCAATCAGAGGAGCCGCTGGAGCAGTAACGGTACCAGCTACGAAAACAAGGCGTACATCTTGCTGCTCACGCTGATTTACACCTTCTACATCTGGATGTTTGTGAGCCCGTGGTGCGTGGCCTTCCTGGATTGCCCGTGGCAGTGGTGCGCCTACCCCATTCTCGCGAAGTTTGCGGTGGACTTCATCTTCCTGAGTATCGCAGCGGCAAAGCTCCATGCCAAGCGGCAGATGTTTGCATTCCTGCCAACGGAACTAATCCAGATACCGATGATTGTGTTTGCGGTGCCTGCGGGCATTACCGGAATGTTCCGGTGGAAATAAATTTCTGACTTGCAAGCCGGCCGCTTATTGCCGATTTATTTTTTCGCGGACCCACTCGATAGCATCATCTACAGTTTCGAGAACTTCATCCAGCTGAAGTTCGAAACTTTCCTTAATGAGTTCTCCCATCTGCTTTCCTGGTTTTACCCCAAGGTCAATGAGCATTTTCCCGGTAAGGAAGGGCTCTGGCGCTTTTTCCAACAGATCTAACCGAGCGGCTGACTGGATGTATTTTTCCGCAAAATCCGTCGTAGGCTTGTTTGGAGTAGTACCAAGAATTGCAGAGCGGGTTGATGCAAGTAGTTCGGCAGGAATGGCTCGCAGTAAAACACAAAGAGACTTGAGGCCACCCTGGTCCACAGCGTCCCAACGCATATCAGAATCCATTGGAACGCTATCATAATCCAAATTTGCAAGACCAGAAAGTAGCTTTGGTACGTTACGCATCAGATGAACTTCACTAGTGATACGCCCCAAGAATTTTTGGGCAACCTTTGTAACTTCTGGAATATTGACAAACGCTGGCTTCATACTAGCGGCATCTTCACCTGCGACAGGGAACATGTCCACAAAGACATTCCCGCAAAGGAGCGCAGCAAAAGCGATTTCAGAAATTTGATCTTCCGTAAGTTCCAAGCAAATTCCGCCAAAGCAACGGTCTACACGTTGTTCCGCCACATTATCAAGAATTCGCCCTAGATTTTCCCAGGATCCATCCAGCGGTTTTATTTCTGGAAAATACTGATCAAGCCCGATTTCTAGGAAGGCGCGCAGCCCGAGAGAGGGTTTACCAGGTTTTAGAAGCCACTTCTTGAATTCCTCAAAAAGCCGCTCGATGCTCAAGTCTGAAAGGGAAAGCGTGCGGCACAATTCTATCGTTTCGGGAGCCAGCGTCAATTGAAAGCGGCTAGCAAACTGCACACCACGCAAAATGCGGAGAGAATCCTCGACGAAAGCCGCACCCACGTGACGAAGGACGCCCGCCTTCAAATCCTCAATGCCATTGTACGGGTCACAAAGCGTCAAGTCCGGCAGCTCCATGCCCATGGCATTGATGGTAAAATCCCGGCGATAGGCGGCTTCTTTAAAACTGAGTTTTGCATTGGTCTCTACGATGAACCCGCGATGACCATAGCCCACTTTGCTTTCTGTACGCGGGAAGGAAAAATCCAGTGATTCCCCCTTCATAGCCAAATGAATCACACCGAAGGCCTTCCCCACCAAATTGGTCTTGCCATACTTTTTCAGGATGGGGAGAAGCTCCTCTTGACCGATGTCGTAGACTTCCACATCGTAATCGCGGCAGTTCCTCCCCAGAAGGGCATCACGAACCCAGCCGCCTACCAAGAAGGCACGACCACCAGCATTACGGATTTCTTCTGCAATGCGCAGCAGGCGCCCCGGAAGTTCCGGTTCGAAAATTTCGCCTGCTAATGTCGTTACTTTTGCCATTGCCAATTAAATTTTCCGATGCAATTTTTATTGGAAGTTAGAAACATCGCTTGCAGATGTGTCAGGCGCGGTTTCCTGTGCCGGATTTTGCGCCAAAGAATCCGCCGTTTTCGTTCCGTCATAGCGGTCGTAAATGCTGGTTGTGGGCATTCCTGAGGAATCCTTCAAGGCTTCAGAAACAGAAATGTCCGCAGGTTCCGTTCCGGCAGCAGAAGTATCTGCGGCAGTATGAATCTTTGTTGTATCGCTGGCCTTGAAGCGGTCATAAATGCTCTGGCGTTTTTCAGCTGAAGCAGTCTTCTTCTTTGCCTCGTCCTCCCGACAAGCCTTCAATTCCTCTTCCATATAATAGCGCTGATCCGGAGAGTAGGACATGCTATTCAGGCGATACTCGATTTCATCGCAAACAACACCCTGACGCTGCCCAGCGCAGCCAAACAACAGGCAACACATAAATAACGCCACTATCAAAAAATAAAACTTCATCACATCTCCTAATGAATTATCAAAACCTTTCCCTTTTCCTTCTTTGACCCGGCAACTACAGTCCAGTAATAAACACCCGGAGTAACCAGTTTTCCGTTTTTTCCCGTACCATCCCATTCCGCACGACCTCCAAGAACTTCCTCGTTCCGGAATGACTTAATGAGAGAGCCTCCACGATTGTAAATACTGACTATCGCTTTTTCTGGAATATTATCTACAACAAAGAAGGAATGCTCTTTAGGTCTAAATGGAACAGGATATGCTTTTACACCAACGCCTGCAGAATCTGTCATAAAATGATTTGCCTCTTTTAAATCATTTCTCTTATATCGGGTAATACCATTCTCATGAGCAAACCAAATCATTCCCTGTTTGGGATTGATCACCAAATCCAGTACATTATCATCAAGAAGGCCGTTACTTGCAGTAAAGTGGACCGTGGAAAGGGTGTCTAAAGATTTTTTCACTCGTGACAAACGATATGCTCCCTGTTGCGTCGTTCCGAGCCAGATATTACCATGAATATCCACATCAACAGAAGTGTATTCTGCGCCCAGAAGACCTTTTGTAGATTGCGGAGACTTGATCGTATCTGACTGGAATTCCAAATACCCAATCATGTCTGTAGAAACCATCCACACCACACTATTTTTTTCATCTACAGCAATATCAACAGGAGTCTTGCCACCGGGACCATCAAAGTGAGTAAGTTTCACAGTGGCAATGCGGCCTCCAGTTTTCGAAGGGGGCAAAAAGCGAAGTTCATCCAATCCCCCAGATTCATACGCAGAAAAATTTGCACGGGTTGAAACATACACCACCCATTCGGACGTTTCCTCATCTATTCTCGCCTTCAAAGGCCCAACATGCGCAACAGAACCTACTAGCTTTGCACAGCTTATGTCACCATTTTTTGAAATGTAAACTAGACCATAATTAGAGGTTGCAGCAGTCGCAACCAAAAAGCCTGAATTATCAGGTGCCGCAGTGGTGCCCACAGCAACTGTATAATTTTCCTGCAATTCATCTAAACAACTGTTTTCGTCAGAAGGGGAGAAGTATTTTACCGGAGTCGCTCCATTTGCAGCATACATTCCCACTGCCAAACCCCATACATGATAAGCGGCAAAACCATTATTGAGAGTTGAAAGAACCTTCATTCTATAATTATAAGCATCTGTAGCATTTCCATAACCATTGAAAACTTCGTGAGGTTTCTGCCACACATATCCGTCACTATAGGCCATGCGGCCATCTGTTGTTGCAGCAATTACACCTCCATCAGCCGTAGCGGCAAGCTCATATGCACCACCCAATAGAAATGCAGAATAGGGGAATACATCTTTTATTTTTCCACCGCTGTAGATGAAAAAGGCGGAGGGACCTATTAGAAAATAATCCCTGCCACTGGGAATGAGCCAGCGGATACGGCTCTTGCCTTCACTATACATCGCGGCATCCTTGATGACTTTCCCATCAATCAAAATTACAGAGGAATCTAAAGCCACCGAAAATTCCTTGCCATCGCACCAAAGCCAGCTTCCGTATGCTTTATGAGTTATCAGGGAATCGTTCTTCCAGGTAAGCCCCAGATGCTCCTTTCCTTTGGAAACAAGCTTCCAGGATTCTGGATCCACCAGCCGGATATCGGATTCCAAATTCTTCCACTGCATCTTTCGGGAATAAAGACTTGTGCCTGTGGAAACAAAAAGTTCATCACCATGAACTGCGATTTCCTTAATTGGCTGAATAGAAAGAGAATTTGAACCGATACGGTTCACCGTCAACAAAGACTTCTCCTTGACAATGTCATAGAAGGAAAGCCTATCTTCAAAGGCGAGTACCATAATGTTGTCTACGATAGCGAGCTGATCTGGAACAAGACGTACATTATTTCTGAGGAAAGAACGATTTACCACCTTCCAGGAATTGCCCCCATCATTCATGCGGACTATCATTCCATATTCCGAAACCGCAAAAACTCCTGCGGGGGAACTAGCCACGCCATAGATGGACGATGTTTCCAACCCATCCTTGGAGGTAAACATCATATCTCTTTCCGAGGACCAATAGCGAAGGCCTCCAGCTGTCGCCATTAGGACACCCGACTGGTAGGGAATAGCTGAATAGACGGGAGAAGGCTCCGCATAGTTCATCCATTCATCTGCCGCAAACACCGTAGAAAGGGAGAGTGCGGCAATTATAATCCACCGAATAATCTGCACCTTTCAAAATTACCAAATTTAGATGGCATTATGGGAGAAGAAATCGCAAATCACTTGATCTTTTTGCAGATTCTCCCGCAGCTTGGTTATAGCCCTAGATTTTCGTTTTAGAATGGAATTTGCCGAAATTCCAAATAGCATACTCATTTCTTCAAGAGTAAGTCCGCTCATAAAAGTGAGATGTACGATAGCTTTCTCCAGTTCCGTAAGGCACGTCATGGCACGATCCAATTTGTTCTGAACTTCCGTAACATGAGTGAAACGCAGCGCCATCTCCTCTGGGAATTCCATGTATTCTACGGAAACATCGGCTAAAGACAACGGTTGCATCGCTCGGCTCTTGGCCCGAACCTGATCATAGCGCGCATTAGTCATAACGCATAAAAACCAAGGCATAGCATTTTTTTGAAAGTTCAGTTTTCTCGCATTTTGACAGAATTTAAGAGCAACAGTCTGAAAAAGTTCTTTGGCATCCTCCACATTTTTGCATTTTTTACAACACAATTTGTAAATTTTAGGAGCGTACTTGTTCCATGTTGTTTCCAACCAATCCGGAGTTTGAGAATCCCTTTCCTCTAGACCGCCCATTAACGTAACCTTTGCCTTCTTTCAAAAATTAGTGTGCCAAAATTATGATATTTAAAAGAGAAAAACAAGAAAATCGAAATTTTGCAAACACCTGTAGTCTTTTTGCAAAATGTTGTTTTATCTTGTTCACAATTGCAGTGGCTGTTGGAGCCGAAGAATTCAACATGAACAGCATGCCGCCTCCAGAAACGGCAATGCAGTTTAGTGAAGGAACTCTACAGAAAGGTTCTGCAGTTACAGTGGATGTAGTCATCCCGGAGCACTGGCATGTGAATGCGGACTCCGTCACGGATGAATTTCTGAAACCCTCATCGCTAGAAATTTCTGCGGAAGGAATAACCTTCGGAAAACCTGTTTGGCCAAAAGCCATCAAGGAATACAATGAAGCCTTGGAGCTAGAAATTCTCGTCTTCAAGGGCGAATTCCAGATTACCATTCCCGTAGATAGTGTGGCGGCCGACTATGATTCACTTTCTACAAAAGCAATTTTCCATTACCAGGCCTGCGACAACTCCATCTGCCTTGCGCCGGCGCAAGTGACAGTTGAGTTGGGAGAATTGTCTAACGCTATTTCGGGCAGTAAATCCTCGGCTCTAGGTGGGCCGACAGAATTAAAAAAAAACGATGAAGGGAATTTAGCCGCTGGGAAATACAGCGCCGGCGAGGCTACCGCGAGCCAAAACAGCGCCGAGGAAAACAGCGCCGGCACCTTGATGCTTCTCTTCTTCGCATTGATTGGTGGCATCATTCTCAACCTAATGCCCTGCGTATTGCCGGTCCTTTCCTTAAAACTTTTCAGCCTGATTAGTGAAGCCGGAGAGCATAAAAGCCGCCTCCTCGCCTTAGGAATGAGTACCACTGCGGGCATTCTCACAAGCTTCTGGATTCTTGCCACCATCATCTCCATCATCAAAGTCGGCGGAGGAAATGCCGGCTGGGGAATGCAGTTCCAGAGTGCCGGATTCATCGCCTTCATGGTGGTGATTCTCAGCGCCTTCGCCATGAGTTTCTTCGGCGTCTTTGAAGTCTGGCTCCCAGGCAGCACCACCACGAAAATGGATGAAGCCGGAAGAAAGCAGGGACTTGCCGGAGCCTTTTTTACAGGCGCACTATTGGTTTTACTCAGCACTCCATGTTCTGCCCCACTTCTGGGAACCGCCATGGGATTTGCATTTACGGCAAGCATTCCCGTGCTGTTCCTCTTCTTTACGGCAGCTGGCATCGGACTTGCTATGCCTTACCTGCTAGTAAGTGTTTTCCCGAAGATTCTAAACGTCTTCCCGAAACCTGGAATCTGGATGGTTTACCTGCAGAAGGTCATGGGTGTTCTGCTCCTCGGAACAGTAGTTTGGCTCTTGTGGATTGTTGAAGAACAAGCGGGCGTGCCAGGCGTTGGCCTCTTCGCAATCGTCGCCATCGCAAGCATCGTTGCAAGTTTCGCCCTCGGAAAATTCGCCCCGCCGGGAGTTGCCTTCTATCGAGAGGTCGCCGGATTTGCAGTTGGCGCCATCCTCATTGCAGGCATTTGGTTCTTCGCCATCGCACCGAAATATGAATCCATCGTGAGCGAAAAATTCAATGCGAAAATTCACGAGCAGATGGCGGAAGATGGCTGGTACAACTACAGCCCCGAACTGATGGTACAATTTGCAAAAGCAGGCAAGACCGTATTTGTGGATGTTTCTGCAGACTGGTGCCTCACCTGCAAGGCGAATGAGGCAGCCGTACTTCACAGCAACGAGTTCCGGCAGGCCATGGACAGCCTGAACGTGGCCCTCGTTAAAGCAGATTGGACGCGGGAGACGCCGGAGGTAAACAGCTTGCTACGGGAACTTGGAAAGTCCGGAGTGCCGGCCTACGGCATTTACCCAAAAGGAGATGCCAAGCACCTGATTACATTGCCAGAACTTTTGACGACTGACGGAATCGTTGAGAAAATTACCGCGGCGCAATAAACCGCCCGCGACGATTTCGCCAGAAATTAATTCTGCATTAGTGCTTCGCACTCATTTCGACTTCAGCTCGGCAAAATTCTGCATTCAGCATTCTGCATTCTGCATTATTTCCGCTTGCCTTCACGCTTGTAGCGTTCAATGCATTCCTGATAGAAGTCGAAAGTCTGCTGAGCGATAGCCTTCCAGCTGAACACATCCACAGCGCGCTTGCGGCTCACCTCGCCCATCTGTTTTGCCAACAGTTCGTCGCCCAGAATCTTGTTTAGCTTGCCTGCAAAATCCGTCTGGAACGCCTTGGGGTCTGCAGGTTCGAAGTTAGTTTCCGAAACAGCCTTCAGCGGCACCAGATAGCCCGTTTCGCCATCAACGATGATTTCGGGAATGCCACCTACGGCGCTCCCTACCACAGGCGTGCCGCAGCTCATGGCTTCCAGATTGATGATGCCGAAAGGTTCATACAGAGAAGGCGTTGCAAAAACAGTAGCGTGACTGTAAAGCACGCGCAGTTCTTCATGAGGCACCACATCCTGAATCCAGATGACTCCATCACGAGTCTTCTGCACTTCCTCAATGAGAAGCTTGCATTCATCCGCCAATTCCTGCGTATCGGGAGCGCCAGCGCAGAGCACCACCTGGGCCTTCTTGTCAATCTGAGGAATGGCCTGGATCAGTTGGCTAATGCCTTTCTGCCGGGTAATGCGCCCCACGAACAATACGAAGGGACGTCCTGGGTCCACACCCCATTTTTTCAAAATGGTATCGCTGAATGTGGGCTTGTAAAAATCCGGGTCTATGCCGTTGTAGATGACCTTCACGCGGTCTTCGGGCACGCCGTAAAGCTTCATCACGTCACGCTTCATGCCCTGGCTCACGGCGATGATGCCATCGGCAGCTTCGTAGGCGGTTTTCTCAATCCAGCAGCTCATGTTGTAGCCGCCATTGCCCAACTGTTCCGCCTTCCACGGGCGGTGGGGTTCCAGAGAATGGGTGGTGAGAATGAGCGGGCATTCCAAAAGGCGGCTGGCCAGCACGCCGCCAAAATGGCTGTACCAAGTGTGACAATGAATCACATCGATGTCATTAAGCGTTGCCGCCCACTGGAGGTTGATGTCCAACGGTTTGAAAATCTTCTGAAAGCGGTCGTCCTTCGGAGAAAGGCCCAGTTTGCGATTGAAGCCGACAGCACGGATATTGTTTTCGTCCTCATCCTGAGGGCCAAAGCAGCGGGCTTCGATGTGGCAAAGTTTAGAGAGTTCCTGAGTGAGGAACTTAACATGGATACCAGCACCGCCATAGATTTCTGGCGGAAATTCGTTCGTAAGGATAGCAGCGTTCATAGTACCCTTAAAATAGATATAGTTTTATAAAAAAGGATTACCGCGGTGCATAAATCCGTGCCATAAATTCGGCACGAGTCTTTTCGTCGGTCTTGAAACGGCCCAAAAGCTGCGTTGTCACCATGGTAGCGCCCGGCTTTTTCACGCCACGCATAGTCATGCACATGTGGCTTGCTTCCAGCACCACGGCAACACCCTTCGGATTCAGTTCCTTCTGGATGAGTTCCGCAATCTGGCGGGTCATGCGTTCCTGAATCTGCGGGAAGCGGGCGTAGTATTCCACCACGCGGGGAATCTTGGAAAGCCCCACGACGCAATCGCCAGGAATATAAGCCACGTGGGCCTTCCCTGTGAAGGGCAGAAAATGATGCTCGCACATGCTGGCAAATTCAATGTCCGGCACGATAATCATCTCGTCGTACTTCTCGTGGAAGCGGGTCTTCAAAATATCTTCCGGCTTGATTTCGCCAGAAAGACCCGTCATGAGTTCAGCGTACATCTTCGCCACACGTTCCGGAGTCTTGAGGAGTCCCTCACGATTGACGTCTTCGCCCATGCCTTCAAGAATCATCTTGAAGCCATCTTCCATCTTTTTAAAATCCATCTTCATGAGGCGCCGTTACTTGTCCAAGGACATCACGAGAATTCTGGAATTCCGCTTGGTGTTGTAGTGGTCCCGCTTGCTCTTCGGCAAATCCTCGATGGAGCCATCTTCAAAACCAAAGTGGTAGAACCAATCCACCGCCTGAGTGGTAAGCAGGAACAACTTTTGGTAGCCCTTCATCCGGCCAACAGAAATGAGGTGCCGCACGATGGCGTCGCCAATGCCCGACTTGCGATAGTTGGCGCCCACGGCAATGCCAGCCACTTCGGCCATACCGTCTTCGAATTCATGAAGAGCGCCACAGCCATGAATGCTGTTGTCGATGGCGTACACCACATAGTCCTTGAGCTTTTCGGAAATGCTTTCCTGGGTTCTCGGCACCAGGTAGCCCTTGGCGATGTAATCCTGCATGACCCGAAGAATATCCGGGATGTCTTCGATGTTTGCGGGCCGGATACTGGAGTACTGGTTTGCGTACACCATGGTGCCATCGCCCCGAGCGCTGAAGACTTCTTGCAGCACGCTGCCCTGGAACTCACCGCTCAGCAAATGGACGCGGTTGGCGCCAGCCTCACAAGCGTGAATTGCATTCAAAAGGTAATCCATCTGGGCAAAATTCAACACGTCGGAATTGAGTTCCAAAAGTTCCTTGGCCTGATCCACATCCATAGCAGAAATCACGCCGCTGTCGGTGGGCTCCAGATACTTGGTGTTTTTGCCCGTCACAAGGCCTTTCAGCTTGATACCGTTCTCGTTACCGATGAAGAACAGTTTACCCACCTGAAGGTACTTGCAGAGTTCCGTTGCCAGTTCCGTACTGCTGATGTTGTAGGCGTGGCCCAGTTTATTCCAGCCAATGGGAGGAATGATAGGCACAAATTTTTCATCCAGGAGTTGTTCCAGAATATCCCGCTGGACCCGCTCAATCTTGCCAGTCCGCATAAAATCCACGCCGCCAATGACGCCGAGACTCCGGGCCAGAATCCAGTTGCCCTGAATGCCCCGCAAACCGCTTGCGGTAAGGTGACTCATAATCCGCTGGGCAACGCCAAGAGACGCCTGCTCAATGAGAGGCAGAGCTTCTTCGCTAGTTAGCCGGACTCCGTTGTGGAACTTGGATTCAATCTCCCAAGCTTTCAACTGTGCATCGATGCTGTTTCGCGTCCCGGGAACGATGATAATGCGTATGCCTGCCTTGTGAAGGAGGGCAATATCCCGCATGAGGACGGGGAACAACGGATGGTCCATCAGGCCGTCGTCAATCTTCAAAATGAAAAGCTGGCCCTTGAACCGATCCACATAGCCAAACACTTCCCGGATGAAACCGGCAACTTCGAAGTGCTGGGAATTGAAATCAGATGCATTGTTGTTCATGGGCAAAAATATAGAATAGTGGCCACCACGCCGAGAAAATAGCGTTGGCGTTTTGCGTCTCTCCGCAATTTTGTTGTATTTTTGGAGGGTAAAATCAAGGAAGTTTTATGAAAAAACAAATTCTATTGCCTTTTATTGCTGCCGCCGCCATGCTGTTTCCCGCCTGCTCCGGCGATAACGACAACTCTATTTCTTCCACAGATATTCCGCCAACTTCTAGCGAAGAAGCGGCTCCAGAGTCTTCCGACGCAAACTCCGGTGCAGATGGCACAAGTTCTTCAAGCATCAAATACTCATACTATGGCGCTGAACTCACCGGAATAAAGCAGTTCAAGTATGGCCGCTTCGAAGCCCGCATGAAAATGGCTGCCATTTCTGGTTCCGTCAGTTCCATGTTCCTCTACTACGACAATTCCTGGATGGGTGATGGAGAAAAGTGGAATGAAATTGATATTGAAGTTCTAGGCAACAACTCAAAGGGTTTCCAGTCTAACATTATCACGGGAACAGCCGAAAGTAGGATTACAGAAGAAGGCAAACACCCTCTGGAATTTGACGTTCGCGAAGACTACCACCTCTACGGCATGATCTGGACTCCAGATACTGTAATTTGGGAAATTGATAGCATACCCGTCCGTAAAGTTTCCCTCGGCGATACCAAGGGACAGATTAAGCACCTGAGCGAAGGCGGCACACAGTCACTCCGCTTCAACCTCTGGGTTTCCAAAGACCCCAAATGGACAGGTAAATTCACCGGCGAAGGGCTCCCGGAAAAGCAGTATATCGACTATGTGCGCGTCTATTCCTATGACACCACAGCTAAGACTTTCACCCAAGAGTGGCAAGATGACTTTGATGGTGAAGATTTAAATCCCGAATACTGGCAAAACCAGAACAGTTGGGATATGGAAGGCGTCACCTACCGTCGAGAAAACCTCTATGTGGAAGATGGCAAGGCCGTGCTGGTCCTAGATAGAGACCCACAGTAACAAGCCGCGCGAGTCTCAATAAACGCGCAAAGCGTACGATAAAAGGCCCGGAAATAATTCCGAGCCTTTTAAATTTTGAAATCGTACCGATTACAGCACGCCGTGAGCCTGGCGGGCAATCACATCCAGCTGCTGTTCGCGCGTGAGCTTGATGAAGCGAACGGCGTAACCAGAAACACGAATCGTGAAGTTCTGATATTCTTCCTTCTCCGGATGTTCCATGGCGTCCTTCAGCTTCTCCACACCAAAGACGTTCACGTTCAGGTGGTGGCTGCCCTTTCCGAAGTAGCCGTCCAACACCTGCATGAGCTTCATGGTCCGTTCCTCATCGTCATGACCGAGAGCGCTAGGATTGATGGTCTGGGTGTTGCTGATGCCATCCAGAGCATAATCGTAGGGCAGTTTCGCCACAGAGTTGAGGGAAGCGAGAAGACCGTTCTTCTCAGCGCCATAGCTGGGGTTAGCGCCCGGAGAGAGGGGCTCGCCAGCCTTGCGGCCATCGGGAAGCGTACCCGTAGCCTTACCATAAACAACGTTACTCGTAATGGTGAGGATACTGGTGGTCGGTTCAGAATTGCGATATGTAGGCGTATGACGTATCTTCTGGATAAAGGTCTTCAAAAGCCACACGGCAATGTCATCGGCGCGGTCATCGTCATTTCCATAACGGGGGAAGTCGCCCTCTATTTCGAAGTTTTCAGCAAGGCCCGTAGCCGGATCGCGAATTACCTTCACCTTGGCGTACTTGATGGCGCAAAGGCTATCCACCACGTGGCTGAAACCTGCAATACCCGTCGCGAAAGTACGACGCACATTGGTATCAATCAAAGCCATTTCTGCAGCTTCGTAATAATACTTGTCGTGCATGTAGTGGATGAGGTTTAGCGTGTTCACATACAAACGAGCAAGCCAGTCCATGTACAAATCAAACTTGTGCATCACCTCGTCGTAATCCAGGTATTCGCTGGTAATGGGCGGATATTCCGGACCCACCTGCACACCCTTGCAAATAGCCTCGTCGCGGCCACCGTTGATGGCGTAAAGGAGAGTCTTTGCCAAGTTGGCGCGGGCACCGAAGAACTGCATCTCCTTACCGGTCTGGGTTGCAGACACGCAGCAGCAGATGCTGTAGTCATCGCCCCAGATTGGGCGCATGGTTTCATCGTTCTCGTACTGGATGGCGCTGGTCTTCACGGAAATTTCTGCAGCGAACTTCTTGAAGTTTTCCGGCAGACGGGGGCTGTAAAGCACCGTCAGGTTGGGCTCCGGAGAGGGGCCCATGTTGATGAGGGTATGGAGAAAACGATAGTCCGTCTTAGTCACCATGTGGCGGCCATCAGTACCGATACCGCCAACTTCCAGCGTAGCCCACACCGGGTCGCCGCTGAACAGTTCATTATAGCTGGTGATACGGGCAAACTTCACCATGCGAAGCTTCATCACAAAGTGGTCCACCAGTTCCTGAGCTTCCTCTTCCGTAAGAATGCCGGCCTTGATATCGCGGTTGAAGTAGATATCCAGGAAGGTAGACACGCGGCCCACGCTCATGGCGGCACCGTTCTGCGTCTTGATGGCGCCAAGGTAGCCGAAGTAGAGCCACTGGATAGCTTCGCGGGCATTCCTTGCAGGCTTGGAAATGTCATAGCCGTAAATCTTGGCCATGGCCTTCAGGCCTTCCAAAGCGCGAATCTGTTCCGCCAGTTCTTCACGAAGGCGAACCGTCTCCTCGTTCATGTCCGCCTTGTCGCTAAGAGCCTTGTCCTTCTGCTTCTTCTCGATAAGGTAGTCCACGCCATAGAGGGCAACGCGGCGGTAATCGCCCACGATACGACCACGGCCATAAGTGTCCGGAAGACCCGTGATGATGTGGGCCTTACGGGCGGCGCGCATGTCCGGCGTATAGGCATCAAACACAGCCTGGTTGTGAGTCTTGTGAATGTCCGTAAAGATGTGGTGCAGCTCTTCGCTAGGCGTATAGCCGTAATTCTTGCAACTTTCCTCCGCCATCTTGATGCCGCCAAAAGGCATGAAGGCGCGCTTCAGAGGCTTGTCGGTCTGGAGGCCGACGACCTTTTCCAAATCCTTGGTACCTTCGGCAATGAAGCCTGCCGGATGACTGGTAAGGGTGGACACCACATCCGTGTCCATGTCCAGCACGCCGCCCTTGGCGATTTCCTGCTTCTGCAAATCCTGAACCTCATCCCACAACTTCTTTGTTGCAGCCGTTGGACCGGCAAGGAAGGACTTGTCCCCATCATAAGGGACGTAATTCTTTTGGATGAACACCCGAACGTTGACTTCTTCTTTCCAACGCTGGCCTACAAAGCCATTCCATTCTTCTTTAACAACCATAATTCCTCTTTTTCGCGGACAATGTCCGCACCATCTTTTTCTTGTTTTCCATTCACAAATTTATGAAAAGAACCGGACCGCGACACCTAGTAAATCGCCACCCACGACCTTTCCCAATTATTTGTAATCATTACAAATATACATTATAAATTAAAATTTGTCAACATGAAAATCAATGGAATTTTTGCAACTCGTTGATTGTCATTGAATTATGCGTAGGGCCTTTGAAATTTAAGGCCCAATTGTTTCTTTTTACAGTGCGAAATCGTACTTTTGGGTAAAGTCCTTGTCCACGCAGAAGGCGCTGCAGTTGACGCCGATTTTTGCCTTTGCAGCCTTGGACGTCGGAGCCTTGAAAGGTTTATCATAAACGCTTATTACCGTTCCAAATTCAAAGGCGATGTCTTTTTGTGCATAGGTCCCGCCATATTTACCCTTTCTGACAATTAAGCCAATAGCGTTGGTTGATTCAATCCATTCGGATACGCTCATGACAAAGTTTGGCAAACCGGCTTGCATTTTAAAGTGGTCGAATTCGACTCCTTTAAACTTGTATTTGTTTTATTTTCCGGACGACAACGCGACCATTTCCAGAAGTTGCTTTTTCGAGACTAGGTTCAGGACCGAGAACGCGGTCAATTTTTTCCCGAGTTCGTTGAGCGATGAGCCGACGTGATAAACGGTTTCGTCCACGATGATGAACCTGTCGTGAACATTCTGCATATTTTTGAGAATGACTGTCGGGAATTGGCGATTCAGCCGATCTGCTTCTTCTTTCAGGTGCCGGTTCACATGACCAGAATAGACAAGCGCATTTACACCTGCAGATTTCTTGGCGACAAGCGAAAGCGCAACATCGTCCGCGAACGGGTCTATGACGACAACCTCCTCCTTCGCCAAACGGATGAGCCGCGCCGCAAATTCGTAGCCGCTCCACCAGGATTTTGCGTTCAGCACGCCCTCGCTCGGCGGCAGGTTAGCCTTGACGAAAAAATCCACCTGCTTTTCGAGGAATTGGACGCGGGTGTCGAGAGTTTCAAGCTTGTTTTCGTGCGAGACAAGCCGCTGGTTTACGGACCCACCCTTGAGAAGATGCTCCTTGAGAATTTGATTCGCCCATTGACGAAAGCGTGTGCCTTGAATAGATTTGACGCGATAGCCGACAGAAATAATAACATCTAAATTGTATAGTTTTTGCTTTCTATGAACAACCCTTTTGCCTTCTTGGGCAACTTGTAAGAATTCCTTACAAGTTCGATCTTGGTACAATTCCTCTTCAGTATAGATGTTTTTTATATGCAAAGTGATGTTTTGAGGAACTGTTCCAAACAATTCCGCCATCTGCGCCTGCGTGAGCCACACCGTCTCGTTTTCCAGGCGAACTTCGAGGTGGAATTCGCCGCCTTCCGGCTGGTACACGATGATTTCGTTTTTCTCTTCCATATTCACTCCTTTGTGTTACAAGCTGAAAAAACACAAAACAAATGCACAAATGTGCGAAATTTTCAAAACAGTCAAGGCTACTTCAAAAGTTTTCGTCCCTCGATGTTTTCTAGAACCGTCATCTGTGAAATGGCAATTTGGTTCAGCTTGACAAGGCGTTCGCTTTGAGGAAGGCCTTCGTTAATCAATACGGAGTTCAGCGATTCCATGTTGCTGAGGCAAATCAGCTGATTGACCGTCGCATAATCACGAACATTGCCTGGCAACGTGGAATTTGACTCACGCCACTCCGCCGCAGTAAAGCCGAACAGAGCCATGTTCAAAACGTCGGCTTCACTTGCGTACACAATGGACGTCTCCCGCGAAGTAAGCGTCGCAGGGATCAGGTTCTGCTTGATGGCGTCCGTGTGGATGCGATAGTTTATTTTCGAGAGTTCCCGCTTGACGGACCAGCCGAGCTCTGCCTGCTCAGCCGCCTTGAGACGCTGGAATTCCTTGACAATGTAGATTTTGAACTCTGCGCTAATCCACATTGCGAATTCAAAGGCGATGTCCTTGTGCGCGTATGTTCCTCCATAACGGCCTGCCTTGGAGATAATTGATATTGCTCCCGCACGTTCAACGAATTCCTTAACGCTTATCTTGAAACTGTTTAAACCAGACTGATTTGTAATTGTGGCGAATTCGCCATAATTAAAACCTGAATTGTAAACTTTCTCCCAAATACCAATGTATTCCAGGGTGTTTCGGTTTCTTAGCCAATCCGCGATAAAGAAGGCGCCGTCTTTGGCTTTTAACATATCCGTCAACGAGATGTAATCCTCTCCATTTACTTTTTGAACGGATATTTCCGTGTTCATGACTTCGATCTTGCTCATATTCACTCCTTTGCGTTACAAGCTGAAAAACACAAAACAAATGCACAAATGTGCTAGTGAACAAAATATAACTAAAATTAAACAAAAAAGCAACAGACCGCGCAATTTTCTTGAAAAAGTCGGCGCCGCCCAAGATGCGGTTACAAATGCCGCCGCGAGCGATGCAATTTGCCATCGCTCAAAATTCATGCGTTTTGACATCTACTGACATGCAGATTAGTTATATTTTTATCGTACATAAAGAGTTTTGCTCTTGTTCCTCACCTGAAACTTCGACAATTTCTGAACAGGGAATAAGGCGACGCTCACGTCTGCGGTGGTTTACTCTACCGCATCGTTCTACCACATTGGTATTCTGTATATCGGTTTGCCCGTGTGTAGCGCGACCTTTTGGGGCGTGGGTTGTTTGCGTTTATTTGTTCATGGCAGTCGAAGGCCTAAGGTGGGTAAGCGCATTCAGCCTCACGCCTTTTTCATTTATATCGTGTGGAAGTTTCGCGACAGGAGCGGCTCTTGTTGGGTTTGCTCTTATTCGCACCTGAAACTTCGACACTTTCTGAACACGAAATAAGACAAACGTTCGGCGACCTATGATTGATAGGCCGTGCTGTTTACGCGTATCCACGCGCGCATACGGGCGTTTTCTTTATTTGTTCTGACATCGCGGTTTCTTGCTCCCGAATGAGAGTGAACTCGTTCACTTTCAACGCGAGGAGCGAGAGACATACATGGCGGGCCGTGGCACAAAGTCTGGAAAGAAAAAGGAAAAATCGAGTTTCCGGTTCATTGACTTATTTGCTGGAATTGGCGGATTTCACACTGCAATGCACAGTGTTGGCGGAAAGTGTGTGTTTGCTAGTGAATGGGATAAGAACGCCCGCATTACTTATGAAGAAAATTATAAAAAAATAGAGCCAAAACTTTTCCAAAAAGATAAAGAAGGGAACTATAAATTTTTCAACGCAGATATCAATGATGTTGAAATGAATAACATTCCTGACTTTGATGTTTTGTGTGGTGGATTTCCTTGCCAGGCGTTTTCCATTGCAGGCAAACGAAAAGGCTTTGAAGACACGCGAGGTACTTTATTCTTCAATATCGCCGCAATTGTTAATCATAAAATTCAGATTGGTAAAAAGCCCAAAATTCTTTTTTTGGAGAATGTAAAGGGTTTAAAAAATCATAACCATGGAAAAACATTAGAAACGTTACTTCGTGTTTTGAAAAAAGATTTAAAATACGAAGTTCGTACCGCCGTTTTAAACGCAAAGTATTTTGGTGTTCCTCAAAATAGAGAACGCTTGTTTTTCGTGTGTTGGGACAAGAAACAATGCTGTGCGGAAGATTTTTCTTTCCCTCTTGGACTTGATGCAAAATTAAAGCCTTTATTCGAAAAAGAAAAACTGAACAAATGTATTGCAACCAAAGTCAGCGATATCTTTGAACCTGCATCTAAAATACCTGAAAAGAATACCATCAGTGATAAGATGTGGATTGGCCATCAGCTGAGAAAAAAACGTAATCAAGAAAATGGCAAGGGTTTTGGATATTCCTTATTTTCCGGAGATAGCGTTTATTGCAGTACAATCTCGGCTCGATACTGGAAAGATGGTAGCGAAATTTTAATTGATCAGTCTGCTCTCGGCAAAAATCCACGAAAACTTACACCCGTTGAAGCTGGACGTTTACAAGGATATAAGATTATCGGCAACGGATGGGAGAACCCAGAATCAAAGCATAATCAAAATAATCAAAAAAATTTCCCAGAGATGAAAATTGTCGTCTCGGATAAAGAAGCATTTCATCAATTCGGCAATAGTGTTGCTGTTCCTGTAATTAGAACATTGGCAGGGGAAATTAGAAAACAACTGCTAGAAGGACAGGAGTGAAAGCGATGCCTTATATCACTCAAATTATAAAAGATTTGAATGCAGTATTGCAATATGCAAAGCATCGTTTTCAAAATGAATTTAAACAACAGGAATTTGAACTAAATGACACCTTTAAAAATTCATTTTTTAATTTCCTAAAAGAAAAAAATTGCGAAATAGAATTTTTTAGACATACATCAGTCATCACGACAAAAGCTAATCAAAATATTTTTATTGCGAATCAGTGGTTTGTGATAGCGTCATACATGGTTGATTTCTGTACAGAGTTGTTAACATACAAGGAACTGTATTTAAAAATTTGTACCAGAATTCATCGAAGCCCAGAACAACTTGCAAAAAAGCTAAAGGTTTCAAATGATTTTTCGACAAAGCCTCTATTTGTACAGAGCGCAAAAGAGATGTTTAACGAAATCTACAAGGACGAGAGAGCCTCTATTGAAGCTGCTGGATACTTATGGAATTTTATAAGTAATTATTCCTGGTGGGCCGGAAGCAAAACTGTTGATCGAAATGATTTTTATGTTTCGCCAATTTTAAATTCTCTTAATGTAGTAAATGTTAGCCATGGGTATGTCGCCGACATTGTATTTGCATATTCAACAAATTTTTCATTAAGAAAAAATGTTGAAAGTGTGAGTAGTTTCACTATAGGAGCAAAGCTGAATGCTTATACTCCAGATGCCGAAGAATCCGCATCTTATAAAAAAGCAGAAAAAATTGATTCGTCTTTGAGTTTGAACGATGCGTCAACTGCATATCTTGCTCAACCTACATCTACACCCAAAATATCAATCAGTGCAGCAAGTCTTGATCGCTTTAAAAGAAATGGTTAATTGTGATGATGGAATGGAAAATAGAAGATGATGTGTTGATTTCCTTTAAGGATGGAAATAAATTTTATCCATCCGCTCAGGAAATTTTTTCGCATGTGAAAGAAGGTAATCCACCGCTTTCTCAAATTAGATTTTCCTCTTTGGGATGCAATTTGGTCGCATCTTTGCAATCAAGTGAAAATGGCCTCGTTCTTTCTATTGATGCAGAAAAAAGAGGCATAAAGAAACCCTTGCCGATTGTAAATGGTAAGCTTGTTGATCATGTTATTCTTTGTAATACATGGTATCATGTCAACAAGAATCTTGACGATTTGGAGGGTTGTTTAGCAGAAGCTGCTGTTTATGAACAAGGGATAATATCAAGGTCCCAATATGTCAAAATAAAGCAATATGAGTTTACTCATCAAGTAAAACTTTTTGATGATTCTGTTAAGTTTGACTCGAATAGTCAAAAGAATGGTTTGGATATTAATCCAAGTGAAATTTCTTTGCGAGCAACATTGTTTGAATACCAGCATGTAGGATTTAATTGGATTTGCAATACGCTTGAAGGCCTTTCTGGTTGTGTCCTTGGCGATGAAATGGGCCTTGGCAAAACGATGCAGATAATTGCGACAATGTTGTTTTTTCAACAAAAAAATAAGGGGCCTTTTTTGATTGTAGCCCCAATTTCACTACTCGCGAATTGGAAGCGTGAATGTAATAAATTTGCCCCTACTCTAAATGTTTATGTTCATCATGGTTCAAATAGAATAAGCAACTACAAATGTTTGGAACCTTATGATGTCGTTGTGACATCGTATTCCACGGTAATCAATGACTTGCCAATGTTGAATATGGTAAGATGGTATTTGGCCGTTTTGGACGAGGCTCAAAACATAAAGAATCCTGATAGTATTCGTAAAAAAACTTGTTGCAGAATAAACTCAGAAAAATGTATTGCAGTGACAGGAACCCCGTTTGAAAATCATATAACGGATATTTGGTCGATTCTAGATTTTGTCTATCCAGGGTTGCTTGGGAATGTTGAGTCTTTTAGGAAATGTATTTCTGATGATGTTGAAGGTGGTAAAAAACTAGAACCGATTTTATCCGCGATGATGGTCAGAAGACGTGTGAAAGAAGTTGCTGACGAACTACCTCCGCGAATAGATATTGAACAACCTCTCCAGATGTCTGAAAAAGAAGGAAAAACTTATTCAACGCTTTTGTCAGAGGCAAGGGGCGAAGCTGAATCGGGAAATCCTGGATTTGGGGTTCTCCAGAAATTAAGGATGTTTTGTACGCATCCACATCTAATTGATGATGAATGTGGAAATCCATTTGACGATTCGGTAAAATTTCAACGTTTCTGCGAACTCGTTGAGGAAATTATTGAAAAAAGGGAAAAAGTCATTGTTTTCACCTCCTATAAAAAAATGTTCGATGTTTTTACAAGTTATTTGAACAAAAATATAGGAGTAAAAAATTGGTCAATTAATGGCGAAACTGAAATTTCGTTAAGACAGAAAATTGTGGATGATTTCAACCAATATGATGGCAGCGCTGTATTATTCCTAAATCCTAGAGCAGCAGGGACTGGGTTGAACATAACAGGCGCAAACCATGTAATTCACTACAATCTTGAATGGAACCCATCTTTGGAAGATCAGGCTTCAGCACGTGCTTACAGAAGAGGGCAAGAAAAAACAGTATTTGTTTATCGCCTCTATTACCAAAATACCGTTGAGCAAATTATTCAGGAACGTATTAACCGAAAAAGACAGATTGCAGAAAATGCCGTTATTGGCACGGAAGGCTTTGATAATGATTATCAGGATGTAATTGACGCATTGAACTTAGTCCCAAATTTTTAAGAAGGAGCATGAGGAATGAACAACAATCAAGTACAGGAAATTGAATTACAACCAGATCCAGCGCGTATTGTAAACGGTTTAAGAGATACCGGTTATAATTTCAACACCGCAATTGCGGATATTGTTGATAATTCAATTGCGGCTAAGGCGACGCGTGTTGATATCAATATTGTAATGAATCCGAAGTTAGAGGTTGCTGTATATATTGCAGATAATGGCATTGGCATGGATTATAATGGCCTGCAAAATGCAATGAAATATGGCTCTAAGGAACGGTCGGAAAAGAAGAGTCTTGGAAAATTCGGTCTGGGTTTAAAAACGGCATCCACAGCATTTTGCAAGCAGTTGTCCGTATTGTCTAGAAATGCTGCTGATTCAGAGATAATCAAGGTTCAGTGGGATTTGGATTATATTAGCCGCGTTGGATTATGGAAACTTCGGATTGTTGAAGCATCTGCAGATGAATTAGATTTGTTTGATGAAACTGCGAATAATTGCAGTGGTACTTTGGTTGTATGGGATAAAATCGACAGATTGTTGAAGGATTACAAAAGTAATTCCGCAGCAAAAAAAGCTCTTGATAAAAAAATCGATGAGTTAAAATTCCATATAGCGATGGTGTTTCAACGTTTTCTTGATGAAAATGATAATCGTGCAGAAAATGTAGAAATAAGAGTGAATGGCGAAAAAATTGAAGCATGGGATCCGTTCTGTGTTAAGGAACAAAAAACTTCCTTACTACAGCGAGAAACTGTTCCTGTTGAGATTGGTGATGAGGGAAATTTCTCCTTTGATGTCGCGGCGTATGTAATTCCTAGAAAATCGGAATTTAGTTCCAAGGAAGTTGCTGATAAAGCTAGAGGAAATAATGATTTCCAGGGATTCTATGTTTATCGTGAAAATAGACTTATTCATTTTGGTGATTGGCTGGGATTCTTTACGAAAGAACCGCATTATTCTCTATTGCGTGTGGAATTTTCCTTTGGGCAGGAATTAGATGAACTTCTAAATGTTGATATAAAAAAATCAAGAATCCTGTTGATATCAGAATTGTCTGATTATCTAATTAGATTCCTGAATGCTCCCCGTCGTGAAGCACAAAGAAGGTATAGAGAAGGACAGACGAGTGATATTCACAAACCGGGTAAAAGCGTTCATGAATCCTCAAATTCGACTATCGAGGCAAAAGGAGCTGAAGTTCAAGAATCGAGATTGACGCCGACCGGAAAACCGAATGAGGCTTTGGTTGAAAATTCCAATGGTTCTTTTACTAAAAAAATTACCATCGGAAATGCAGAATCTCCGAAGCAGTGTCGTGTGGTTCCTGTAGAAACCATTGACGGAAACGCGCTGTGGGAGCCGGCTTTGATTGATGGAAAAAATGCTGTAAGAATTAACGAAGGTCATGATTTCTATAAAAAGGTATACGGCCCTATTCTTTCTAAGGGTGTCGTTGTAGAAGGCTTGGATGATTTGCTTTGGGCGCTTGCAGAAGCAGAAAATTCGACCTGTAATCAAGCGACAATTGAAAATTACGAGGAAATGCGTTATATGGTTTCGCGCATTCTTCGCAAACTTGTCGCTGATTTGCCAGATCCTGCATTGGATGAAAATTAATTATGCTGTGCAAAGATCTTCAGAAATATTTGGAAGATGTTTTTTCAATGCCCTTCTGCGTTTCAGTTGAAACGCAGGATGGGGATGATGTGTATTTGTCTTACCCTAAAAATGAAGATCAGGCTTTTTTTGAAGTTCATACTAGAATAAAGAATAATATTCGAGTGGTTGTTGAAATTGAACCGCAGAAATACGCCGCACAATTACTTCGTGAAATGTCATACGCACCTAATGATAAGAAAAAAATATTTCTTTCCTATTATGAGGCTCTTAGGTGTAAGCGAGTTAAATTTGAACTCAAGATAAACGGTACTTTATGCGACCAGATTGACGATTCCCTTTGGAAAGATTCTTGGAAGCAGTTGTATTGTAGGTTTACCCGAGTTCCCGTAATAGATTTAAATGACGAATACGACGAATCTTTTGTTGTATGTGAATGGACAAAGCAGGCGTATACTTTGTTTTTTGCACTTTTAAATATTGTGGATGCCGAATTTGAATATGGCGGGAAAGAGGAAGGTAATTGTTTCCAAGTTGTCGCGAATAGGTACGAACGTAATCCTATAAACCGTGAGTTATGTCTTGCAAAAAAAGGTTATGCTTGCGGTATATGTGGTTTTGATTTCAAAACCGTTTATGGAATTATTGGACAAAAATTCATTCATGTTCATCACCTAATTCCTGTATCAAAAATGGGACCAAATTATGTTGTGAATCCAGTGAAGGATTTGATTCCGATATGTCCCAATTGTCACGCAATGTTGCATAGGAAAGATCCGCCTTATACCCCAGAGGAAATGCGAGACATTCTTGCCATAAATCAGATAGACTCTTGATTTGTATGTTTTTGTAAGTTGTGCAGTCGTACAATGATTTTTGATATGGTAAGCGACTGGAAATGTCAACGAAAATCACCCTTACCACAAAATCGTTGGCATCCAACTTGATGTCAAATCCGTCATGCGCAATTATCGTCGAAACGAAATCGCGCAATACGCCCTGGCGAATGTTGTAAAACAAATAGCCGTCAACCCATCAACCAAAATCCAGGCAAAAAAAATATTTGCCCTGAAATGACGAAAATAGCCGATTCTAACTAGCTTATTTAATCTTCCATTCCAGAGTCTTGCCGGCGGCGAGGGGAACGACACCGTTCACGATTTCTGGAACAGTCCATTTTTCCTGCACGACTTCAATCTTTTTCGTGGTGCGCGGGAGGCCGTAGAAGTCGGCGCCGAATCCTGCGATGAAGTCCGGGAGTTTGTCCAAGTGGCCAGCCTTCTCGAACTCCTGAACCAGAAGCGGAATGGCCACGGGAGCGCTGTAGACGCCGGCGGCACCGCAGGGGCATTCTTTTTTGCCCTGCTGATGAGGCGCCGAGTCTGTCCCGAGGAAGAACTTGGGAGATCCACTGAAAGCTGCCTCACGAATAGCCGCCCGATCTTCGGGACGCTTGGGCAGAGGCTTGCAGAAGTGATGAGGCCGGAGGGCATCACCCACCACATCATCCAGCGTCATCATCAAATGATGCACCGTGAAGGTAGCCGCCACATTGGCAGGGAGACGCTTCACCGCTTCCACAGATTTTGCGCTGGAAAGATGTTCAAACACGATGCGGAGTTTCGGGAACTTTTCCGCGAGAGTTTCTACACGCTTGATGAAGGCGGGTTCACGGTCCAGACAAAATTCGCCGGGTTCCTCACCATGAACGCAAAGCACCAGGCCAAGCTTTTCCATCATGGCAACCACAGGGAAGATTCCCTCAAAATCGCTGATGCCATCCTGACTGTTGGTGGTAACGCCTGCAGGGTAATACTTGCCAGCCACAACGCCCACCGCCATCATGTCCTTCAAATCCTGTTCCGTATAATTTGGATTCAGCTTGAAAGTCATGAGGGGTTCAAAATCCGGGCGCACATCGGCAGCGGCAGCGAGAATCTCTTTCTTGTACTGCGCAATGGCTGCGGCACTGGTCATGGCAGGCACGGTGTTCGGCATAATGATGGCACGACCAAACTGGGAAACCAAATCCCGGACATAGCCCGGCATCAAATCGCCCTGGCGAAGGTGTGCATGAAAATCATCTGGAAGAGGAAGAAACATGACTAATTATGAGTTATGAATTATGAATTATGAATTATTTCATAAGATAATATAGATAAACAAATTTCTGTACTGGTCGAACCACATCTAAAATTCATAATTCTGCATTCTTAATTCTGCATTAATTTACCCGCTGGTGCGTACGTCGCGGAATAGTTCGCGTGAAATATCCGTATCGGAGTCCACCCAGTAATCAAAGGATTTCGGCTCTGTCAAAGTTTTCTGGTGCAAGAAACAGATGTTGCAATCCAATTCCTTCGCCATCATCAAGTCGTGAGTCACGATGACAATGGAGGTTTTGAACAAAGTACGCATGTTGTCAATCAGCGGAAGGAGATTGCGGCGGTTGTAGTTGTCAAGCCCTGCCGTAGGTTCGTCCATCAAAAGAAGCTGCGGGTCCATGGCCCAGGCGCGAGCAATGGCAACACGTTTCTGCATGCCAACGCTCAACTGGTGCGGGAACAAGTCTGCGCTGTCACGCACGCGCATCAAGTCCATAGCCATGCGGATTTTTTCTTCAATCTCTGCTGCATTTCCTTTTTTGTGGTAGCGCAGCGGAAGTCCGATGTTATCCTTCACGCGAATGTTTGAGATAAGGGCCCCATTCTGGAACACCATTCCCACCTGGCGTTTTGCCACTTCCAAAGCCGTCAAACGTTCTGGCGGAATGTATTCCCCGAAGTAGTAGATGCGCCCTTGGTTGGGGCGAGAAAGCCCGGCAATCACTCGCAAAAAGGCACTCTTTCCCTGGCCAGAAGGGCCGCCGATGCAAAGCGTCTCACCGCGCTTCACCAAAAGATTCGCGCCAGAAATAAGTTCCTTGTCATTGGGGGCTGTCTTTCCCATTTCAAAGAAGCCTAGCGCCCGCGGCTTAGAAACCGTGGTCCCCGCCAAGTTCCCGTAAGTCAAGTGCAAATCTTCTACGCGTAAAGCTTCGTCTTGCATTCGGTGCCTCTAAATAATCTTCGAAATCTCGTTAAAGTAGTCAAAGAAATAGAACAGGGAAAGGAACACGTCGGCGCAAACAATGTAGAGAAAAGATTTGATCACGGAACGGGAGGTTGCCTTTGGCACCTGGCGAATATCGCGGGGAATGTTTAGCGCCTGATAGCAAGCGTTAGTCGTAATAATGCAACCAAAAATCAGGGGCTTCACCACAATCAGCACAAAATCCATCATAGACATGGCCTTCAAAATTTCTGTGGAGAGATAATCCCATGTCAACTGCAAATTCAGCGCATTGCCGCTAATAAAAATCACAAACTTCGTCACGATAAACCCAGACACAATGGCGCTGGTGCTAAAGAAGATGGTCATGATGAAAGTGGCAATGGAGCCACCAATGAGGCCTGGCATCACGAGATAACGTATAGGGTCCACCCCCATGGAAGCAAGCGCATCCACTTCGGAACTAATCACCATGCTACCCACGTAAGTGGTAAGGGAAGAACCACTTCGACCTGCAATCAAAAACGCCGTAAGAATGGGCCCCAGTTCGCGGATAATCACCACCACCATGAGGCTCCCCACCACGTCGGAAAAGCCCACCTTCCCCATCAAGGTCATGATTTCTACAATCACCACCGTTCCGAACAAAGTAGCCACCACAAAGAGGATGGGGAAAATTTCCACCCCCGTGAAGAAGGTCTGCATGATGATGTTCTTGGAGTCGGTCTTGAAACTGCGGCTTTTGGAAAACAGAGAACCCAGAGCACGGAAAAACAAGACCACCTGCTGGCCTGCCGTGCGATGCATGAGGAACATTCCCAACTTGTGGAAAAGCGTTCCCATCAGGGTGAATCGCGCCATTTCTCTGTTATCGTTCTGCGTCATTGGTTCCGTTAATCGCACCTAGAATTTCTTGCCAAAGAGCTTCCAAACCAAACTTCTTCAAAACACTCACACACAAAGGGGGCGTAGGGAGAGAAAGTCGTTCCTGAATCAGCTTCAGGTTCTTGGCCAGTTCCGTCTGGTTCACTTTGTCGCGCTTGCTCGCCACCACCAGCACGGGGCAGCCTGTTGCGCGAATGCTTTCCACCGTCTCGATGTCGATGGGAGTTCCGCCATGACGGATGTCCACCAAATAGACAAGGCCGCACAAGTCCTTACACTTCTCTACATACTCCCGAATGAATTTCGCCATTTCGTCCCGCTTGGCGACACTGACCTGGGCGAAACCCACTCCTGGTAAATCTACAAGAAAAAAAGCGTCATTGACTTTGAAAAAATTGAGTTCCCGTGTTTTTCCCGGCGTGGAGCTGACTTTCACCAGCTTTTTCTGCCCCATGAGCGCATTCAGGAGGGAAGACTTCCCTACATTGGAACGGCCAAGGAACGCCACCTGGGGCACGCCTTCATTGGGAACACCCTTCAAAGAAATTGCGCTTTTTGCAAATGCGGAAGAGGTGACTGTAAAATCGCCAAACTTTACAGGCGCCTGACGGGATTTGTTCTGCGGGTCGAAACTCATAGCGACACTCTCCCTTCGAAAGCCCGAAGCATGGTAACTTCATCCACAAATTCGAGGTCGCTCCCCATGGGAATGCCACGGGCAAGGCGCGTACGCTTCACGTTCACGCCTGCAAGCATGCGGTCTATCATGAGGGCGGTGCTGTCGGCCTCAGGACTGCTGCCGAGCGCCAAAACCAGTTCTTCAATGCCTTCCGTCTTGATGCGTTCCACCAGTTCCGGCAAATGGAGATGTTCCGGGCCAATCCCATCCAGTGGAGAAATCACGCCACCTAGAACAAAGTAAAGCCCTTTATAAATTCCGGAACGTTCAAAAGGAACAATATCCGAACTTTTCTCTACAACACAAATCGATTTGGCGCCCACGCGGGAGGCGCAAATGGGGCAAACTTCCTGGTCTGTAAATCCATGACATTTGGGGCACGGATGCACCTTCTCAGCCGCGTTCAGCATGTTGTTGGAGAAGCGCTCCACATCGGCCTTACTGCGGGTAAGCATGTGATACGCCAAACGGCGGGCGGTCTTCTGCCCTATTCCAGGGAGTCCCGCAAATTCCGCAATCAGCGCTTCAAGACTTTGAGGTTCAACGTTCATGGGTCCAGGAATAAGCGTCATTGACGCAACGGTTCAAAAGGTTTACATTCAAATTCAACTTTTGAAGCAAGTCGCGGATGACGGACTGCCTATCCTGTTCCACAGCATCAGCAAGACGGAGTAAGAGGCCGAGACGACCAGAGCCTGCAAGCAAGGCTTCGCACATTTCGTCATCGGCAGAAGAGTCCTTCAAAATAGAATCCAGCGGTGCGCCCACGAGAGCGTCCATGCGGCTGATGAGCCCCACAGTGAAGGCGCGGGCCGGCATGTCTTCATCTGGGCCATAAACCACGCGAGCCAAAAGTTCCAGGAACTTCGCCCGATGGCTGGCGTTCTGGAACAAGGGAGAGCTCTGAGGTGCCACGCCCATTTCCGGCCGGGCGTAAAGCATGAGCATGAGCCATTCCTGAATATTCCGCATGCCAATCCAGGCAATGGCGTCTTTCACTTCAGAGATGTTCTGCTGCTTGTACTGGGCATCGGAATTTACGAACCGGAGGAGGTTCTCTGAAAGTTCCGGACAGTCCTTCAAACTCTTGCAAAGTTGTGCAAGCGTCGGGTGCTTCCGCAATAGCAAAAGCATCTTCAGGATGGCGGCAGAAGTAGAGTCAATCTTTTTCCCGGTGACGATTTCGGGCTTGGCAAAGAAGAAACCCTGGAAAAGTTCATAACCTTCCGCAATGCGCTTCTTGAAGCATTTGGCGTCTTCCACCTTCTCTGCCAAAAGCTTGATGTCTTTTTCCTTGAAGAACGTCGCAGCCTTCGCAAGATTCGCTTCGGAATTATCCACCACATCCATCTTCACGTAGGAGACGTAGGGGAACAGCGGCTCAAAGCGGGAAATGAATTCCTTGTTGAAGATGAAATCATCCAATGCCAGTTCAAAACCGCGGGCCTTATAGCGCTTCACGGCCTTCACCAAAGTGGCATCCACCTTTACATCTTCCAGAATCTCAAGCACAAAGCACTTCGGGTTCAACAGCCCGAACATATCGCCCAAAAGCATTTCCCGGCTGCAGTTCACAAAGGCCTTATGGTTCCCGATAAGTTTGGGGAGACCGATGTTGTTCAACACATTCTCAAGAACCTGTGCTGTCGCCAGCACATCGCTAGCGATAACCGCCGAGTCGCTGGTAGGCGAATCGCGGAACAAGAGTTCGTAGGCAAAGATTCTTCTATTGCCATCGAGAATGGGTTGGCGTGCTAAGTAGGCTAAGGATTCCATCCGCGGACCAAATGTCTATGGCGCACTAGATGCGAGCGCTCTCGATACCAAAGAGAAGGATGCTTCTAGCGCCGGCGTCCCAAAGCTTGTCCATAATGGCGTTGGCTTCTTCACGAGGGACCATGGCCTTCACAGAATACCATTCGCGACCATGGAGCTTTGTCACCGTGGGGGCATCGAGACCCGGAGTGAGTTCGCAGGCCTTTGCCAAAAGTTCAGCCGGGCAGTCATACTCAATCATCATGTAGGACTGGGCAACAAGCTTGCCTTCAATGCGGCGGATGAGAGTATTGACCTCTTCCAGTTCCGTCTTCTGAGGGTTGCAGAACAAAGCCGCATTGCTCCTGAACAGGGGATCGCCAATAATGCGAAGACCCGCCTGCTTAAGAGTCGTGCCTGTTTCCACCACATCCACGATGGCATCGGCCACACCGAGGCTCACAGAAATTTCAACAGCGCCTTCCAGCACCACAAAGTCCATGGCCTTCTTGTAGTAGCCTTCCACAATGTTAGGGAAGCTGGTGGCGATGGTTTTGTCCTTCAGTTCATCCAGACCCTGAATGGGGCTTTCGTTCGGAACTGCGGCGCACATCTTGGAAGCGCCAAAAGGCAAATCCAGAACCTTAACCGCAGGGCTCTTGGCCTCAGCATTAAAGTCAATGCCTGTAATGCCTGCGTCAATAATGCCGCGACCCACATACATGGGGATATCGCTTGGGCGCAGGAAGAAGAACTCGATACCGTTCTTGGTATCAATTTGGGTCAAAGTCTTGTAAGGCTTGGAAGCCTTGTAACCACAGGCCTTCAGGAGTTCCTGGGTGGGCTCGAAAAGCATGCCCTTATTCGGGAGAGCTACCTTAATCATAGTTTTGCGTACACTTCTTCGAGGGTGAGACCTTTTTCTGCCATCATGACAGCCACATAGTAGAGCACCTGAGAAAGTTCCAGGCACTGGGCGTCACGGGATTCGTAGTTGGCGGCCTGCCAAGATTCGGCAGCTTCTTCCACCAGCTTTTTGCCAATGGCGTGAGGACCCTTCTTGAAAAGTTCCGTGGTTCCCTTGCCTTCCGGCATCTCTTTTTTGCGCTGACATGCAAGCGCAAACATTTCTTCAAACGTCATGATAGACCTCGCGTTTTTTACGCGAGAAAAGATAGAAAATCGAATGTTTTTTATTTGAAAAAAGACATTTTATTTCAGTAAATAACAGCTCGCGGGGAGGAGGCCCTGGCGACGCTATATCAAAAAAGCCTCTCTTTCAAAAACGAGGCTTCTTTCTCTTAAATAATCGTTGACATAAATTAAGCGACTTTCTGGAAGAAATCCAGCAGGAGCCAGAGCATGGGGGCCGCAAGGTAGAAGGAATCGCAGCGGTCCAAAACGCCGCCGTGGCCCACGAAGAGATTTCCGGAATCCTTGGTGCCACTCCAGCGTTTGAGGGCACTCATCAAGAGGTCGCCCGCCTGGCCAGCAACTGCAAACAGGAACCCGAGAATAAGGCCCTTCACAATATCAAACTGCACACCGAAACCGGCGAGGGCAGAACTGTAGGTGACCCAATAGGCGGTCCAACCCATTGTGAACAAAGTACCAACCACAGAACCTTCCCAAGTCTTCTTGGGGCTGATGGTAGGCGCAAAGAGGTGGCGGCCAAAAGGACCCTTGCCCGCAGCAAACTTCCCGAAGAAGTAAGCAGCCGTATCGCAACCCCACATAGATGTCATTACGAGAATGAAGGGATAGCACTGATCCAGGCCCTTGCCATTCCCCATCATGAGCACATTCATGCCACCCCATAAACCTACATAGAGCGGAGCGCCCATGTGCATCACAAGCCAGGGGAACAAAACTTCAATCTTCACGCGGGCGTAGGCGACAGCGATGTAGATGCCAAAAATAATCATGGCGGTCATGCCCACCAAATAAGGCACTGCCGGGAGGCCGAAGAAACCGCCCTTAGAAAGCGCCCATGCAAGAGTCAATGCGAAACTTGCGGCAAAGGAAAGGTAGCGCATGTCGGGACCCTGGTACATTTTGCGGACCATGCCTGCCCATTCCCAGGCGCCAACGCCAGCCAAAAAACACATGAGGCCAATGCGACTGTAATCGCAGAACCACAGGAGGAAAAATACCACCGGAATGGCAATGAAAGCCGTGATTAAACGCTGCGCCAAATTACTCATGAAAGCACCTTCCCAAAACGGCGTTCGCGAGTCTTGAAGAACTCCACCGCCTTCAAAAATTCATCCTTGGTAAAGTCCGGCCACAAGGTGTCCGTCACATAAAATTCGCTGTAGGCGGCCTGCCACAGAAGGTAATTGGACAAGCGGAATTCGCCACCCGTACGGATGATGAGATCCGGGTCCGGAGCGCCCTTCAGGTAGAGGTTCTTTGCGAACAAAGTATCGTCGATGTCTTCCACCTTGATGGTGCCTGCGGCAACTTGCGCGGCAATGGATTTTACAGCGCCCACAATTTCCTGACGCGCTCCGTAAGAGATGGCGAGGTGCAATTGCATGCCTGTATTATTCGCCGTCACGTCAATGGCTTCCTGAAGTTTTGCCCGCGGCTTTTCTGGCAGGCGACTCATTTCGCCAATGACCGTGAGCTTCACATTCTTTTCCATCAGGTCCGGGATTTCCTTGATAACCATCTCGATGAGGAGGTTCATCAGGTAATCCACTTCCTTACTGGGGCGGCCCCAATTCTCGGAACTAAACACATAGAGCGTCATGTGTTCGAGCTTCAGGTTCACACCTACTTCCACAGCATCGATAGTAGCCTGGGTTCCCTTGCGGTGGCCCAAGAAACGCTCCAAGCCACGACTTTTGGCCCAGCGCCCATTCCCATCCATGATGATGGCTACATGTCTCAGCTCATTCGCCATTCTGCGGAATTAAACCTTAAGAATGTCAGCTTCTTTTTCTGCCAAGAGAGCGTCGATGCGGGCAATGAACTTGTCCGTCACCTTCTGGATTTCGTCCTGCTGCTTCTTCACTTCGTCTTCCGGAAGATCCTTGTTCTTCTTGAGGGCGTCGTTAGCGTCGCGACGGATGTTGCGGATAGCCACACGGCCTTCCTCAGCGTGCTTGCGAACAATCTTGGCCAATTCCTGACGACGTTCCGTGGTAAGAATCGGGAGGCTCACGCGAATGCAGTTGCCATCCTTCATAGGAGTGACGCCAATGTTTGCAGCGAGGATTGCCTTGTCAATCTGATCTACCAGGGTCTTTTCCCACGGGGAAACCAAAAGCATGCGGGGTTCCGGAACGGAAATCTTGGCCACCTGAGAAATAGGGGTAGGTGTGCCGTAGTAGTCGATGCGGACATCGTTCAAAATAGCAGGAGAAGCCTGACCGGCGCGAACCTTGGAGAATTCGCGTTCCGTAGCATCAATTGCCTTTTCCATTTTCTGTTCGTAATCAGCAGCCATAAAATATTCCTTTGTGCAAAAATTAGCAGTGCACCAGTGTTCCTAAATTACCTTCAATTACCGCCTGCGTCAAGTTGCCCTTGACCATTTTGAACACGAAAATGGGCATATTGTTTTCCATACACAACGCTACAGCAGCCGTGTCCATCACCTTAAGTCCACGAGCGATGACTTCCTGGTAAGTAATGTCATCGAAACGGGTGGCAGAGGGGTCCTTCACAGGGTCGGCGGTGTAGATGCCGTCCACCTTGGTCGCCTTCATAATCACATCGCATTCGCTTTCGATAGCGCGAAGGGCGGCGCAGCTGTCTGTCGTAAAGAAGGGGTTGCCCGTACCGGCAGAGAAAATCACCACGGAGCCTGCATTCAAAAGCTTGATGGCTTTGCGACGGTCAAAGAACTCGCAGACAGGTTCCATGCGGATGGCACTCATGACCACGCTGTCCACACCCTGCTTATCCAAGGCATCTTGCATGGCAAGGCCATTCATCACAGTCCCAAGCATTCCCATGGCATCACCCTGGGCACGGTTCATGCCACCAGCGGAAGCAGAAATTCCACGCACCAGATTACCACCGCCAATCACAAGGGCAACCTGAACACCTTGACGGGCAATAGCGGCAATCTCGCCAGCCATGTCGGAAAGGATGTCGTTATCAATGCCATGACCCTTGGCGCCAGCAAGAGCCTCGCCACTGAGTTTCAAAAGCACACGTTTAAACTTTGCCATAATAAGCTCCAATTTCTATCAAGAAACAATGTAGTAAATAGTGTATTGGAGATGTAAGACCAAAGACTTTACAAAACAAGAATGGCGAGCCGAAGCCCGCCACCTTTTAGTCTTTCGTCTAACTTAGTTACCGCGTTCGAAGCGGATGAAGTTAACGACCTTCAAGGAAGAAAGACCGAGTTGCTTTGCCACGACTTCCTGGAGGTAAGCCTTGACACTGAGCTTCTTCGGGTTCTTTTCGGACATGAAGAATTCCTGGTCTTCGAGGACAATTTCCTTGAGGACCTTGGCCACACGACCGTCCAGCTGGCGTTCCACGAATTCCGGCTTGGTAACCTTACCAGATTCCTTGGCAGCATTTTCGATCTGAGCGCGAGCAATTTCACGTTCCTTGTCGATGGTTTCCTGCGGCACAGCGGCATCGTTCAAAGCAACCGGAGCAAATGCAGCGGCCTGCATGGCGATGTCCTTGGCAGCCTGCTTGAGAGCAGCTTCGTCGGCAGAGCCTTCGAATGCAAGTTCGGTGATGACACCAATCTTGCCCTTCATGTGGCTGTACAGGCCGAAGACAGTGTTAGGATTCTTCTTGATTTCTGCAAACTTGCGGAAGTCAATGTTCTCCTGAATCTTCACCAGCACATCCTGAAGGCGGTCGCCCACCTTAACGCCGTCCACAACAGCATTCTTCAAATCATCCACAGAAGCGATAGCCTGAGTTTCCACAGCCTTCTGGGCCATAGCAGCGAGAGCAATGAAGTCATCGTTGTTGGAAACAGGTTCAGTTTCGCAGGAGAGTTCGAAGGCAGCAGCCTTGTCAGCAGTTTCGACCAAGTAGATGCGACCTTCCTTGGCAGCCTTGTCGGCGCGCTTTGCAGCAACGGCGGCACCCTGCTTACGGAGGAGCTCGATGGCCTTATCCATGTCACCATCAGTCTCAACGAGGGCCTTCTTGCACTGCATCATGCCCACGCCGGTCTTCTGGCGGAGTTCGTTTACGAGGGAAGCGGTAATCTGCATATTACTTGTCATCCTCTTCGTTGTCGAACTTCTTCACTTCTTCTTTCTTTTCTTCCTTCTTGTCGTTAGCGGTGCGAGCCTTGACATTAGCAGCAATGTAGTCCACAATGAGCTTGATGGACTTCACAGCGTCGTCGTTGGCCGGAACCGGGAAATCAACGAGAGTCGGATCCACGTTCGTGTCGCAGATGCCGATGATAGGAATGTGGAGACGGCGAGCTTCAGCAACGGCGATCTTTTCGTGAGCGAGATCGGTCACGACCAGGAGGCCAGGAAGGTTCACCATTTCACGGATACCGCCGAACACGTCGAGAAGCTTGGCGCGTTCACGGTTCTTGTCCAGAACTTCCTTCTTGGAAAGAGCCTGGAAAGTGCCGTCCTGTTCCATAGCGTCGATCTTATCGATCTTCTTGATGGACTTGCGAACGGTCTGGAAGTTGGTCAGCATACCGCCCAACCAGCGGTTGGTGACGGAGAACTGATTGCATGCTGCAGCAGCATCCAAAACGCACTGACGAGCAGTGGGCTTGGTTCCTACAAAGAGCACAGTCTTGCCAGATTCGGAAATCTTCTTGGCAGCCTTGGCAGCTTCTTCAAGGAGGTCGCGAGTCTTGGACAGATTGAGAACGTAGATGCCGTTCTTTTCAGCCAGGATGTAGGGTTTCATTTTCGGGTTCCAGCGCTGAGTCTGGTGACCAAAGTGGGAGCCTGCAGCAAGCAGGTCTTCAACGGAAGGCAAATTAGCCATGTTGTTATCCTTTTTTATCGGTTAAACTACCCAGTCCGCAATTAAGCCGCCAAGCACTTTCGTGCCACCGAAGCGACTCTTGCAAACCAGTGATTGAATTGCCTGGATCACTCCAAGCGGGTCAAAATATAGGAAAAAGCAGTCCTGAATGCCAGGACTGCCGTAAGTTTGGAGCAAAATTGAGGCTTTCGAGCCTCTATTTTTGCAAGCTATTCAGCTTTACCCTTACCGATACTGGTCACTTCAAAGCCAATCTTGCGAAGGGCGTCAGCATCCAGGATGTTACGACCATCAAAGACGAAGGCGGGTTTTGCCATGGAGTTATAGATGCGCTTCCAATCCAGTTCGGCAAAGCACTTCCATTCCGTGCAAACGACCACAGCGTGAGCGCCTTCGGCAGCCTTGTACGGGTCCTCCTCGAACACCACCTGGTCCAGCACGTCCTTCAAGTCGCGCTTGGCATCGGGAATGGCCTTCGGGTCGGTGACGACAGGCTGCGCATGTTCGCTAAGCAAATCACGCACCACCAGGTTTGCGGGGCTTTCGCGGGTATCACCCGTGTTTGCCTTGAAGGCAAATCCAAATACCGCAATCTTCTTGCCGGCAATGGTATTGAACATGGTTTCCAGCATGCGGTCCACCACGCGGTGAGTCTGCCATTCGTTAATCTTCACAACACTTTCCCAATAAGCGGAAACTTCGGGAAGGCCATAGTAGCCGCAAAGGTAGGCAAGATTCAAGATGTCTTTCTTGAAGCAGGAACCACCGAAGCCGATGGAAGCCTTGAGGAACTTGGGGCCGATACGCTTGTCCTTTCCCATCACAAATGCCACCTCATCCACATCGGCGCCGGTGCGTTCGCAGAGGGCACTGATGGAATTGATGGAACTGATACGCTGTGCAAGGAATGCATTAGCGGTAAGTTTCGTGAGTTCAGAACTCCAGAGGTTCGTGGTGAGAATGCGGTCACGGGGAACCCAATGTGCATAGACATCCACCAGTTTCTGGCAAGCAGCAAGGCCCGATTCCGTCTGATGGCTACCGATGAGTACGCGGTCCGGTTCGAACAAGTCGTTGATGGCAGTACCTTCGGCGAGGAATTCCGGATTGCTGAGAACCTCGAAGTGGAGGCCCTTGTCATTAGAATTCAAGATGCGTTCCATTGCGGCAGCGGTACGGACCGGCAGCGTGGACTTTTCCACAATAATCTTGCCTTCGTCGGCAATGTCCAAAATCTGACGTGCAGTCTTTTCCCAATACTGAAGGTCGCTAGCCTTGCCGGCTCCATGCCCAAAAGTCTTGGTGGGCGTATTCACAGAAACAAAAATGATATCCGCTTCTTTAATGGCAGCGGGAATGTCCGTGCTGAAGAAGAGGTTGCGGCCACGGGCACGCTTCACTACATCATCCAGACCCGGTTCAAAAATGGGAAGGTTTTCGCTGTTCCAGGCATCAATGCGGCTTTGGTTAATATCCACCACAGTCACTTTAACATCCGGGCACTTGTCGGCAATAACAGTCATGGTAGGGCCACCGACGTAGCCCGCACCAATGCAAACGATATTAGTATTGAAACTCATAATGCCTCTAATTTAAAAAAAACAGCTCGCACGATAATGCCCTACTCAAATATTGCCGTCAAACTTTCCACATCTTCAGGAAGAATCGTGCGGGTTTCAGACATTTCTCCATCACTCCATCCCATAAACATGCCTCCATTGGCTTTTGCCGTCAAAGTCACAGGCATTCCCTTAAAAAACTTTATAGTCATAGAGGAGTTGTCCAAAGAGAGATTGTGAACGAGAATCGCCCCCCTTCCGCTTGTGGAAAGTGTTACAGGGGTCAAATTTTCAAGACCAAAATATTCCTGCATTTCATCTAAAATTACTTGTTGGCGAGATTTCGCGAAAGTTCTCATCTTTTCCAATTGCCCATCCATATAGCTCTCATTTAAATTCCAGCGCTTTTGATCTTTGGGAATCTCATATTCCACTTCAGACATTAGTGCGTTAATACGCGCAAGTAATCGGCCAGATTCAAAGTTCATGGATAGAAGCGTCGTCATGCGATTGATAAATGCGGCCTTGAAACTTTCATTTTCCAATAGGCGACGAAGCAACAATGTTGAGGCGGGGCCATTAGGATAATCTGGACCGCTTGCATTCAATGCATATTCAAATATGTTGTTCTTGAATTCGCTAAACTCATTGCCAAATCCAAAATCCATATCATAGATGAACCATTTCCACTTAGTCTTGGGATTTGTACCACGCCACTTCTTTAGGTTGTTGGCAGGCCAATCCCGATTATTCATGAAGATTTCCGTCTCCATGTAGTTCAGGAAGTTGTCCACATCTATTTGGGAAGCCACATAATCAAAATTTTCCTGGTTGTCCAGATGGTTGGTTTCCAACCAATTCATCAAGGCCGTATATTCCGTAGAAGACCCCGCAGTAGCAGAGTTATCTGCCTTCAGCAAATCTACTTCATCTGGATCCATTCCATAGTGTGTCTCAAAATAATATTCCGTTGAACGCTCACGAATATTATGTATGCCAAAATACTCCCCGTTGTAGTACACAACGGATCCGCGACCTCGTTGATAATCTAGACCGAGGCCCTCTGTAACAGAACTACACAAGCGATCTCGAATATAATCGGCGCCGTAGTTTCCACCATTATTTCGAAGCAGGAATACCTTGAATTTTGTAAGGGCGGGAAAATCAGGGAACAGTGTATAACTCAAACGTTTGCTGCCATATTTTTCGCGGAATACAATGGCCGCAGATTTCTTTGCATTGGCTCGACTATAGTTTCCAAAAATCTGATAACCTGCATTTTCTGAAAAGGCAGGCGTGGGGAAGCCAGGTTCTATCAGCTCCACATGGATGGGAATTTCCCGATCAGCCCAATAATTAGCACCAAAATGCGGATCTGATTCTTGCGCATAATTCCCTTCCATATAAATTCCTGTATCTGGATCAAAGAATGACTTTGGATTCCCTGTCAAAAAGACAACTGGCGTTTTAGGCTGGTCTTCAAAAACATACGTTCGCGTAACAATATCACTACGTAGCTTATTTGCGACAAAAGATGCGCAGCGAAGAACAATGGTTCCGCTAATGTTTTTTGATGTAACCAAGGGGGATAATGAAGTCGGCTCATAGCCACCTTCCTCACAACGAACGCTCTCGGAAGAAGGAAACGTTACTTCAAACGGTTGCCTATAAAATCCCGATGGAGGAAGATTCTTTGTTGGTGCAACTGCTTGAGATGATTGGACTTTCATTGCCGTTGCCGCATAAGGGCTAGGCTTAGCAAATCCCCAGGTTCCTTTTCCATTAGTGGAGCTCAATGACCACGACTCCCCCGTAGGCATAGAAGGAAACTTCACAGAATCAACAAATGCTTTCGCCTTATCAATCAGATAAAGGTTTCCGCCACTCTTCTTTACTTTGAAATTCGTATGGGGTTCATGGCCACGATTTCGGGCAATATAAGATGTAATCTTAAATGTTAGTGGCAAAACTTCATTTTCATCGGGACTGAACCGAGTCCCATAAATATGGGCCAAATCTGGAAATGTAGACCCTGTGGGCATTGAAATCGTATAGGTGGTATTAGAATCCCCCGTACCCGTTACCGTTGTACTCCAACCTTTCCAATCATCCAAATCCGGCTGGGCCAATCCCAACTTAAGAATACGATTTTGTGTAATAAATCCCTTCATCAAAATCTCGTTAGTTTTACTAAGGTCCTTCATATCTTCTGGCGATGAAGTTCCTGTACCAACGAAAAAGGAAATGGAATGCCAACCTAGTTCCACATTTTCCGCATACCGCATTGTTCCACCAAATGCGCGGTTTCCGTTTTCACTGAAGCATTGCCTTTTCCCCGGAAGAAAATCCACCGTGCTATAACCGGCAATTGGCGTATTCTGAGAATCTGTCCATGTCCAACAACCAGGACCAATTAAGTTCACCGTATCAGATGGCGCCACATAATCCGGATAATCTTTTCCAGATAAAAACACCAGCATGTAGGACTTGGCTGGAATTGAAACATTTCCAAAGACCCACTTTTTCAAATTTGAAGGAGAGTCTGTCAATCCATAACCAGAAATATTTACAACTGAATTTGAGCGATTGTATAATTCCACCCAGCCAGCATCTCCACCCTCATGATCATCATAAACCGTATTGATGGGGTCCAGTTCCGTGAACACTACGGGAGAACCTGTAAAATCATCTTCTTCGCTAGAACTAGATGCTGCAGCACTTTGAGGGCCTTCTTCAGATTCGCTGCTCTCTATAGGCAAATCAGTCTGTACCGTTGTAGAATTGTCTCCAGAACAAGCAGCAAGAATAGCCGCCCAGACGCACAATAAAATCCCGAAAAACTTACGCATAGAAAATTCCTTAATCTTTTTGAGGCGTGGATTGTGAACGGCGAGGGCGGCGCACCACAAAAAGTGCCGCACCTGTCAAGACCAAGACAACAGAAATTATCTTCCCGATGGGGAAGGCCTCCGAAAACACGAGGGCCCCAGCAAGCGTCGGGACTGCCGCGCCCACCGCGGCACTAAAAGGAATGATGAACAAGGCGCGGCCGCGTGAGAACGAAATCTGGGAATAGAGAAAAGCTATCCCATACGTGACAATGTAGCCCCAGACCCGCAAATCCAGAAGCAAGTTCCCAACAGTTCCCAAACCCACATTGTCCAAATCAAAATCCATGGCGACGCTTTTATAAAAAGCTGCGGAAATTCCAAACCCGACACCCATAATCAAGGAATCCACAATTTCACGATCTTTGCCGAGGAGGTGAATGATGAGGGTGATTCCGCAAACCACTCCAGCATAAATCCAGAGCATGGACACATCTTGCACGCTGGTAGATTCCCCTGCCGTTTCCACGGAATACAAAAGACCCGCCACCACAAATACGATTGCCAAAATGATGCGTTTGGTGAGTTTTTCCTTCAAGAGCCAAAAACCCATCAATGCCGTAAGCACAGGGTTCAAAACCATCATGGGTTGCACCTGGCTTAAGTCATAACGGGCCATGGCGATGTAATAACCGATTGTCGCAAAACCCGAACAGAAAATCCCCAGCCACCAGAATTTGTTGCTCACCACTCCCTTGAAAAAAGCCCAGGGGCGGGACACGCCGCCTGTAACCTTGCCCACTTTGGAAACTCCGGATTTTTCCAGGATGTTTCCGCAAGCAAAGAGAAACGCAGGGCCTATGGTGAGGAGGAGGAACAGCATAAAACTACATCATCTAAAATTTGTCATAGATTTCTTGATAAATCCAGTAATTGCCCATAACGCGCTTTACATAATCGCGAGTTTCCCAATAGCTGATTTCTTCAGCACGAACATCCCAAGGAAGTCCCGCACCAGCCGCCTGCCAACGTTTTGTGGGCTTGGGGCCTGCATTGTAGTTTCCTAAAACATACATGTAATCGTCTGCATATTCTGCTTTCAAATCCACAAGATAACGGACGCCCAGACGGATGTTCATGTAAGGATTATAGAGCAGCTTCGGATCAAACCAATCGGAGATTCCCTCTTTCGCCGCCAGCATTTTTCCTGTAGCGGGCATAATCTGCAACAGCCCGCAGGCGCCAACTGGAGAAGCAATCTCGAAATTGAAAATGGATTCCTGACGCATGACGCTGTAAACGAAGAAGGGATCGATGCGGTCTCCCGAATGGAACAGCACTTGCTCCTTAAAGGGAACAGGATAGAGGTAGTGGAGCACATCTATGGGTGGCGTCATCAAGCGACGGCGATCGATGTTGTTCTGGAACTGCCTTGCCAAACGGTAGCCTGCCGCAGTCTCGCCCATTTCATAGAAGAGTTGTCCATACTCATACAAGAAATCCAGTCGCTTGGCGTTTTTCTTGCGGGCTTCATCATAGAGGGCAAAGGCCTCGTCGCTAAAGCCATACTGGAACAGCAGGCGAATGCGGTTATAGCGCTCCGTGCTGTAAGAAGAGTCGGGCTTTCCGACTTTCTGAGAAGCGCGAACCCAGGCTAAGGTTTCTTCTGGAGTCATGGTGACGCCATGAGCATAGGGAACTTTGGCGGCATCCATCAGTTTGTTTTCCACAAGCTTCATGCGACTGCGGTGGGCGTAATAGGCCAGCGGGAAATCCTGAATGCAATCCAGGTAGGCTTCGCGCGCAAGAGAATCCTTCCCCAGCTTCATGTAGGCATCGCCGAGGAACATGCGAGCGCCACTACCGCTCCACAGGAAAGGCTCCTTCGAAGCATCAATGAAAGCCTCCACCGCCTCATTCCACTTTTCTTGCTTGAAGTAGATGAAGCCTATGCGGAATTTGGCCCACTGCCGCTTTACATTATTCTTGAAACGCTTGTTGGAAAGTTTCCGGAAGCATGTGAGAGCGCTATCGTATTCCTGCTTCTGTTCGTATTCAAAACCGCGAACCCAGAGGTTATTGGCATTCTCCTTGCTGTACTGGCTCACATCTTGCAATAAGGAATCCATGAACTTGATTTCCTTATCGTACTTCTTGGCATCATTACGGTACAAGCGCAAAATGGATTGCATCCACAGGGGGCGCGCATCTACGGAATCGATGAGATAGCGGAACTGCTGAATGGATTCCACCTCACGCCCGAGGCCGCGGAGAGCAACAGCGCGCCGCTCCCAGAGAATGATGCGGGTGTCCATATCCAAGGTACTTGCCGGAAGAAGCTTCTGCAAGGAATCCTCCGGAGCCGGGGCGGCCATTTCCGGATGCTTCGCCAGTTGCAAAGAATCTAAGATATGAATGGAATCCAAAAGAGAAAGGCAATTGGCAGCATCATCTTTTGCGCATGCCATCTTGGCGTAGGCAATCTTTTCGGGCAAAGTCTCTGGCGCCCCCTGCACAGTACGCAGCCTGCGGATTACCGCAAATGCAGAATCCTTATAGACGGTGCTACTAGTGAGAAGCTGCATATAGAGCCGCTTTGCCTGTTTCAGCTGCTTGAACTGCTCCTGATAAACTGCGTAGCGATATTTGAGGGCCGCCGCATCTTCACTTTTCGGGTACTTGTCCAGAAAAACTTTCAGAGAATCAGAATGGGCCTTATCGCTAAGGGTTGTGTCTGCCATTGCGGCTTCAATCCGCAGGCGAGAGGCCGTTCTATCAAAAGAAGCGTTCTTCTCATATTTCTTTCCAAGTTTCAGCGCAGCACGCATTCCCTCGTAATCATTGAGATTAAACTTGGTGCGAGCCATCCGCAAAATGACACTTCCATCCAACACGGAATCTCTACCGCGAAGGGCGTCATAAGCCAAGTAGGCGCTATCCCAGTTCTTGGTATCGTAGTAATAAGCTGCTTTCGCAAAATCGCGAATGTCCTGCGGCAAAGCAGGATTTTCACTCAAGGCCTTTGCACGAGAAGCGCGCACCACCAAATTCTGGAAATTCGCAGACGGTATTTTTTCCAATTCCTCATAAGGGTCTGGAAGAGCCGTAGGCATGGAATCAATCAATTCTTTCGTAGCGGTTGCTGGTACGGGAACGGAAGCAGAATCCTTGGGAACAACCACTGCAGTACTATCTGCAAATACATGACCTACAAACGCACAAAGGAACAAGCCTACCAATCGTGAAAACAACTTCAACACACTCTCCAATTCTACAACTATTTATCCAACTGGCCCACAAAACTAGAGATTCCCAGATTCCGAATCGTCTGGGCATACTTCTTATGCAAATAACTATTGACGCTTTCCGCATCATCCATCTGGAGCACGTTCAAAACCGTTTCACGCACATCTTCAAAGTTGATGGAGCGAATAATCTTCTTGGTGGCCATCACACTCCACGGCGTCATGGAAAGTTCGTCAATCCCCAAACCCACCAGCAAAAGAACGCTCATGGGGTCTGCACTCATTTCACCGCAAACTGCCACAGGAATTCCTTCCCTGTGCGCGGCCATCACCGTCTGGTTAATCATGTTGAGTACAGCCGGATGATGAGGCTGGAACATGTCCGTAATGAGTTCGTTGGTGCGATCCACCGCCAAGGTAAACTGAATCAAGTCGTTCGTGCCAATGCTGAAGAAATCCGCTTCCTTGGCGAGCAAATCCACCAGCATCACCGCCGCCGGAACTTCAATCATCACGCCCACTTTCACTTCAGCGCATTCATGACCTTCCGCCATAAGTTCCTCACGACAGCGGGCAATGCATGCCTTTGCCCGGCGCAGTTCTGCAAGCCCCGAAATCATAGGAAGGAGAATTCGCAAATTCCCTTGAGTATTGGCAAGAAGTAGTGCCCTCAACTGCGTGCAGAAAATATCTTCCCGGTCCAGGCACACGCGAATGGAGCGCCATCCCATGAAGGGGTTCGCCTCATTGCTGGCTGAAATTCCGGAAACCAGTTTGTCGCCACCGGCATCCAGAGTGCGGATGGTCACCGGGCAAGGCGCCATGGTTTCTAAAATCTGCTTGTAAGCATCCCGCTGTTCTTCTTCGGTAGGTGCGTCCTTCCTGAAAAAGAGGAACTCTGAACGATAGAGGCCAATACCTGTGGCACCGAAATCCGTCACCTTCTCCGATTCAGAAGGGAGTTCAATGTTTGCGTGAAGTGTAATGTACTTGCCATCGCGGGTCATGGGCTCCAGACGACGCATGGTGTACAGTTCCCGACGCTGGCGTTCGAATACCTCCTGACGCTCATGGAACCCGCGGATATCCTCTTCATTAGGATTCACCACCACCATGCCGCCAGAACCATCAACAATGATGGTTTCGTCAGCCTTTACTAAACCCGCAAAATTTTTCAGGCCAGAAACTGCCGGAATCTGGAGCGAGCGCGCAAGAATCGCCACATGGCTGGTACGGCCGCCTGTATCCATGGCGATAGCCGCCACCTGACCCGGTTTCACTGCCATCAAAAGGCTAGGCACAAGTTCATGAGCAACTAGCACAACACCATTGGAACTAGAGACTTCCTCCAAGGCCGGTCCGGAATCCTCCATGGCCACCATGAGGCGGTTGTACAAGTCCCGCAAATCTGCGGCCTTGTCCCGCATGGCAGGAGAATCAATCTTCTCGAACTTGTCGATGTACTCGCTTAAGACCAAATGCATGGCCCATCGGGCGTTCTTCCGTTCCTGCTTGATTTTGTCCAGAACTCCGTTCACGAGACCCGGGTCTTGCAAAATCATCAAGTGTGTCGCAAAAATGAGGCTGTCCCGAAGGCCAGTACGGCTTTCAGAAATCTCCTTAATCTGGGCAACTTCTTTAGCAGTCCTACTCACCGCTTTCAAGAAAAGTTGCTCTTCCGTGGTAATGCGACTTTCAGGGATGGTTTCTTCCACCACCGTCACTTCACGGTTCACAACCGGGAACACCTTCCCCATGGCAAAGCCAGGAGAAGCAGGAACCCCAACCAGAACTATGCGGGATTTCTCTTCCAGATTACGGTTTTCTTGTGGCAAATCAGCCAGCTTCCTCGTTGAAGTTGTCATGGAAGAGTTGCTCCAACTTTTGCACGACCAGTTCTTCGTCCTCCCCATCCACTTCGAACTTCACTTCGGAGCCCATGGGAATGGCAAGCATCATCACATTCAGGATACTTTTCGCGTTGGCTTTTGCGCCCTCAAAATCAATGACTACATCGCTCTTGGCAGGGCCCGTAATATCTACAATCATCCCTGCAGGCCTTGCATGCACGCCCAACTTGTTAGTCACTTTTAGAACTTTGACGATCATCGCTTCCTCAGAAAATATCCACATTCACATCCAGGCCATCATGCAAGATGACGCGGAAAAGGCTGTCTGCAGAATGCACGGTTTTCACCAAATCGTCATGCAAAGTTCTGTCGTTCAGCAAAGCTCCCACAGTGTTGTCTTCAGACTGCACCTTGGCAATGAGCTCATCCAAATGCTTTGTCACGCCTTCCAATTCGGAAATCAGGTTGTTTGCCCCACCCATGACCTTGTCGGCACTGCCAAACAGGTTGTCGATGGGCTGCTTGACGCCATCCACCAAATCGTTCACCTTCACCGTCACCTGGTTGAGTCCATCCAGACTCTTCTTCAGTTGCGGGTCGGTAGTATTCACCATGTTCATTAGGCGATCTTCCAGGCTTTCCGCCTTCACCAGAAGGGTCTTGAATCTATCCTGGAAATCCGGGTTGGCGATAGTTCCATTCAAAGCCTTCTTCACCGATTCCAGCAAAACCTTGGTGCTGTCGCAAACTTCGCCAGCAAGGCCAAGAGCTTCAGCAATACCCGCATCAAACTGGCCCGTAATGGTATCCCCAGGTGTAAAATACTCTTCGGAATCGCCCAAAATCATACCAATCTGGCGTTCGCCCATAATGCCGATGTTCTGCACCCGGATTTCGGAATCCTTTGGAATCTTCACATCCGTACGGAGGCGTACACGCACCACCACGCGGTGGCCAGCAAGTTCAATATTCTCTACCTTGCCAAGCTTCACACCATTCACCTTCACCGGGTCATCCAGCACCAAGGTGCTGACCTGGGTAAAGCGGAGGTAGAAGGTATTGAAAGCCTCGCGAGGGTCCTTCTCGTTCAAAAAGAACATTCCAAAAATAAGAATCACTATAGCCAGAAGGACTACAAGACCGACAGAGAAGTATAGAGCAGAATTCTTTTTCATTCTAAAATCAAGATAGCATATTCCAGATTTTTCACCTTGGGAAAAACCGGAATTTCTCGCTTTTTAGGCCTCAATACGGGTAATCGGGCTGTTATTCTCAATACCATTCACGTGCCGGTCCAGCAAATCCCGCAAAAGAGCGTCCCTTTCTGCAGCAGGCAAGGCAAACTTTTCGCGGCCTTCCTTCTGCATGAACACATCCAGATAGGTCATCAAAACGCCGCCTGCGACAGACACATTCATGGATTCCGTAATGCCATATTGCGGGAGCTTGAACTCATAATCCGCGTGAGCAAGCGTATCCGGATGGTTGCCGTGGAATTCACTACCCAAGTAGAAAGCGGTGGGCTGGCTCAAATCCAAATCCAGAACGGAATTGGTGGTATTGGTGCTTGCAACAGCAATCTTGTAGCCCTTGGCGCGAAGTTTTTCCATGCACAGCATGCGTTTTTTATACAGGTAAAGACTCATCCACTTGTAAGAACCCTTCAAGATGGATTTATTCACACTGTAAGCATTGTCTTCTTCAATGATATGCACGTCCTGAAGGCCAAAAACCTCCGCCGTACGGATTACTGCGGAAATATTATGAGGGTCAAACAAATCTTCCAGTACCATGCAAAAATGGCGCGTACGACGAGACACCACGCCTGTCAAAAGTTCCTTGCGACGGTCTGTCACACGAGCAAGTAGAGACTCCAAACTTTCCTGTTCCATCATATACCTCTATTCTTCCATTTTCAGGGGAATCATTTTCTGCTGTTCTTCGGCACGAGCCTTCTGCAATTTTACAAAATCTCCCAATTGCCAAGGGGCTCCATTCACCACATTCTCAAAATCCAGCACATACTGGACATTTTCCATGGATTTCAAGGAAGCGCTCTTCAGCATGGGCTCCTTGTCTCCGCCAAAATACTTCCCGGAGGCTTTCTTGATGTCATCCACAATGTGATCGATTTTATCGTTCACCACCTTCTTGAAGACCTTCATCTGCATGATGGAATTCAGGACGGAATTGCCCGGGAATACGATAGCCGTCAACTTGTAATGAAGCTGCTTGTTGGAAATAGGCTCCATGTCCAAATACGCGATAGCCGTTCCATGCAGTGCCCACTTCAACACCTTGGCGTGGCCATACCCGAAAAAGAGATTCCGCATGCCAAGCTTTTGACCAGCGCTATCCTGCAGGGCCCAGTAGAATTCGCCCGAAAGGCTACGGCCGTTACTGCCCGAAAAAAAGCGGCGACTCGGATGCGTGTATTCCAGCGAATACTCGGTTCCGAGGTAAGCATTAATGAGTTGAGCGGTGAAGGGCATGTTGTCAAAGAGATAGCTGATGACGTTTGCGCCTAGAGGGAGATTTCCCTCGTTAACGTAGATGGCCCGGTACTGACGGCCCAACCGCGTATACACTTCCGTCGCCATGGTGACTTTCGGGTCAGCTGGGAACCCACGCTTGGTAATCTCGATATAGGGAGCGCAGAACTCCTCGTCATACTTCACTTTCGGCCAAGGCTTTTGATCTTCCTCCGTGCAGCTTCCGTAATCGATGTTCAGACATTTTTTTACGCCAGAGCAAAGGGAGCGAAGTTCATCAGCACCACCGGCCTGGTGCATCAGGCGTGCGTGGGCCCTATTTTGCGCAACAGAATCCGCAGGTGCAGCAAAAGATGCCCCGCAAAAAATGGAGGCGAGAATCACAATCGCTGCTACTGCGGAAGCCCTCATCTAAACTCCAGACTATCCAGAGGCACTACGGTGAAGGGCTTGAGGTTTTCAAATTTTGCGACAGGCCCAACGATGGAAATGGTCATCTTGCTCTTATCGAAATACTTTGCAATCATGGCCTTCACTTGTTCCGCCGTAACCGCATTGATTTCCTTCACATAATCCAGGTAGTGGTCGTCCGTTTTCCCCAACAATTCGCCTTTCGCAAAAATCAAGGCTGTAGAAGCCGGAGAATCAAAAAGACTGGGCAGGCTTTCAATCAAGGATTTCTTTGCCAATGCCAATTCCTCTTCCGTCGGGCCTTCTGCCGCGAGTTTATCAATTTCGCGATAGATGATTTTCATAGCGGAATCCACAGTCTCCACCTTCGTCTGGAGGGCAATCGTCACCATGGCCGTGTCCCGATAATCATTCCCTACGGTGCTGTAAATGCTGTAGGCAAGGCCCGCTTCCGTGCGCACGCTGTTCATCAGGCGCGACGAGAAACTTCCACCGCCCAAAATGAAACTCGCCACCGCCGCCGGATAATAATCCTCATGAGGGCGACGCACAAAAGGCTGATTCATGGAAATGTTCGCCTGCGTGATGTTCTTGTCCACTACATAGGTGCCAGGCTTGCGAAGGAAGGTGAGAGGGGTTGGCTTGATGGGTTCACTCTTGGGAGGAGCCACCTTCCAACCCTCAAAAAATTTCTTCAAGGTAACGATGGCTGAATCCTTATCCACATCGCCAGAAAGCGCGAATACAATTCGCTTTCCGCTATAAACACCTTCGGCCAAACGCTTCACATCTTCAGGCGAAACCTTCTTGTACTCTTCCAAACTAGCATCCCAAAGCCTCGGGTTCGTTCCCTCATAATTCACCTTGGAACGGAGCGCCGAAAGAATCTTGGCCGGAGTGTCATAGCGCTGCTCGTAAGCCGTCACGAAATTCGCCTTCAATATTTCCAGCTGCTCTTTATCAAAATTCGGCTGCGTCAGCACACTACGGGCAAGTTCCATCATTGCCGGGAAATCCTTCGTCAAGCAATCTATATCAAACATGGAAGTGAAGGTCCCTGCCGAGGTGCTGAGACTTGCGCTGATAAACTCTAACGAATCATCCAGAGCGTGGGCTGAGATGCCGCCACCACCGCCGCGACGAAGCATGGAACCCACCATTTCAGATGCGGCCTCATCCTTCAGGGCAGAAACCGCCCGCGGTTCCTCAAAGTAGACTGTAAAACTCACCAGCGGAAGGCTTCTATCGCTGACGATATAGCCGGAGATGCCCGGCGCAATTTCCACACGAAAATCCTTCGGATAAGGCGCCACATACTTGAATTCGGGATACTTGATATCCTTATAGCTGGCAGGGATATCCGACGCCGCTGTTTCCATCGCGACGCCAGCAGAACCGCCCGCCATCGCGGCTTCTGTTTGAAGCGGATTCGCCAAGTTCGACGAATCCGCGCTCTCTACAGCCAGCGACGTTTCCGCCTTAGGCGTAGGTGCGCTACTGCAGGCCGCAAAAATGGCTCCGAGAGCCATCACCGAACAAACTAATGGATATACCTTTCGCATCAGCCTAAATATATAAATCCATAAGCAAAAGACGGAATATCTATTTCCGGCGGTGTGCTTTTTCACAGATGTTTTTCAGATTTAACTAAATCTTCCGTTCAGTTGCTTGCGACGGCGGCCTCGTTCCGAAACAAGGGCTTCCAGCAAAAAGAGGAGTGCTGCCATCCCGAGGAAAATCTGATAGCGGTCCTGATAGTTCTCCATGCGGTCGCTGGACTGATCCTTCTTTTCCATGGCAGCAATTTCCGTCAGCACTTTCTGCAGCTGGAATTCTCCGGGACTGGCATAGAAGTAAAGACCTCCCGTGACGCTGGCGATCTCCTGCAAAGTCGCCTCTTCCAAATGAGTCGTCACGATATTCCCCTGCATGTCTTTCTTGTAGGAGACTTCTCCCTTGCGGTTTGGAACAGGAATAGGAACGCCTTCGCGAGAGCCTATTCCGATGGTATAAATCTTGATGCCCATTTCTGCAGCTTCTTTTGCGGCATTCACAGCTTCCGCTTCCAATTCCTCACCATCGCTCATCAAAACCATGACGGAATACTGGCCTGCTCCTCCAGAATTTTTGAACAAATTCATTCCCTTCCGGATGGCATTTTCCAAATTCGTTCCCGGCATGAGCCAACCAGGATTCAATTCTCGAAGCATCATCTGCACAGTGCCATAATCTAACGTCAAAGGCACCATCACCTGAGCCTCCCCGCTGAAAGCCACCAGGCCGACCCTATCCCCTGTCAAGGATTCCAAGAATGCCGAAATCTCGTGCCGGCTACGGGTGAGGCGGTTGGGCTTCACATCTTCTGCCAGCATGGAGAGGGAAATATCCTGTAACAGTACCAAATCGAGGCCGCGGCGTTCCACATGCTCCATTTTCCGGCCCCACTGCGGGCGAGCCAGCGCCACAAACAGGAAGGCAATGGCGAGCAAAAGAATCAGGACTTTAGCAAGCCGCCTCCATGGAGAAACCGAGGTGGAGAGCTTGGGCAACATGGACAAAGACACAAAACGGGCCGCCAAGGCCTTGCGGCGGCGGTAGGCATAATAAAACAGCAATGCGAAAAGGGGCAGACTTAAAAGTCCCCACAAAAATGTCGGTTCGGCAAATCGCATACAAGCTCCAAATCTGAAGGGAATATACAAAAAATCCACATTTTTGACCCCATTTTAGCCCAAAATTGAAGAATTTTCGCTAAATTCCGCCTTTTCCCGAAAGCACTTGCAATTTTGAAATTTTATTATATTTTTCTTACTTGAGAATCGACTTATGGAACAGTCCCTTATCTCCATCGAAATCGACATCATCTGCGCCGTTATCCTACTGATGATTTTTAAAGCCAGCCATTCCACTGGTTCGCTTCGATTGCAAGCCAAGACATTCAAAATCATGCTTCAGGGGCTCACGGTTTTCATGGTTGCAGATGTGGGCCTCCGTTTGACATGGAACTCCCTGGAACCAAAACTCATTTTCAGCTGCCTCAAAATCTTCTCCTGGACCTTAGCCTCCTTCTGCTGGCTCCTTTATATGTTCTTCACCACAGGGCACGATTCTTACCGCTTGCGCAAATGGCTGCCTCTATTCCTCATTCCCCTGTTAGCGACAGATGCTCTCGCCGTTGCCGACTTTTTCATCAGCATTAAACGTGGCACCGTCGAAGATAACATTCTCCTATGGATTGTTCTCAACACATCCACCATCCTCTACATCCTCACTGCTAGTTGTATTTCTGTAGTGCGCGCCAGAAAATGCAGAACTCCCTTCTTACGCAAGGAGTTCCTCTACTTGGCTTACATCATGATCATCCCCATCGCCGCAACATTTTTGCAAGCCCAAACGCTAAGCATCGCCATTCTCGCCCCCATTTTGACGCTCGTGATTCTCCATTTGCACTTGAACTCCCTTCAAAGGCAAATTACCACCGACCCCTTCACTGGGCTAAACAACGACAACAAACTTTGGAATTACATGGAGTATATCACTCTCCACGCCAATCCTTCCAAGCGCCTGTTTGCGCTATGCATTGAAATCGACAACTACCACAACATTCGAAAAACTTTTGGAAAAGACCAAGCCTTCCTCGGCATAGACAACATGGCCCGTTTTTTGAGGAAAATTTGTGCAAACCAAAACGCCTTCCTGGCTCGGTTTGAAAACAAGAAATTCATCATTGTCTTCGAGAAGGAAGACTTCACGGAAACGGAAACCTTCTGCAATCTGCTAGCCCAGGGCGGTAGCGCTCCCGAACTACAGAACGGGCTAAAATGGACGCTGACCTTCTCCATTCACTGGAGTGAATACGGCACCGAAAAGACACCCAACATCGAGATGTTCTTTAAGGATTTTGCCCGAAACTGCTACAAACCAGCAAGCAAGCTGGAAGTTTAGGGAATCCGCACAAAGCGGGTATTGGAAAGCAAGAGCTCCAAGAGAATTAAAGCTGCGCCCAATAACAGCCACGGATAGAATTTTTCCGCATAGCGAGCATAGGCGATAGTCTCGATTTCCGTCTTTTCCAACTGGTCAATTTCTGCGTAGATTTCTTCCAACTGCTCCTTGTTTTCGGCACGGTAGAATTTTCCACCAGTCTTTGCCGCAACCGCTTGCAGAGTGGCTTCATCGATGCCTTCCTCGGGAGTGATTTCCCGTTCGCCCCAGGAGATTTCACCCGTCCAAGGATTCTGCTGGAAGGAGAGAATCTTTCCCCGCTTTTTCCCAACGCCAACGGTATAGACTTTTACGCCCAAGGACTGCGCCACTTCGGCGGCACGAACCGGAGAAATCACACTGGCATTATCCTTGCCATCCGTCAAAAGCACCACCACTCTGGACTTTGCATCGGACTTTTCCAAGCGGGCAAGTGCATTCATCAGGCCATCACCGATAGCCGTGCGGCCGCCAACCGTCGAATCACGAGCCAATTCGTCCGTTGCTTTTAAAATCTCCAGAAGGCTGCCGTAATCCAAAGTCAAAGGGCACTGCGTCACGGCACGGGCGCCAAAAGCAGATAACCCGATGCGGTCGCTGTGACGCTTCTGGATAAATTCCGCAATCACCTCCTGCGCATAGCCCATGCGACTATACTTCCAGTAATCGCCAGACTTCAAAATCCGTTCCGCATTCATGACCCCAAGCTTTGCCTGCTCTACGCGAGTGAGCATGTCCAGCGTACCCATGGAGCCCGAGACGTCCAGCGCAAGCATAATATCCACGCCATCGGTATTGGTGTATTCCACCTCCATGGCATTCTGGGGGCGGGCAAGAGCGATGACAAAGCAGCAAAGCGCCGCCAGTCGAAGGGCAGGTACAATGTGGCGAAACTTTACACGGCGGCTGGGAACCGTCTTTTTGGCAATAGAAAGTGCAGGGAATTTTATGGTACTCTTGCGGCGCCGTTCCCGATAGACGTAAACGCCAACCAAAATAGGTACAAAAATAAGCAGCCAGAAGGCTTCAGGATTCTGAAAATGTAAACTGCCAATATCCATAACCGAGAATATACAATTTACGACTCGCGCAAACGAGCGATTTTCGCTTTTTTACGTTTCTTCCGCCAAATCTTGAATTCCATATACAGCGTGCTGACGGTATAAATGAAAATCAGCATCTTCACCGTATTAGCAGGGGTATTCAAATTGCAGAATCCCCAAGCCATGGTGATAATGGGAAGGTGGATTAAGTACGGATAGAAACTGGCGCGGCCAATCTTACGCACAATGCCGATGCAGAAGAACCGGGCAAGGAACCCCTTACCGCTTAAAAGAGAAAGCACCAGCATGCCGTAAATGAAAATGGGGAGACTATGATGCAGGAAGTAGTTCACGCCGGGATTGTTGTTCGGGCCCATAAGGAAAAGGCTTCCATACAAGGCAAGGAGCATCAAAAGCTGCATGATGCCGCTTGCAAAATCCTTCTTCAAAAAATCAAAAGAGCCTTCCTTGTACAAGCGATAAATCACCATGCCAAACAAGTATTCAAAAATACGGACGGGGGCGAACATGTGGAAGAAGCGGTACTTGCATTCGAAATCGCTGAACCACAAATTCTCCGTGGCACCAAAAATCGCCGCCCAAACCATACCGGGAATGAACACACCACCAAACAGCATCCAAAGCGTTTTCTTATTTTGTTTGAAAAGCCAACGGCTGAACCAGGGAGTAATAGCATAGCATACAAAGAAGCTGGTTAGAGACCAGGAAGGTTCATTCAGTTTCATCCCATAATCAGGCACCAAAGACCAGGTAAGCGTCAAATGCATCACAAGGCTTCGCCAAGGGTGGGTCATGGCGGCAAGGCCCTTGGAAGCGCAATCCGAAAATTCTGCAAAGAAGGCGCCACCACCAACGCCCGGCAAGTGAGTGTAGCCGCTGAACTTGAACACCAGCACCACAAACATGAGAAGCGTCATGAAGAAGTGGAGCCGGTAGAGTTTCGCAATGCGGCTGAACATGAAGGGAATCACCGGAATGCGACGGTCCGGATCGCTGAACTTGCTTGCAAAGAGGAACCCCGCCAGCACATAGAAAATGCCCGCCGCAAAAGCAGGAGCGTTGATGATGGGGGTAAGCCACTTGAAATCGTTCATGTAGACGAGAGCGTTGGAACTGCCCAAATGAAGCATCACGATGTTGATGCTCGCTAAAAGGCGGAGGCCGTCTATAGCCGGGAAGTAGGCCGCCTTGGGTTTTACCACATTTTGAACACTCTGTTCCATTTGCAAGCGGAAATTTAGAAAAAATCCGCCCGGCGCACCGAACGGATTTTAACTTGTTTAAACTAGCGAGAAGAATCTCGTTAATTCTTAGGCCTGATGGCTCTTGAACCACTTGATGAGTTGATTCGTAGAACTATCGTGGTTGAGTTCAGCGTCAGCCTTGGCGAGTTCCGGAAGAATCTTCTTCGCAAGCTGCTTGCCGAGTTCCACACCCCACTGGTCGTAGCTGTTGATGTTCCAGATAACACCCTGCGTGAAGATCTTGTGTTCATACATGGCGATGAGGGCGCCAAGGCGTTCCGGAGAGACGTAGTCCATCATGATGGAGTTCGTCGGCTTGTTGCCTTCGAACACCTTGTGAGGAGCGAGGAATGCAATTTCCTCTTCGCTCTTGCCATCCTTACGAAGTTCTTCCTGGGCCTGAGCAAGAGTCTTGCCGTTCATCAAAGCTTCGGGCTGCGCAAAGAAGTTGCTGAGCAGCTTCTGATGGTGATCGCCCACCTTGTTGTGGCTGTTTGCCGGAGCGATGAAGTCGCAAGGAATCATCTTCGTGCCCTGGTGAATCAGCTGGTAGAAGGCATGCTGGCCGTTGGTACCCGGTTCGCCCCAGAGAATCGGGCCAGTCTGGTAGTTCACGCGCTTAGAATCACGGTCTACAGTCTTGCCGTTAGATTCCATATCCGCCTGCTGGAAGTATGCTGCCAGGCGGTGCAGATACTGGTCGTACGGAAGCATGGCATAGCTAGCAGCGCCAAAGAAGTTGTTGTACCACACGCCAATAAGGGCGAGGAGCACAGGGAGGTTCTTTTCCACGGGAGCGGTCTTGAAATGCTGATCCATTTCGTAGGCGCCCTGGTGGAGCTTCATGTAGTTTTCAAAACCGATGCGGAGGCTAATGCTGAGACCGATGGCAGACCACAGAGAATAGCGGCCGCCCACCCAGTTCCAGAATTCAAACATGTTAGCCGGATCGATACCAAATTCCGTGACGGCTTCAGTGTTCGTAGAAAGAGCAACAAAGTGCTTTGCAATGGAAGCCTTGTCGCCACCAAAAGCCTTGAGAACCGCATTCTTGGCAGTTTCAGCATTCGTCATAGTTTCAAGCGTCGTGAATGTCTTGGAAGCCACAATGAAGAGGGTCTCTTCAATGTTCACCTTCTTCAAGGTTTCCGCCATGTGGGTGCCATCGATGTTAGAGACGAAGTAGACTTCCGGAGAAGTTTCGCCAGCAATGGGCTTGTCAGCATAGGGCTTCAAAGCTTCCGTCACCATCACCGGACCAAGGTCGGAACCGCCAATACCGATGTTCACCACATACTTGATGGACTTGCCTGTATGGCCCTTCCATTTGCCGCTACGAACCAGCTTGGTAAATTCTTCCATATGCTTGAGCACAGCACGAACTTCCGGCATCACATCCTTGCCATCCACGCAAATGGGGTCATTACCCTTATAGCGGAGAGCGGTATGGAGCACGGCACGCTTTTCCGTGGAGTTGATCTTTTCGCCGCCAAAATACTTGGCACGGATTTCTTCAAAATTGGCAGACTTCAAAAGAGCCTGAAGCTTATCCAGGGTCTCTTCCGTGATGATATTCTTGGAATAGTCCAGGAAGATGCCACAGGCTTCTGCGCTGAACTTTTCGGCACGGGCCGGGTCCTTAGCGAACATTTCACGCATGCGCCAAGTCTTTGCGACTTCGGCATGGGCCTCAAGGGCCTTCCATTCCATAGAATCCGTCAATTTTGACATAGCTTAATCCTTTCCGCAAATGCGGGTATTTTGTTGCGCTAGAAATGTAGAAAAAGTCGCGGAAGGCACAACCTGATTTCACTAAAATTACACCATCTGTTTACATATCTTCTGTTCATTACGATAAAAAAGCAGGAAACCCACAATTTTAGCGTGCTCGCCGCGAGTTCCCGTTTTGTAAATTTCTAAATTGCGAGAGAATTAAAAAAGGATGCTTTATGGCAGATTGCAACGAAAAGAAAGAAGCCCAGACTCCAGAAATGATGAAAAAGGCCGAGGAATTCCTCGGAAACAAGCGCCGCATTTTCCTCTGGGGCGCCGTCGATGACGAAAGCGCCGAACGCATTGTGAAGCAACTCCTGTATCTGGACTCCCTGAACCATGAAGACATCATCTTCTTCATCAACAGTCCCGGTGGCGTCATCAGCAGCGGCCTTGCCATCTACGACTGCATGAACGCCATCAAGAGCGATGTGGTCACCGTCTGTTGCGGGCAAGCAGCCTCCATGGGCGCCGTTCTCCTGACTGCTGGCGCCAAAGGCAAGCGCGTCGCATGGCCCAACGCACGCATCATGATTCACCAGCCGCTGATTCATGGTGAAATTGTGGCTCCGGCAAGCGACATCCAGATTCAGGCCGAGGAAATGCTCCGCATCAGAAGCATTACCGGCAAAATTTTGGCCGAAACCAGCGGGCACTCCATGGAAGAAATCGACCGCGATACGGAACGCGACAACTTCATGAGCGCCGAAGAAGCCAAAGCCTACGGTTTAGTGGATAAAGTTGAGAGCCTGGTATAAAGGCTCTATAGGATTACAATGGGATTTTTCTCTGCGATTAAAAGTGGCCTAGCCAAAACCCGTGACGCCCTTTTGGGCGAATTGAAGGGTATCGTTGGTGCAGGCAAGATTACTGACGAAACTCTAGAGGAATTGGAAGAACACTTGATCAAGGCGGATGTGGGCGTAGAAGCCGCATTCCTCCTAACCGATGCTCTCCGGGAAAACGCGCTTGGCAAGTCCCTCACCACAGAGCAGGTCCTAGACATCATGCGCTCCGAGGCGGAACGCCTTCTCAAGGATCCACCGCCCTTTGAACTCAAAGGGAAACCTCATGTAGTCCTGGTCATTGGCGTCAACGGCGCCGGTAAAACCACCACCATCGGGAAACTTGCCGCACGGCTCATCGGCGAGGGCAAGAAAGTCATGATTGCTGCCTGTGATACCTTCCGTGCAGCCGCCATCGAACAGCTGGAAACCTGGGCCGAACGCTCCGGCGCCGAATTCGTGAAGCATCAGGAAGGGAGCGACCCCGCGGCCGTAGCCTTCGATGCTTGCAATGCCGCCGTTGCTCGTGGCTGTGACGTCGTCTTGGTAGATACCGCAGGCCGTCTCCACAACAAAGACTACCTCATGGAAGAGCTGAAGAAAATCGTCCGCGTCATCAAGAAGGTGAATCCAGACTTCCCGCAAGACATGTGGCTCGTCATCGATGGCAATACCGGACAGAACACTATCAGTCAGACCAAGATTTTTAACCAGAGTTTCCCTCTCACGGGTTTGGTCGTCACAAAACTGGACGGCACCGCCCGCGGTGGCGCAGTCCTCAGCATCGCAAGTTCTCTCCAGATTCCCATCCGCTGGATAGGCATGGGAGAACGCATCGACCAGCTGGTCCCCTTCAGCAAGGCCGACTATGTCTCCGGACTTTTCGAGAACGCCCTGGAAGAAAAAAACTGAGGTCGGCCGAAGCCGTAATCCCAATGAGTTTCTTCAGCAGTTATAAGATTAAAGCCTCCCTTTCCTGCACGGCATTCCTTCTTTTTCTGCTGGCGGCATCCCTGTATCTCACAGGGTGTAAAGACGAAAACATCACCATCGAAGAAAGCTTTATTGCAGCCTTTGTAGAAATCCGTGTGGCCGAGCACACCTACGGCATTGAATCTCCCTCCGCCGGCCTCGCCCGCAGAGACATCCTCAAAAAGTACGGCTACACTCGAGAATCCTTCATTCAAAAAACAAACGAAATCCTCGCCAACGATGACATGTGGATTCCCTTCCAAAAGCAAGTCACTGACCGCATCGATTCCATCTTGGACCCTGATGCTTACATCAAGCGCGTAGAAGCAGAAAAAGCCGCCAAAGAGAAGACGAAAAAATCCAAGAGTCCCAAGCCTGGAAAATCCAAAAAAGAAGGAGCGGACAAATGAACCTTCGCCCTTCCCTCCTTACAAAATTATTCGTCTTCCTGATTCTTGCCGGCGGCCTTGCTTATAGCGCCCCTGCCACAATGGTCCACTGGATGACCTACAACGAGGCCCTTGCCAAAGCGCAAAAAGAACCCAAACTCATCCTCGTAGATCTTTACGCAGACTGGTGCGTCCCCTGCCGCATTATGGATAAAAACGTCTACGGCGACCCCACCATTTCCGCCATTCTCAATACTAAATTCTATGCCGTAAAACTGGATGCGGATTCCCAGGATACCATCAAGTGCGATGGCGTCAAAAACACCATCCAAAATTGTTTTCATCAAGTCTGGGAATTGACCGCTTTACCTTCATTTGTTCTAGTGGCCCCCAAGGGCATGTCCATTCTCACGGTCACGGATTCCATGAGCCCACAAGAAATGCTGGAACTTCTCCGTAAGTTTTTAGAAAAAGAAAAGGACTGGATTAACCAATGAGTGCAGAATTTCTCTTCTATGTGCAAATCGCCTTCTGGGTTCTCCTATTCCTTCTGGTCTTGTGCTATGGACTTTTCCCGCTCACGCTCCCCTTTGTGAGCGAACTTTTCAAGAGGCATCACAGGGATATCGATGAAAACTTTGAACTGCCCACTGTTTCACTTTTGATTTCCGCCTTCAATGAAGAAGCGGTAATTGAACGGAAAATCCAGAACATTCTGGAGATCGACTACCCAAAAGACAAACTGGAAGTTCTTATTGGTGATGATGGGTCGGCTGATAAAACGGCTGAAATTATCGCCCGCTACAAGGACCAAGGCATCACCCTTGTGAAGGCTCCGCAGAATGCGGGCAAGGCCGCCATGCTGAACCGCCTGCAGAAAATCGCCACCGGGGAGATTCTCGTATTCTGCGACGCAAACACCATGTTCTTCCCCAACGTAGTCCGTAAACTGGTGGACCCTTTCAAGGATAAGAAAATCGGTTGCGCCTGCGGTCACCTCATTCTTTCCGACAAAAGCGGCAGCGTTCTCGGGCAGGGGGAAAGTTCCTATTGGGATTTGGAATCCGAAATCAAGAAGTTCGAAGGTATTCTGGACCGCCTCATTGGCGGTAACGGCGCCCTCTATGCCATCCGGAAAAGCCTCTACTCCGAGCTCCCCATCAAAAAGAGCGTCATGGACGACTTCTACATCACTACAAAAATTCTCCAGAAAGGGTTCTACTGCACTTTCATCGCCAGCGCCATCGGCACTGAGCAAACCTCCAAGGAAAGCGCTGGCGAGTTCCGCCGCAAAGTCCGCATTGGCCGCGCCAACTTCAACTACTTGCTTTCTTACCTCCCTCTCTTGAATCCGTTCCGCCCTCTCCTCGCCTATCTCTTCTTCTCTCACAAGATTCTCCGCTGGTTCTCTCCCCACATTCTGATACTTCTTTTTGTGGCAAATGCCCTGCTTTTAACAAGCGGAGTCCTCTACCAGGCCTCATTTGCCCTCATGATTCTGGTTTTGTTCCTCGCTCTTTCCAAAAAAATTCCCAGCGCTTACTATTTTTTGTCCATGAACTTTGCAATGCTAAAAGGATTTTTCCTGTCCTTTACCAAGGAAAAAAGTGGTGGATGGGCTCGTGAAGCACGCAGCGATGAAGAAGCAACTTCCATCATCAAATGCGCACTTCCCGTTCTCTTTGCATGTCTCCTAACCTTAGCTCCTACGAAGGCCAATGCCTTTACCATGGATGTCCAAGGTGGCGTGGTGAACCATGTCAGTGAAATTCTAGATTTCAATCTAAACATCTACGGCCATTACTGGTTTCCTATAGATCAAATGGTATTTGTAGGCTTAGGCAGTGGCTATCAAGAAATTGACAACGTGAGCCTCGTGCCCGTTTCTGCCAGCGCCTGGATTAGGCTTCCCTTTGGCGGACAGATGCTTCCCGTTATTACCGGCGACATCGGCTATCTCATCGGCAGCAACCATCAAATGTTCTGGCGTACTGGTGGCGGACTTGACATCAAAAACGGCGACAAAACATCCATCCTCGTGATGGGAGGCTATGAGTTCCTAGAACATTTTGGTATGGGCTATATCTACATGCAATTGGGTCTACTCGTAGAACTCTAGCAAAAACAACTATTATCAGACACCAATGATGGTGTCTGCCACGCATTTACTTTGTCAGTAATCCTTCAATAGCGGAGCGCATTTCTCGCTCATCAAATGCGCCAACACCCACATAGGTGATGCTATCCTTTGCATTTACAAGGAAATTGACTGGAATCACCCGCGGGTTGCCAAAGGCATTCATCGCATCATAATTCCAGAACAACATCGTCCAGGGGAACTTTTCCTTCTCCTGATATTTTTGGGCGGTGGCAAAATCCTCGTCCTCATCAATCATCACCACCTTCAACCCTCGGGATTCATAAGCCTCATGGATTTTCCGCAGGCTTGGCAATTCTGCACGGCAACTAGGGCACCAGGAGGCGGTAAGAACCACCAGGGTCACCTCTCCCTTCACCTCTCCAAAAAACACCTTCTCGCCCAGCATGTTCTGGGCCTCAAAACTAGCCACATATTTGGGAATTTCTTGGAAAGCCTGCCCATAGGAACTGCACTGCCGCTGCACAAAGACGGCAAACAGCAAAACAGCCACCAGAAGGATAATTTTAAAGGGCGAAAAGTGCATATCTTTCAACAATTTACGAAATTTTTAGCCCTTTTTAGTTATATTCTCTACCATGGGATACAACATTCAAGAACTTCTTAGTGAAATGGTTAAGCGTAACGGTTCCGACTTGCACATTACGGCCGGTTCCCCTCCGCTCCTTCGTCTTTCTGGTAAACTTACCCCCATCGGCACTGAAAAAATGAAGCCCGATGAGACCATGCGCATGACTTATAGCCTCATGAACGAAGCTCAGAAAAAGACCTTCGAACAGACTAAGGAATGCGACTTCTCTTTCGGTATCGCCAACCTGGCCCGCTTCCGTGCCAACGCCTACCTCCAGCGCGGCTGCGTGGCTCTCGCCCTCCGTATCATTCCGCTGGACATCAAGACCTTTAAAGACCTGGGCCTCCCGAAGATTCTTGCAGATTTCACCACGCGTCCTTCTGGCCTCGTGCTGGTGACTGGTGCTACCGGTTCTGGTAAGTCCACCACCCTCGCCGCCATGATTGATAAAATCAACAAGGAACGGCACGACCACATCCTCACAGTTGAAGATCCCATTGAATTTTTGCACAAGCATCAGGGCTGCATGGTGAACCAGCGCGAAGTGGGTAGTGACACCACCAGTTTTGCCATGGCATTGAAGATGGCCCTCCGTCAGGACCCCGACGTGGTGCTTATCGGCGAAATGCGTGATAATGAGACCATGCGTTGTGCACTGACCATTGCAGAAACCGGTCACTTGGCCTTTGCAACACTTCATACCAACTCCTGCGTGCAGACCATCAACCGTATCATCGACGCCTTCCCCAAGGGCGAACAGCAGACGGTACGCACCCAGCTCAGCTTCGTGCTTCAGGGCGTCATATGTCAAACCCTGGTACCAAAGGTTGGCGGAGGCCGCGTCATGGCCTACGAAATCATGAACGTGACTCCAGGTATTCGCGCCCTCATTCGCGATGACAAGGTCCATCAGATTGAATCCATGATTGAAATCGGTCAGAAGTTCGGCATGAACACCATGAACATGTGCCTTTGCGACCTGGTCAAACAGCGCAAGGTGGACCGGTTCGAAGCTCTTTCCCGTTCTCCCAGTCCAGACCAGCTGGAACAGTTATTCCAGAAAGAAGGTGTGTAATTTATGGCAGAATTCCTCTATAAAGCACAAAACACCCAAGGGACCAATTTTGAAGGAACTTTGGAGGCAAAAGACAAAGCGGAAGCGGAAGCACTGCTCCTTCGCCGCCGGTTGGTCATTACCAGCTTAAAGAAAAAACCGACAGAAATCAAAATCAAGATTGGCTCCGGCATCAAACACGAAGACTTGACCCGTTTCACGCGTATGTTCTCCTCCATGTGTTCTGCCGGTCTTCCCATGCTCCAGTGCTTGAACATCCTGGAAGAGCAATGCGAAAATGTGAACCTGAAAGAAGTGATTCACAAAGTGACTCAATCCATCAACGGCGGTTCTTCGCTAGCTGATGCTTTGGCCCAACACCCAAAGGTTTTTGACTCCCTCTATTGCAACATGGTGGCCGCAGGTGAAGCTGGTGGTATTCTTGAAGGAATTCTCGCCCGTCTTGCGGAAACCATGGAAAACTCCATGCGCCTCAAACGCAAGGTGAAAAAAGCTCTCACCTACCCGGTCATGGTTATCATCGTGGGTATCTTCGTGGTGATCGCCCTTATGACCTTCGTGGTGCCTACCTTCGCAGAACAGTTTGCCGCCTTGGATGCAGAACTTCCAGCACCTACGCTCTTCGTGATGAGCATTTCTGATTTCCTACGAGATAATGCCGCATTCCTCGTCATAGGAACAGTGACTCTTATTGTGGGTTTCAAAATGGCGTTGAAAGTTAAACCCATTCACTATGCTTTTGACCAATTCATGTTGAAGGTTCCTAAACTAGGCGACTTGCAGATTAAATCCGTTACCGCAAGCTTCTCCAGAACGCTGGGAACGCTGCTTAACGCAGGCGTGTCTGTGATGGACGCATTAAAAGTGGTTGCCTCTACTGCTGGTAACATGGTTGTGGAACAAGCCATCAACAAGATTGCAATCGGTATCGCCGGTGGTAAGTCCATTGCCGAACCTATGACCGATGTGGGAATCTTCCCTCCCATGGTGATTCAGATGACTGGCGTGGGTGAAAAGACTGGTAACCTGGGCGGAATGCTTTTGAAGCTGGCCGACTTCTATGATGAAGAAGTGGACGCCGCTGTGGATGCTGTGGTGAGCATGATTGAACCTTTGATCATCGTGTTCCTCGGTGGCGCCGTGGGTGGCCTGTTGATTGCAATGTATATGCCTATGTTCTCCATGGGCGACGCCATTAAGGGATAATAAAGCGGCGCCATAGTGCGTCACAACTTCGTTCACGTAGGTTTAAACTACGCTACACGAAGTTGTTCCTGCCCTGGCTTGCTTTCTTAAACCTTTCACAATGTTCCAAATGATTTAACATTTTCTCGCTGTAGGTACCACTACAGCGTCGAGTTCGTGCCTTGTCTTGCTCGTTTCTTACCCCTTACTACAACATTTTCCCATTTATACGTCGCCTTCCAGCGCCTTGTTATACTCGCTTTACAGAAATAATTCTGGCTAGCTTTCTTAACACTTTAACAAAACGCAAAAAATCAAATCGCTCGTGATGACGGGCGAGTTTTTGCATCCCCACAATTTTTTGCAAAACTAATTCTTCCAGTCGTTGTACTTCTCTGTTTCGAGAATGCGGTTGGCATTCTCTACCCGAGCTACGTCTGGAGATTGCGTATCTTTCAGAGAATAATCTATGCCCAACTCCGCGTACTTCCCGAGGGCAAAGGCGTGATACGGCAGGACTTCCACCCGCTGCACATTGCCAAGGGTGCGAATAAAGTCCCGTGTGCGAAGGAGCGCAGCGTCATCGTCGCTAATGCCCGGCACAAGCACATGCCTTATCCAGATGGGCTTGCGGATTTCATCCAGATAGCGATAGAAGTCGATGATGTTTTCGTTCCCGTGACCTGTTAGTTCTTTATGAGCCGCATCATCAATGTGTTTGATGTCCACCAGAAGCAAATCCGTCACCGCCATCAGTTTTTCAAATTTCGCGAAAACTGCAGGCTCCCGCGAGAAGGTGACGCCGCTAGTATCAATGCAGGTATGCACTCCGGCGACTTTCGCTTTCTCAAAAAATTCAATCATGAAATCCAGTTGGGCCAAAGGCTCCCCACCGCTAACGGTGATGCCTCCGTCTCGCCCCCAATAAGTCTTGTAGCGCAGGGCTTTATCCAGAAGCTCATCGGCCGTCATTGCCATCGCTCCCAAAGTCGCGGCAGTTTCGCCATTTGCAAACTTCCAGGTTTCCGGATTATGGCAAAACTTACAACGCATGGGGCAGCCCTGCAGAAACACCACAAAGCGAATTCCAGGGCCATCTACAGACCCGAAAGATTCCAGTTTATTGATATATCCAACAGCCATAACACGCTCAACTTATTCCTTGATGCACCGGACATAACCCATATAATTGACCTTGCCTTCTATGGAGCCATCTAAAATAGATTCCCAATATATGTCCGGGATTTCCCTTTCTTTATAAAAATCTTGAACATTAGCCATACCCACATCACGTCGCGTTTGAGACCACAAACTTGTCATTTCTCCCTTACCGTAAAAATATCCTCCCGCCTCATAAATGCCGCGATAACTGTATTCCCCCGCCAACTTCAAGTTGAATCCGCACATGTCGCTACCACCGTCTTCCTTAGCAATCAGGGCATTCCCATCCACATGAACCTGCTCCCGCAAGTGCTCAAAATCGCTCAACTTCGGCACACGCCATCCCTTGGGGCATAAAGTATATATGCTATCCCATATAAAATCAAATTCCGAAGCACGGCCTAACAGGTTGTATGTTGTGTGCTGAAAAACATAAAGCCTTCCATACTTATCACAATTTTCTTGAAGGCTATCATGGCAAATGCTGTATTTGAGATTGTATTTCAAATTCTCAGCCATCCATTTCTGGTCTCCAATAGTCGTGTAGGCATATTCACTGCTATCCCGGTCATCAACAAAAGTTCCGCGAGCCGATTCAGGGCACAATTCTGCAAAATCAACAGGGTCTGGCGACGAAGACTCATCACCGCAGCCAACAAGAACTAACGCGCATACAAGCAAAAGGGTTATTCGAAGTCCATTACGCATAAACTAATCCTTAATGCAGCGAATACGGTCCACCAAATAATAAGTCCATTCCACCCTTGCTACCGTATCACTCCTGGAATAAAACATATGGGTATAGAAGATATCATGATAATACCGATTTCCATCATAATCCTCAGCATAACTAGACGAGTCTGGGATATGGGTGTTACTCATGAAGGAACCATAATAATCCTTTTCTATTCCCGACAAATCATAATCCGAGAAAACCGTCCAATCTGGTTTTAAATTGAATCCGCAACCATCCGTTCCATTGGATTCCTCGTCCGGATTCACATTTCCCCAACCCGTTTTACTTTTCAAAATATGGCCCGCATTTTCATAACCGCCTACATTCTCCATCAATTCATCAATTTCATCATTGCCTGGGATGTGCCAACCCTCTGGGCAGAGAGAATCCTCAAACGCTATATTCGGATATCTGCCCTTAAACGGAGCATAGAAACAATATTCACCAGTACTATCGCAGTGGTCCGTTGACTCGCTTCCATCCTCGTTGTAATACTTCTTCTCATACGCCAGATCTTCCGCCATCCACACCTGGTTCCCAATGGTGGTGTAATGGTATTCATGACCATCCCGTTCGTCTACAAATGTGCCCCGTGCAGATTCCGGACACAAGGCGGCCACCTCATCTTCATCCAAAGTCGAAGGCCCCGAAGAACTGTCTCCACACGCCCAAAGTATAAACGTCGCCACCATTAACCATAGCCATTTTTTCATGTTCGCAAATATATTTTTTTTTCGCCCACCGTCAAACCAAAATTGCAACTTTGCCGCGGCACTCACCTTTTACTAAATTGCGGACAAGTCCGCATTTAGTTGCGACTCGTACTATGCCAAATAAATTTGTCACGGCGCTCACCTTTTACTAAATTGTCCCCCTGTGATTCAAATCCAGAACATTTCCAAATCCTTCGGCGAGCAAGTCCTTCTAGATGGGGCGAGCTTCCTCGTGGGCGATCATGAGCGCGTGGGGCTCGTAGGCCGTAACGGCTGTGGCAAATCCACTCTCTTCAAAATGATTCTGGGCCAGGAATGCATCGATGGCGGCTCCATTGACATTCCCAAAAACTACACCATCGGCTATTTGCAGCAGCACATCAACTTCACCCACGACACCGTCCACGAAGAAGCCTGCAGCGTCCTCAAACCCAACGAAGACGGCTGGATTGAAGAGCACAAGGTGGAAGCCATTTTGTTCGGTCTCGGCTTCGATGAAGAAAGTATGGCAAAAAGCCCCATGCTTCTTTCCGGCGGTTTCCAGATTCGCCTGAACTTGGCGAAAGTTTTGGCCAGCGAACCCGACATGCTTTTGCTGGACGAACCCACCAACTATCTGGACATTGTGTCCATGCGTTGGCTCAGTCGATTTTTAAGGGGTTGGAAAGGGGAAGTCCTTCTCATAACCCACGACCATCATTTTATGGACGAAGTCTGCACCCACACCGTGGGTATTCACCGCCATAAAACGCGCAAGGTAAAAGGTACTGTCGAAAAACTTAGGGAAACCATCGCCGAGGAAGAAGAAGTCGCCCAGCGCACACAGGAGAACGAGGCCCGTAAAAAAGAGCAGCTGGAACGGGTCATCGAGCGCTTCCGCTACAAGGCCGCAAAAGCCGCCATGGTGCAATCCAAAATCAAGGCGGCCGCAAAACTCGCAAACGGCGAGCGACTTACTCACGAGCGTAATCTGGATTTCTCCTTCACGGAAGCAGAATTTCCTGGCAAGCGCATGGCGCAAATAAAAGGCATCCGCTTTGCCTATGAGAATGGACCGGAACTCATTACAGATTTGGAATTCGAGGTCTTCAAAGGGGACCGCATTGCCATCATCGGGCCCAATGGCCGTGGCAAAACCACGCTCCTGAACCTCATCGCAAAAGAATTGACTCCTACTGCAGGCGAAATCTGCCACAACCCGAATTTGCAAATCAACTACTTCGGGCAAACCAATATCAACCGCCTCAATCTGGATAATACCGTAGAAGAAGAAATCGCTACCGCCATCGAGGAGGTCTCGCAAAAGAGTCGCGCCCGCGGCCTCGCTGGCCTCATGATGTTCAGCGGCGATGCTGCACTTAAGAAGGTTAAAGTCCTCAGCGGTGGCGAGCGAAGCCGCGTCCTTCTCGGGAAGATTCTGGCAACACCCTGCAATATGCTCCTGCTGGACGAACCCACTAACCATCTGGACATGGAATCCATTGAAAGCCTCATCGATGCTCTGGAAGATTACGAAGGTACCGCAATGGTGGTCACGCATGATGAAGAGTTGCTTCATGCTTTCGCAAACCGTCTGGTCGTCTTTGACGGCGGAACCTGCCGCATTTTTGAGGGCTCTTACGCCGACTTCCTGGAGAAGGTAGGCTGGGCCAGCGAAAAGAAGCCTGGCGGAACAGAATCTGCAAACATCAAAGTTTCCAACATCGATGTCACTAGCGATAACGCATCGCAGAATGCTGCCCCTCGCACAAAGGAAGACCGCAAGGCTCGTGCCGACTACATCGCAGAACGCTCCAAAGTCATCAAGCCTCTGGAAAAGGCCATCGCCAAAATCGAAGAGGATATCTCTAAAGCTGAAGCACAGTCTGCTACATTAGAGGAAAAACTGGTGGCCGCATCAGAAGCCGCTGACGGTGCCGCCATCACCGCTATCGCCAAAGACATGGACGATATCAAAAAACAGATTGATGAACTCTACAGCCAGTACGAAATCAAAAGTACCGAGCTGGATGCCGCCAAGGACAAGTATCCGCTGGATTAATCAGCACGCAGCTTATCGCACACACTACAAAGCGCGACTCTCAATCCATTGATCTAAAAACTTCATCTGCTCCGGAGTGTGGAACCAATGCTCTCCGCCATCCATTACCGTAAGGCTTGCAGATATTTTCTCGGCAAAATCGCACACCACTTCATAGGGTGTCAAATTATCCCTTGAACCGTAAAGAATCTCCGTTGGGATATTCCATCTCACAGGATGCTCGCGAACATAACTCAAGTACTTCCACGAAAGCGTCTCGCCAAAGTCTGTGGGGATTTCGCCACGTGCACGCAGTTCATCTTCAGTAACATTCGCACACCGCATCATATCGCAAACAAGCTTCTCCATATCAACGACAGGAGAAATAAAAAGTGCCCGCTCAATTTTCACAGAACTAGAAATGTCGCCACCCAAAGCCATCATGGCAAAGTACGCACCGATGCTATTCGCGATCAACAGCACAGAATCATAATCTTCTAGGCTCGCAAAAAACGCGCGAAACTCGGTGACAGCATCCCAGGGAGTTTCAGCCTTGTAATCAAAGCCAACAACTTCATAGTCATTCAACAAAGACTTGTAATGATCCGCCTCGGCAACGTTACCGCCCTTCCCGTGAATGTAGACTGCAATTTTCTTCATAAAATTTTTAATCCCGTCCGTGCCGCAGCACCGTTTTCCCGCGCGTTCGCGGGCATAAAAAAAGCCCCCCTCGAGGGATGACCTCAAGGGGGGCGTGAATCCAGCGGCGAC